>JAUIAC010000264.1 GCA_030425545.1 bacterium | reverse complement strand
CAGCGAGCGGGCCGAGCTGCCGCCACCGGTGACCGAGGCCTGGCGACGACACCGCACGAGCCCGTCGCTGCCGCTTCCTTGCCTCGCCTGCACCACGCGGCCACACTCTAGCGGCGCGTGGCCGTCAGCGACGGACGCCACGCCTGCACATTCGACGTGCATGGGGGGCGTCCTGGCTCAGCCTCTCCACGGCACCATCAACGCAGCAGGGCGCTACGCGGCCCTGCACGTGAGCCCCAGCGCGACCCGACCGGCGCGCTGCCCGCATCAGGCGGGCCCGGAGACCTCGACCATGCTCGACCAGCTCGCTGCTCGCCGCCGCTCCGTCCGCGCCTTTGGCGTGCTCATGACGGCGTTGCTCGTCCTCGGCCCGGCCTTTGACGCCCACGCGCGTCGTCGCCGACCGCGCCGAGCCAAGAAGGCGGCGAAGACGACCATCGAGATCATGTCGATGACCAAGGGCGCCAAGATCTACCTCGACGACAAGCAGGTCGGCGTGGTGCCCATGGAAGAGCCGCTCGTGGTCACGCCGAACAAGCCGCACGTCGTGCGCTTGCAGAAGCGCGGGTTCACCCCCTTCGTCGACACGATCCGGGTCAAGCCGGGCGAGAGCCGCGAGGTCGAGGCGGACCTGGTGCCCTCCGGCGGCATCCTGCGGCTCACGTGCAACATCCGGCGCGCTCAGGTGCTGCTCGACGGCAAGCCGATCGGCCGGACGCCCTTTGACGGCGACGTGGCGCCGGGCAAGCACAAGCTGGAGATCGTCGCCCCGGGCAAGAAGCCGGAGAGCAAGCTCATCGACGTCCGCCCCGGCGAGGCGCTGAAGTTCGACATCAAGCTGGTCGACCTGCCCAAGCCAGTGGTCAAGAAGGACGACTCGCTGCTCGGCAAGTGGTGGTTCTGGACCGCCGTCGGCGCCGCTGTGGTCGGTGGCGCGACCGCGGCCGCCCTGGCCACCCGCGAGGTGCAGGTCAACCCGCCCCAGGCCAACCTGACGCTGAACGTCGGCGGCAACTGAGCGCCGAGGTCTCTGTCCCGGGTCCGTCGACCTGTCGCTCGCCCCGCGCGGCCGGCCCGGCAGCGCGTCTCATCGTGCCGGCGCGCCTGGGCCCGGCTGCGCGTCCCATCGTGCCGGCGCGCCTCGGCCCGGCTGTGCGCCTCAACCTGCCGGTGCGTCTCAGCCGGCCTGGGCCAGCTCTTCTTCGACGTGATGCAGCCGCAGCAGGGCGACGCGTAGGACCTTCTTGTCGTCGGCCTCGAGCACGGTGACCTGCAAGTTCTGCCACGTGAACGAGTCGGACTTCGACGGCAGCTTGCCGAGCTGGTCGACCACGAACCCGCCCATGGTGCTGTAGGGCGCGTCTTCCGGCAGCTCGAGCTCGGTCCGCTCTTCCACCGTGCGTAGCTCGGCGTTGGCGGCCACGATCCAGCTGTCCGGCCCCGTGGCCTCGACCAGCTTCTCGACCTCGTCGTGCTCGTCGTAGATCTCGCCCACCAGCTCTTCGAGCACGTCTTCCAGTGAGACGATGCCCTCCGTGCCGCCGTGCTCGTCGACCACCACGGCCATGTGTACAGCGCGCGTCTGGAACTCCTTCAGCAGCGCGCCAGCCTTCTGGTTCTGCACCACGAACATCGCCTCGCTGAGGTGCTTGCGCAGGTCAAACCCGTGGGCCACCACCTCCGGCTGGATCAGCGTCTTGGCGTAGAAGAGGCCCAGGACCTCGTCGGGCGTCTCACCGAAGACGGGGAAGCGCGAGAACGAGGTCTCTCGCACCACCGTCAACACCTCGTCATGGGTCGCGTCCACCGGCAGGCCGACCACCTGCATGCGCGGGGTCATGATCTGGTAGACCGAGATGTCCCAGAGATCGAACACGTTCTGCAGCAGATCGCCGCGGCGGCCGTCGATGGAGCCCTCTTCACTGCCGATGCGGACCATGTCCTCGATCTGCTCTTCGGTCACCACGAAGCCGTTCGTGTCTGCGTCGACCCCCAGCGCACGGATCAGCTGCTTGGCCACCCACGACAGCCCGCGGGTCAGGCGCGTCGTGGACACGTGGAAGATCCACACCAGCCAGAAGGGGCGCAGAAACCAGGTCGGATGGCTCTTGGCCAGGGTCTTGGGCGCGATCTCGCCGACCACCAGCACGAACATGGTCAGCACGAACACGCTGGCGCTCATGGCCCCTTCGCGCCAGCCGCTGGGGATCTGTCCGCTCCCCGCGAGCTCCAGCGTGAACGACGTGGTGAGCGCCGACGCGATGATGTTGACCAGGGTGTTCCCGGCCAGCAGCGAGGTGAGGATGCTGGTGTGGTCGTCGAGCCAGGTCTGAAGAAAACGCTTCGGTCCCTGGCCCTCGTCTAGCAGCCGACGCACACGGGGTTCACCCATGCTTGTGATGGCGGTCTCGGAGCCAGCGAAGAGGAAAGAAAGGGCGAGGCAAGCGACGATGAGTACGATCGTACTAAGAGGGTCGTCAGCTGCCGCCGCAGCAGGTGGTTGGTCCAACGCCTGACTCTCCGTCACGTGCGAGTTTGCCGTGCCTCGGCAGTGTACCCACCGGAATTTGAAGGATCAACGATTCCGCCGAGATGGCTGGGAGACCCGAAAAGCGGGCCCGCAGGGAGGGCCGCGCAGACGCCCGGTTCGTAGAGGCGTCGTCCGCAGAGGCCGCGTTTCCGGGCGATCTGGCGACGTCGACCCCGCGGACCGCGCTACTTGAAGGGGTTGACCCCGCACACGCCCGTGGTGCCGACGCTGACATAGTCGGTGGAGTTCTTGATGCAGTCGGGCATCTCGATGTTCCAAGCGGCGCAGTCCGAGTCACTGCTGCAGGTCTTGGCGCACACCTTGTAGGGCTCGGGGCTGGTGCGCTTGCCGTTGCCGCCGCTGGTCGACTTCTCGAACGCCGACGCGAAGGCGCCGTCGGTGGAGCAGACCGCCGCGTCGCCGCCCGTGCAGTTGTTGTTCTTGGTGCAGAACTTGATGCCGCTGACGTAGCCGGCGAGGAAACCGCTGTCGAAGCAGTGGCCGTACATGCAGTCGCTGTCTTGCGCGCACTTCTTGCCGTGCTCCAGGCCGGACCCCTTGACCGGCGGGCAGACCCACCAGGGCCCCGTGCGCGTGTTGGTGTCGCCGCCTCCGAGCGCGGAGGACGAGCAGCCGGGCAGCGTGAGCAGCAGCAGGCTCAAGGCAGCGAGGCGGGTAAGGGCAGACATGCAGGCTCCTGGTTCTGGGTCTCGGGGGAGTGTACGGACGCCGTGCCGAGCGCCGCAAGCGCTGCACGCTCCTACGTGCCGCACCAGTTGGCGCACGTGGCGCCGCTTCGCGCGCAGGACCAGCCGCGCGTGTCGGCCCCCACGAGCTGCCAGGACTGGGTGGCGAGGTCGAAGCGCCACACATCGCCCAGGGCGCCGCACTCGCCGCGGCCGCCGTGGAGCCAGAGCGCGCCCTCGCCGACGCTCAGCAGCGCGTGGGCTCGCCGCGGTGGGCTCTGCTGGTCGAGGACCACGAAGTTGGACGGCGGGGTGCACGGGTCCTCCATGGCGGTCGCTACGCCGCCCACGGTGGCCTGCGCACCGAGGTCGCCCGCCCGCACGCGCGTCCACGTCCCGCCCGGCTTGGCCGGGCGGCGCCAGAGGTCGTTGCGGAAGCGCTGGTCACTGGCGTCGATCCCGCCGAAGAGCCACACGGACCCTTGGGCGACCACCATCGCCGCGCCGCGGCGAGCGGACGGCGCCGGTCCCGAGGCCTGGCTCCACGTGAAGGCTTGCGTGTCGAAGCGCCAGGTGTCGCCGAGGAGGCCGGCGGCGCCGCGTCCACCGAAGAGCAGCAGGCTCTTGCCGCCGTCGATCGCCACCAGGCAGTGCTCCGCCCTGGCGGCGGGCGTCTTGCCCGACACGGGGGGCACCTGCCACACGCCCTGATCCATGCGGTAGCGGCGGATGTCCGGCAGCAGCACCGGCGTGCTGTCCAGCGTGCCCGCGTCGCCACCGTGGACCCACAGGCTCGGCGGATCCTGCTGCACCGCGAGCGTGCTGTGGTGACGCAGCGGGGCGTGGGTCGCAGCCGCCAGCGTCCAGCGCGCTGGGCTGCCGCTCAGACGCCACAGGTCTCCGAGCAGCACCCAGGGCCCGCCCGGCTGGGTCCGCTTGCGTCCCGCGAACATCCACACGCTGTCGAGGCCCTGGGTGCTCGCCGCCGACGCGCGCGGGCCTGGGACGCTGCCGCTGTGCGCCTGCCAGCCCGCGCAGGGACGCCACCGGCGCGCCAACGCGGTGGCGGTGCCGTGGGGCTGGCACCGGCCGCCCGCCTTCGGGTCGCCGCCGAAGACCTCGAGGGCGCCGTCGACCCAGCCACCGGCGCTCGACGCACGGACGGACGTCTGGTCGGCCGGCGGCGCGTTGGGGCAACCGACGACGTCGGCGGCGCCGGTGGCGTCGGCGTCCAGGCTGGCGATGTCGGTCCACCACGGCACGTTCTTGCAGATCCCCTCCAGACACACGGTGTGGGGCGGGCAGCTGCCGTCGGTGCCGCAGACCCGCGGGGTCTCGGAGCAACTCGTCGTGCACGCGACGACCAGGACCAGCGCCGTCGTCGCCACGGCCGTCCGGCCGGTGAGCCGGCGCGAGGCGCGCCGCGGGGTCAGGGCGTACACGCACACCCCTGACCGGCCGGCGCCGCCACCACCTGCACGTCGTCGACCCAGGCGCCGCGGTCCGCGTCCACCTTGGCTGCGACCCCCACGAACACCAGCGACAGGTCGAGCGTCCCGCCGTCTTGCGTGACCGTCACGGGCAGGTCGAGGGCCGTCCACGTGTTGGCGGACTGACACAGCTTGCCGCCCGGGAGCGGCTGCCCACCCTGCAGCACCTGCAGCGCGCCCTGGGAGCAGTCGGCGCTGTCGACGTCGACGCGCGCCTTCAGTCGCACGTTCCAGGTCCCGGCGCTCAGCGCCATGGGCGGCAGCGACGCGGTGAACTGACCGCTGGCGAGCTCGCAGTGCAGCGCTCGGGAGCCCTCGGGGGCCTGCGGCGTCGCTCCAGCGGCCCAGGTGACCCCCTGGCTCACGGGCGGGGCCTCGCTGGTGAAGTGCCAGCCCGCAGGAGCGGTCCCCTCAAAGCCCTCGCCCAGGGCTTGCGGCGCCAGACAGCGGCTCGCGGCCTTGCAGGTGCCGGTCTCGCACCAGCCCGCCACGCAGGTCCCGCCCGGCACGCAGGGCAGCGGGGTGTGCACGCACTGAGCGGTCTGGCCGTCGCACGCGTCGGTCGTGCAGGCGTAGCTGTCGTCGCACTGCGCCGCCGTCACGCAGCAGCCCGGGCCGACCTTGGCCGTGCCCGCGCAGGCGCCCTTGCCGTCGCAGGCGTCGCCCGTGGTGCAGGGCGAGCCGTCGTCGCAGGCGGTGCCGGGAGGCTTCCAGGCGTTGGTGCAGCCCTTGGCGGGATCGCACAGGTCGAGCGTGCAGGCGTTGTTGTCGTTGCAGTCCGGCTTCACCCCAGGCTGACACCCGCCCACGCCACAGCGCTCGTCGCCGTTGCAGGGGTCCCCGTCGGGGCAGCTGCCGGTGACCGTCACCAGGTGGGTGCAGCCGCTCTTGGCCAGGCAATAGTCCAGCGTGCACGGCTTGTTGTCGTCGCAGCCGAGATAGGCGGCCCCCTGGCAGCGACCGCCGACGCAGGCGTCTCCCACGGTGCACAGCGAGCCGTCACTGCAGGCGAGCGATGACACGGCCTGGTGGCCGCACTTGCCGCTGGCCTTGTCGCAGGTGTCGATGGTGCAGGGGTTGAAGTCGTTGCAGTCGCCGTTGAACGCGCAGCACCCCGCGATCGCCTTGCCGACGCACAGCCCCTTGGTGCACACCGCGTCGGACGCGCACCCGGTCGCCGTGACGCAGGAGCCCTTCTTGAGCGCCGACTTGCACAGCCCCGACGTCGGGTCGCAGGCGTTGTCGGTGCAGGTGTTGCCGTCGTCGCAGTCGATCTTCACGCCAGCGGTGCACACACCGGACTTGCACGTGTCGCCGAGGGTGCAGGCGTCACCGTCGTCGCAGCCGGTCGACTCGGTGGTCGTCGCGTCGTGGGCACAGGTCCCGAGCGACGTGCACGTGTCGACGGTGCAGGGCTGCTTGTCGTCACAGTCCGCGGCGCCGCCGGTGCACGTACCTTCGGTGCAGGTGTCGCCCGAGGTGCAGGCGTCACCGTCGTCACAGGGGCCCGGCACCGGCAGGTAGCCGCAGCCCGTGTCCACTTTGCACACGTCGGTCGTGCACACGTTGAGATCGTCGCACTCCAGCGCCTTGCCCAGGCAGGCGCCCGACGCGCAGCCGTCGCCGAGCGTGCAGGCGTTGCCGTCGTTGCACGCGCCGAGGTGCGGCACGTGGGTGCAGCCCAGCTGCGAGTTGCAGCTGTCGTTGGTGCACGGGTTGCCGTCGTCGCAGACCAGCGCGCCGCTGACGACACAGACCCCCTTCAGGCAGGCGCCGAAGCCGTTGCACACGTCGCCGTCGTCGCAGTTCGCGCCGTTGGGCAGGGACACGTGGCTGCAGATCGCCTTTCCTCCGCTCACCTTGCACACGTCGAGCGTGCAGCCGTCGTCGTCGTCACAGGTGGAGAAGGGGCCCCCCGCGCACACCCCCTGATCGCAGGCGCCGGGGCCGGTGCAGGGGTTGTTGTCCTCGCAGGGCTCGCCCTTGGGCCCCAGCGTGCTGTTGGTGCACGCGCCGCCGCCGCAGGAGTCGTCGGTGCAGGCGTTGCCGTCGCTGCAGTCGGTGTCGTCTGTGCAGCAGCTCGGCAGCGGCACCCCGACGCACAGCTTGCCGAGGCAGCTGTCGTCCTTGGTGCAGGGGTTGCCGTCGTTGCACTGCGCCGTGTTGGCCACGTGGGCACAGTCGCCGACCCCCGCGTCGCAGGAGTCGTCGGTGCAGGGGTTGCCGTCGTCGCACACCACCGCGCTGTGGCCCTTGCACGCACCTTCGATGCACGTGCCGGCCTGCTGGCAGCCGTCGCTCGGCTTGCACGCCGTGCCCTCGGGCAGCGCCACCGCCACGCAGCCCTTGGCGGGGTTGCAGGGGTCGATGGTGCAGGAGTTGCCGTCGTCACAGATCGTCGCCGTACCCCCGAGGCACTGCCCGCCGCTGCAGCTCTCTCCTGTGGTGCACGGGTCGCCGTCATCGCATGTGCCGATGTGGGAGAGCGAGCGACAGCCCTTGGGCAGCTCGCACAGGTCGATGGTGCAGGGGTTGCCGTCGTTGCAGAGCTTGGCGCTCGGCGTGTGCAAGCAGCCGGTCCCCGCGACACACGCGTCCACCGTGCAGCTCACGCCGTCGTCGCAGATCGGCGCCTCGTCGGTCTGCCCGTCGCAGTCGTTGTCGGCCCCGTCGCACGTGGTCTCCACCGTCTCGTAGCCCGGTATCCCGCTCAGATTGCAGACCCACTGGCCGCCCACGCAGCGTGACGAGGGCGCGTCGAGGCAGACCCCGCTGGCGCCGCAGACCGCGCCGGCCTTGCCGTCGAGCGCCTCGTCGGTCACCCCGTCGCAGTCGTTGTCCTTGCGGTCACAGCGCGTCTCGCCCTCGGGCTCGTAGTCGGCGACGTCGATCACCTCGCAGGTGACGTCTCCGATGGCCCCGTTGCAGGTCGCCCGCGGCGCATGTCCCGCACAGACGCCGACCTGGCAGAACGCGGCCGCGAGGGCCTCCTTGCTCGCCGGGATACCGTTCACCGCGTCGAGGTGATCCGCCAGGCAGTCGTTGTCGGCGTCCTGCCCGTTGTGCTCGGCCGCGTCCGGGATGCCGTCCCCGTCGCTGTCGATGGCGTTGGCCGGGTTCTTGCCGATCTCGGTCGGGTCGTCGATGCCGTCGCCGTCGGTGTCGCGGCGGGTCGGGTCGGTCCCCGCGGCGCGCTCCGTGACCGCGTCCAGGCCGTCGCCGTCGAGGTCGGCGTTGGGATCGGCGCAACGCCCCCCGGTGGCGTCTGCGCCCACGCCCTCGCAGAAGCCCGAGGCGCAGGCGCCGTCCCGCGCGCAGGCCTCGCCCTTGCTGGCCAAGGTGACGTCTCCGCAGGCGACCGGCGAGAGCAGCGTCAGCGTCACAAGCGCACGGACGAGCGAACCGCACAAGGCGCGGTCCGCCCGACATGGGCGCCGTGTTGCAGCCGATGGCTGTCGCAAGCGTCAGGCTCCTCACCCCTGCCCGGAGTCGTGTGAGGATACGGTCCGTACGCACGATGAGCCAGCCGCACGTGC
>JAUIAC010000263.1 GCA_030425545.1 bacterium | reverse complement strand
TCCAGGAGCGCCCAGAGCGCGAGCGCGACGACGGCCACCAGGGCGGCGCCGGTGAGCATGGCTGCGTCGCCGTGGCGGTCGGCGACGAGACCGAGGGCGGGCGGCGCGAGCAGGAAGCTCACGTCCCATAGCCCGGTAAACAGCGAGAGCGCCGCGCCCCGCATGGTCTCGGGCACCCGTGTCGCGACCTGGCTCGTCAGCACCGGAAAGCCGATGCCGTGCCCGACGCCGCCGAGCAGCCCCGCCAGCTGGAGATGGGCGGCGTCGTGCGCGCCAGCCAGCACGAGCACCCCAGCGATCTCGATCCCCAGCGCCGGGACCACCAGGTTCGACGGCCCAACCCGGTCGGGCATGCGCGCGCCGAAGAGCCGTACGGCGATGGCCCCGAGCGCGTAGGTCCACCAGAACGACGCAGGGTGACCGAGGCCGCGCGCCTCCGCGGTGACGGAGGCGAAGGCCATGTAGAGCACGACCAGCGAGGCGAAGACCACGGTGGCCAGCCACGCCGGCCACAGCGAGCGGCGGCGCAGACCGGCGAGGACGTCTCGCAGGCCGGGCCCTTCGCCCACAGGCGGTCGCGGCCGCTCGCGCACGGCGCGCAAGGGCAGCAGGCTCAGCAGCAGCACGCCGCTCATCGCCGCGAGAAACCAGCGGATGTCGGTCCCCACCACGCCCAGGCGCTCCGCCAGCGGGTTGACCGCCAGCGGCACCAGCCCCGAGATGCCGAAGAGCGCGATGCCCTCCGTGCGGCGGCTGGCCGGGATCAGATCCGTGGCGAGGGTGAAGTAGCCGGTGAAGAGCGCGCCGGTCCCGGCGCCGAAGACCACCCTCAGACCGACGATCAGGGGGCCCACGCGGTCGACCAGCGCCATACCCGCCATGGCGAGGACCATGACCACGGTCCCGACTCCGATGGTCGGCTTGCGACCCCAGCGGTCCAGGGCGACCCCCACGACCGGTCGCAGGGCGATGCCGCCCACGGCGGCCGCCGCCATGACCGTCCCGATCGCGGCCCGCGACCCACCCAATGCGCTCAGATACAGCGGCAGCAAGAGCATCGTGGACCAGCCCACCGCCTGGAGCAGGTGCGCGAGCACGAGCAGGTTGAAGTCGCGGGTCAGCAGCCGCGTGTCGTCGTGCATCGGTGGAGGTCTCGAGCGCGGGCAGCGCCGCCGCGCTGGCCTGGTCAGCTCCGGTCCGGCGCCGGAGGTGAGTGAAGAATTCAAGGCTTGCGACAGCGTTGTGAACGACGTACACAAGTCGGCCAACCGTGGCCGGGCTCGATTCGGAGACGCCGCGTCACTGCGCCCGCGGGGGGCCCTGCTCCCGCATCGCCCCAAGTTCCCTGGTGGCGCGCCGGCTCCTCCGGTCGCCGACGTTCAGGAGTGCGCCATGTCTCGTCGCCGCGCTGTCACCAACTGGGCGTACGCCAAGGTGTTTCTGAGTAACGTGGAGCGCGTCGCGCGCTCGCTGCGGCACGCGCCGCCGATCCGGCCGGAGCGCCGCGGCCTGCAGGTGACCCACAACGTCCGCTACGGGCCGGGGCCCATGCACCACTTGGACGTGTACCGCCCTCGCCAGGCGAACTCAACGGCGCGCCTGCCGGTGCTCGTCTACGTCCACGGCGGCGGCTTTCGCTTCTTCGACAAGGACACGCACTGGGCGATCGCCGCCCGCTTCTCGCGACACGGCTACCTGGTGTTCAACGTGGACTATCGCCTGGCCCCGAAGGAGCCCTACCCGGCCGCCGTCGAAGACGTGGCTGAGGCGCTCCGGTGGATCGCGCGTCACGCCCCGGCCATGGGGGGAGACCTGGGGCGGCTCGCGCTCGCTGGCGAGTCTGCCGGCGCCAACCTGGTGACCGGCCTGGCGATCTCCAGCGCCTGGCGCCGTCCGGAGCCCTGGGCGCAGAAGGTCTGGGAGCTGAACCTGCGTCCCCGAGTGCTGCTGCCAGCGTGCGGCTACCTCGGCGTGTCGTACCCGGAGCGTCACGCGGCGACCGTGCACGTGCCGGAGTGGATGCAGGGCCGCATCCACACCGTCAGCGACCTCTACCTGCCCGGCCACACGCCGCCGCGACCGGAGCACGCCTACGCGAACCCGATCCTCATGCTCGAGGCTGCCGACGCGCCGGAGCGCCCCTTTCCGGCGACCTTCGCCCTGAGCGGTGACAAGGACCCCGTACGCACGGACACCGATCGCCTCGGCGCCGCCCTCGCGCGCCTGGAGGTCCCGCATCAGACCGAGCGCTACGAGGGTGGCGTGCACACCTTCCACGCGCTCATGCGAACCGCGCTCGCGCAGCGCGCGTGGGCGGATCAGCTCGCCTTCTTGGACCGGCACATCAAGGCGCCTCGGTCGTCTTCACCGCGTCGCCTGCCGGTAGCGGGGTCCACGGCAGCGCCCCAGACGCGAGCTGGGCGCGCAGCGTCCGCTTGAGCACCTTGCGCGAGGGCCCCAGCGGCAGCGTGTCGACCCAGGCCACCGCTCGCGGCTGCTTGGTGCGCGCCAGCCGGGCTTCGACCCATGGGCCGAGCTCCGGCCGCGGGCGCTGACCGCTGACGACCACGGCGACCACCTCCTCCCCCAGCGCCGGGTGCGGTAGACCCACCACCGCGACCTGGTGGACGTCGGGGTGAGCCAGCAACGCCGACTCCACCTCAGACGGGTAGACGCTGAAGCCGCCGCGGAGGATGAGATCCTTGGCACGGTCGACGATGCGCAGCCGTCCGTCACGGTCCAGGACGCCGATGTCACCGGAGCGGACCTCGCCCTCGCAGAGCACGCGCTGCGTGGCTTGTGGGTCGTTCAGGTAGCCCGAGAACACGTTGCCGCCCCGCACACGGACCTCTCCACGGGCCCCAGCGGGCAGCGTCCGCCCGGCGTCGTCGGTCACCCGCAGCGACACCCCAGGTGCAGCCCGCCCCACGGTGCCAGGGGTCGGCGCCTCAGGCGGGTGATCCAGCGCTGCGAATGTGGCCTCGGTCATGCCATAGCCCTGATACACGGGCGCGCCGAGCGCCGCAGACGCCCGGAGCCGCTGCGGCTCCGGCAGGGTCGCGCCGGCGCTCAAGCACCAGCGCAGCGCCGGCAGGTCGAGCGCGCGTCCGAGCCGCACGAAGCCGGCGAGCATCGTGGGCACCGCGGGCAACCACGTCACCCCCTCGGTGCGGAGCACACGCGCGGCGTCACCAGCCGAGAAGCGGCCCATGGTCACCATGGACGCGCCCGAGACCGCACAGGCCAGCATGACCATGCGGCAGCCAAAGGAGTGGCTGAAGGGCAGGGCGCCGAACACGACGTCGTCTAGACCCAGCTGCAGCGCGCCCTGCGTGACGGCGGTCGTGTGGGCGACCAGCGTGCGGTGGCTCAGGACCGCGCCGCGCGCCGCGGTGGTGGTGCCCGACGTGAAGAGCAGCAGCGCCGGGTCGTCGCCGCCGGTGGTCGGCGCCCCGAGCGAATCGTCGGCCAGCGGCGCCGGGGCAGTGGCGGACCAGGGCGCGCACAGCGCTCCTAGGGGCAGCACCGGGCGGCCGTCGAGCTCGGCGCGTGCGGCGAGGGCCCCACCGGCGCGGTCGACCGCGAGCGCGTCGGCCAGGGCGACGCGGACCCGGACCTCCCAGGGCGCGGACGCGGTCGGAATCGGCGCGACCGTGCAGCCCGAGAGGGCGGCACCGCACCAGGTGGCCACGAAGTCTGCGTGGTTGTGCGCGAGCAAGGCGAGCGTGCTGCCCCGCCCAAGCCCCGCCGCACCGAGTCGGAGCGCGCAGCGCTCGGCCCGGGCCGCGAGCGCGCCCCACGTCACCTCCACACGGCGGTCTCCCCGGACGCCGACCTCGCGCGCGCTCCCGGAGGCCGCGTCGCCTGCCTCGACGACGGCGACACGGTCGGGCCAGCGCGCGGCGGCGCGACGCAGGAGCTGGCCGACGTTGGACGGCTCGGGGCTCATCAGCTGTTGGCCCGCCCGCCGAAGGCCATCCCCGCTCAAGCGCGGACAGCGGGGTTCAGCGTGTAGGTCCCGGTCCAGGTCGCCGTGGCCAGCGTGTGGGGGGCGAGGGCTGCGCGCACGTCGGCTCCGGTCGCGGACGGGCCCACGGCGAGGTGGTCCACATCCAGAGCGTAGAGCGTGAACACGTAGTGATGGAGTCGCTCGTCGTTCCACGGTGGGCACGGCCCGTCGTAGCCGTAGTAGTCGCCCTTCATGTCGGCGTCCCCTGCAAACCAGCCCGTGTAGTCGTTGGTGCCGTGGCGCCCGCCTCCCGGCGCCTCGGGACCCGCCTTGCCCCGAGTCGTGACCTGGTCGCTGTGGCTGCCCTCGGCGATGGTGCGCTGTCCGGCCGGCAGGTCGAAGAGGACCCAATGGAAGAAGTCTGCGCGCGGGAGGTCCTCTGGAACCGTACGACCTTCTTGATTGACGTCGTCACCCACCGTTGGCACGTCGGGATCGTGACAGATCACGGCGAAGGAGCGCGCGCCCGCGGGGACATCGCTCCAGGCCAGGTGGGGGTTGCGGTTGTCAGAAAACGTGGCGTGGGTGGCGGCGTCTGGCTTGCAGAAGGCGTTGGCCTCCGGCACGGCGCTACCGTCGGCAAAGGTGTCGCTCCAGAGTTTCATCGGTGCTCCTGGGATGGGGGCCGGCGCTGGCCGGTGGGGGTGAGGCGAGTGTTGCTGGCAGATTGCGGCGACAATCAAATCCGCCGCAGTCTGCTAGGACAGGGTCAGGGGGACACGGGAAGGGGGCGCACGTCGGCGTTGGGGCGCACGACCCGCTGTCCCACTTGAACCAAGGGGCGCAGGGGAGGGGCCTCGCCAGGCAGGTCGACGACGACGCCGACGTGCGTGTCCCCGAGCGCGACCGCGGTCCCCACCGGCAGGGGGCCTACGGTGAGCAGGGTCGGCGTGAGCCAGGGTCCCCCCGCCGCTTCGAGCGCGTCCAGCCACTGCGATCTGCCGGAGAGCCGTGCGCGGTGCGCGTCGTGGAGAAAGGCGAGCAGGCCGCTCGGCGGCGACTCGACCGCCGTCGCCAGCTGGACCAGCAGGCCCTGGGCCAGGGTGCTGGCTGGGCGCCAGGTGTCCTTGGGTGGCGCTGCCTTGGCGAGCGCGAGCGCCGCCGCAGCGCTGGTGTCGGGCGTCGGGCCGGACTTGGCCGGAGCCGTCGTGGCTCGCAGCACCGCGAGCGCGAGGGCGTGGGCGGTGCGCGGAGCGACGCGCGCGCTGTGACACAGCTGCAGCGCCGTGGCGGCGGTGGCCACTGCGCTCCACGGGGTCGTCCAGGCCCCGGTGCGGAGCTCGATGGCGCGAAACACTGCGCCGGGCTGCGCTGACAGCGCCTGGCTCAGCTCGTCGAGCCGGTCGATGGCCTCGTCCTCGGGGAAGGGGCCCGACTGCTGGGCGCGGTCGGCCAGCTCCACGCATCGTCCCACGACGTCGCTGGCCCACACCTCCACGTCGGGGCGCGTCCCCGCGCCGTCCGTCCACCGCAGGCCGTCTCCTGCGTGCGCGTCCAGCGCGCTCGCGTCACCCTTCGCCGCCGCCACCATGGCCTGGGCGGCGGACACGAGCGTCTCGGTGTTGGCCGCGCGCGAGAGCGCGAACCCCACGCGCTGACTGCGCTTGAGCGCCGCGGTCAGCACTGTCGTCTGCCCTCGTAGCGTCGCCGCGACCGGCAGCCACTGCCCGTCGAGCCACCACGCGCCCCCAAGGAAGGCGAGCTCCACCGGCCGCTGGGCGTCCTCGAGGCACGCCTGAACGCAGCGCTCGACCGCCTGGGCCGCAGAGCGCATCACGAGGGCGTCCGCGCGCGGCGCGGCGACGGTCTGGAGCAGCCGGTTCAGGGCAGCGAGCAGCGGCGGCCAGGCCGCGAGGGCCTCCTGTGCCTCGGCCTCCGCGGCCTCCTGTGCGGCTCTGGCGTCGGCGAGCGCCGCGTCCTCGTCGCTCCTCGCTGGCGTCGGATCGCCGTACGTGGCGGCGGCCTCGGGTGCGACCGGTGGCGCTGGTTCGGGCGCCGAAGGTGACGACGACGCGGCTGACGGCGTCGACGAAGACGTCGGGGATGACCAGGCCGCGCCGTCTTCAAAGAGGCTGTCGAAGCCCGTGTCGTCTCCGCTCGGTGCCGACTCGTCGTTGGAGAGCGCTGGGGCCGGGGCGTCCGCCGCAGTGGCCGGCTCGGGCGGGACCGCCGCCGTGGGCTCGGGCCGGCGCAGCACCACCCCCTGGGCCGCCAGCGCGCCGAGGGCTGTGCCGCCGCGGTCGCCCTGGGCTGAGCCGCTGTCCTGCGGAGCTCTGCCACTGGCGGCGCTTGGCTCGCCTGAGACGGCGGCCATGGCCTCCGCCATGGCGTCGGCCAGCGCGGCGTCGAGCCCACCGAGCATCCCTCCGCTGGGCGGGCGTTCGCGTGTCGGAGGAGCCGCCGGGCGGGTCCCGGTTAGCGCGACAGCAGCCTGGGGCATCGCCAGCGACGTCGAGGCTGGGACCTCGGGCGTCGCCGGGGAGTCTCCCGGCCCATTGAGCCCAGCGAGGGCCGCGTCCAGCGCCGCGGCAAAGGGGTCCTCCGCGGCGGGGCCACCCACGGGCTTGGGTGCCGCTGCGACCGCGAGCGGCGTCGCTTCGGTCTGGGTGGACTCTTCGAGGTCGAAGCCGAGCTCGTCCGGCTCGGACACGGCCGCGCCGCGCCCAACCGAGGTCGGGGAGAACACGCCAGACGAGCGCGTCGACCTCCCGTGCGGCTCGCCGTCTCGGTCCTGTCGCTCGCTCATGCGCGCCCCTTCAGCTCTTTTCGCGCCGCCTTGAGGCGAGCTTGGATGCGCTTCGGCTCCACCACCTCGCCCAGCCGAAAGCGCGTCGCCGCTTCGAGCAGGTCCCGGTCGCCGTCGAGGCTCCGCAAGATCAGCAGCCGGAGCTGCTCGTCGGCGCCGCGATCGAGAAAGAGCGGCACCAACACGTCCGCTCCCATGCCGTGGGCCAGCAGGGCGCGGCACACCTCGGGCACCAGCCGCCCGCTCCATCCCCGCCCCTTGGTCTCCAGGAGCGCCTCGCCCAGCGCGCGAATCGGCACGGCCTCGTTCATCGCGATCAGGGCCCGGACCAGCGGCGTCAGCTCCTCGGGCGGCCGCGACAGCAGCTGCTGCCGCAGGCGCGGGCCCACACGCGACACGATGTGTGGGGGCGCCCCCTTCAGCACCCACGCGGCCACCGTCGGGGGCGCCGCTCCGATGAGGTCCGACCACTGCGTGGCCCCCGCGTCGAGCTGCTTGAGCACCCGGGCCAGACCGCGAGCAGACAGGGACGAGATGCCGCTGAGATCCGCCAAGGCCCAGCAGCGCTCCAGACCCAGGTGCTTCAGCACGGCGGTCAGCGTGTCCACCGTGCGGGCGTCCACGGCGCGCTCCAGTAGACCGCTGACCACACCGGCCGCGAAGGGGGTTCCCGCGTCCAGCAGGTCGGCGACCGCGCTCACGCCCTCCTGGGTCAGGGGCAACGCGCGACCGGCGGCGCGCCCAGCTTCTTGCGCTGTGACGCGCTCGCGGAGCCCGTTGGCCACCGGCCGTTCCGGGTCAGCGAGGGACTCCCACACGGGCTCGAGCGCCAGCGTGGCGCCGCGGCCGAGCTGCTCTCGCACCACTCGCGCGAGGGCGTCGGCGTCGACCTGCTCCGCAGCGGGGCTGGTGGCGAGGGCGTCGTCGGCCGCGGCGGGCGCAGCCTCGCCTTCAGCGTCGGCGGCTGCGCCCACCTCGTCGCCCTGCGGCGCGCTCGCCCTCGGCTCGAGCGCCGCGAGGGTCGCCGTCACCCAGGCCGCGGCGTCCTCGACCTGGCGTCGCGCCGCCGACAACGCCGCGTTCCGTTGCGCCGGGTCTGCCGCCTGCGCTGGCGTGCTGCTCCCCGGCCCCCGCTGAGCCCGGCCTGCGAGGTGCGCCACCCCCGCCGCGCGGCTCTGGTCGAGCGCCGCACGGGTCTGAAGGCCCAGCCCCATCCGGGCGGGCAGCTGCCAGGGCGCGGGCCCGAGATCGAGCCGCAGCCCGGGCGCCGCGCCGCTCCAGGCCCACGCCCGCAGCGCCGCGGCCCGCGCCGCCGACACCTCGGCCTCCGCCAGCTGCGTCACGAGGCCACGGAGCCCGTCGCCGGTGAGGGTCGCGGTCGGCTGAACGCCACGCACGCCCGCCTGTGCCAGGGTCCAGGGCCACGCGCCCAGCGAGTCCGCCGCGACGCCCGCGGCCTGGCTCCCCACCCACACGCTCCCGCCCTTGAACGTCAGCGCGGCGC
>JAUIAC010000262.1 GCA_030425545.1 bacterium | reverse complement strand
CACCGTGCAGACCTGGCTGGGGGTGCGGGCCAACTACCTGGCTGAGCTCACGCAGGGCGTGGCCGTGGAGAGCTACCCCCTCGCCGCGAAGTAGGGCCGCGCCACCGCGGTCCGCTGGGAGAGCCGGACGACCCCGCGCGCCTCGCCGCGCGGCCGACGCCAGCCGCTGCGACAACCCGGCCAAAACCCTTGACACCTCCCGGGCGCGTGGGCAATGTCCGCCGCCCGTCGCTCACACGACGGTACTGGGCTGAGCGCTCGGCACTGCCACGCCGACCTCGCACCAGACGCCCCCACCCTGGTGGCGCGACCCGATCGCCGGACCGCACCACCGCACAGACTTCATCCCTTTTCAGGGGGCACCTCCAGGAGACGCAAGATGGCGAACTACGCAATCATTCGCACCGGCGGCAAGCAGTACCGCGCGGAGCCCGGCGCCCAGCTGACCATCGAGAAGCTCGAGGGTGAGCGCGGCAGCAACGTGACCTTCGACGACGTCCTGCTGGTCCGTTCGGACGACGCCGTTCAGATCGGCGCGCCGACCGTGGCTGGCGCGACCGTCACCGCGACGATCACGCAGCAGACCCGCGACAAGAAGGTGCTGATCCACAAGCACAAGCGCCGCAAGAAGTACCGCAAGACCCAGGGTCACCGGCAGTACATCACCCGCGTTCGCATCCTCGAGATCAACGCCTGATCAACGACCGCTCGCCTCGTCGCGGCTCCGAACACCCCGGACCCATGGCGACGCGCTTGGGTTCAGACCGGTAGCCGCGGCCACCCCGCGCAGCACCTCAGGAGGCCACCATGGCTCACAAAAAAGGACAGGGCTCGTCTCGCAACGGCCGCGACTCCAACCCCCAGTACCGCGGCGTGAAGCGCTACGGCGGCCAGCAGGTCGTCTCGGGCAACATCCTGGTGCGCCAGGTGGGCTCGACCTTCCACGCCGGCCGCAACGTCGGCACCGGCCGCGACTACACGCTCTTCGCCACGGCGGACGGCGTCGTGTCGTTCGGCACCTCGCGCGGCCGCAAGTTCATCCACGTCGACTGACGCAGGGTTCGGCGTGGCGTCGATCGTCGGATCGACCCGCGCCACCACGCTCCGGCTTGGACGCGAGCAGCGCGCTCGTTCGTCGCGCGGCCTCCCTTGGCTTCGGCCGGGGGAGGCCGCTGCGCTTTTGTCACGGGCACCCTTGGCCGGGTGACCGCCCACGCTCCGCCGCGAGAGCGCCGCGTGGTTGCTTCTGCCGCCTTACGAAGTCCAGTTCTGGCGGTTTCATGGCGTTGTTGCTGTCATCGATCTATGGTACGCGCTACGGGCATCGACCGCCCGACTGCGCCGCTGTGGCGCTGCAACGCAGGTGGACGAGGAATCCATGAGCGACAGGCGACGTGGGATGGGATTCGGAAACGGCAGGCGGATCGATCCGGGCAGCCGGGACGACTACGACCCCTTTGACGACGATGAGGTCGAGGCCACCCGGGCCATGGACCTCATCGACGATGACATGCCACCTCCGACGGAGATGGTGCGGGCCCCTGTGCCTGCACCACCGCCGCCCGGGCGTGCGCCGCGGCAGCGTCCGGGGCAGGGCGCACCGAGCGGCCCGCCGCCGACCCTGCACGACGACATGGCGCACGGCGGGGGCGGCGGGCACGACGAAGACGACGCCACCCGCGTCCTGAGCACCGCCGATCTGGACAACTTCAACGCAGGCGGCGGCCCCACCGCGCGCCCCGCGCCGGCCCCGGCGATCCCGATCGAGATGCGGATCGTCAGCGGCCCGGACCGCGGCAAGGTCCACCGCATCACCCAGGGCGACGCGCTCGTGGGTCGCGGTCTGGACTGCGACATCGTGCTGGCCGACCCGGCCGTGAGCCGCAAGCACTTCCGCATCGTGCGGAGCGGCGACGACGTCGACGCCATCGACATGGGCGGCGCCAACGGCACCAACGTCAACGGCGAGCGCGTCTCCCGTCAGCGGCTGACCTCGGGCGACCAGATCGAGGTCGGCACCACGGTCATGCAGCTGCACGTCGAGGGCGCTGCCGCCCCGAAGCCGCGGGACTTCCCCCAGGCCGGCGGCGCAGCGGCCGCTCCCGCTGCGGCGAAGAAGGGCGGCAGCAAGGTGGGCCTGATCATCGGCCTGGCAGCGGCCGGCATCCTCGTCCTCGGCGGCGGCGGCGTGGCGGCGTGGCTCGTCATGAGCGGCGACGACGAGGTCAAGGAAGAGAAGAGCGACGAGCCCGACATCTCGGCGCTGATCAAGGACGCCAAGGGTCTGATCGACGACCAAGAGTGGGCCGAGGCGGTCGACACGCTGAAGAAGGCGCGCAAGAAGGCCCCGACCAACACCGACGTCAAGGGCATGCTCCACAAGGCCGAGGAGGAGCTCGAGGCCGCGGAGTCGCTCGAAGAGGGCGAGAAGCTGGCGAAGAAGAAGCGCTACAAAGAGGCGATCGAGCACTTCAAGGAGGTGCCGAACTCGTCCGAGCAGTTCTCCGAGGCGCAGGACGCCATCAAGGAAGCCAAGGTCGACCTGGCCAACGGTTACCTGAAGGCGGCGCGCGCGGCCATGGAGGCCGGCGAGTCCGACAAGGCCAAGAAGCTCATCGCTCAGGTGCTCAAGCTCGACCCCAAGCACACCGAGGGCAAGCTCCTGGCAGAGCAGCTCGAGGGCGAGGGCTCCGGCGGCGACAACGCGGGGGACAAGGGCGGCGACGACAAGGGCGGCAAGGACAGCAAGGGCGAAGCCGCGGCCAAGCCCAGCGTCAGCGCCGACAAGCTGCTGAGCAAGGGCCTCAAGGCCTATCACAACCGGCAGTGGAGCGCGGCCCAGCAGGCCTTTACGGCGCTCACCAAGGGCGGCTACAGCAAGAAGGACCGGGCCAAGGCGGCCAAGTACCTCTCCGCCAGCAAGGACGTCGCGGCCGCCTTTGGCACGGCGGAGTCGCAGAGCAACCCCCTCAAGCAGGCGAGCGCGTTCCGCAAGGCCTACGCGGCCGACAAGCGGGTCGACGGCCACTTCGGGCCCATGTTGGTGAAGAAGCTGACCGCGGCCTACGTCACCGCGGCGCAGGCCTTCTACAAGCGCGGGCGCTACGCCAAGGCCTCCGAGGCGGTGCGCGAGGCCATGAACTACGACCCGGAGAACGCCAAGGCCATGAAGCTGGAAGACCAGTGCATGAGCAAGGCGGCGCAGCTCCTGGCGAAGGCCAAGTCCCACATGGAGAAGAAGAACTACGCCACCGCCCAGGGGCTCGCTCGCGAGGTCATGGGGGTGCTGCCGACCATGGACCCACGGTCCGCGGAGGCCCGCGACATCGCCAAGAAGGCCGCTGCCGCGAGCGTCGCCGGCGACGACGACTAGCCAACCGGGTCGCCACCGCGTGACTCTGCCGGGGCCAGCCGCCCCCGCCGTGCCCGGTCACGGTGTACCCTTCCCCGCGACCCCCAGCCCGGCTCCAAAGGTGAGTCAGCCCGGAGGTCGCCTGACCCGCGCACACCGCGCGGGACATCCCAACCCTGCCCACCCCGACGCGGGTGCTGCTGTGAGGACTGGCTATGGCCAACCAAAGCGAGCTGAAGGTGCTGGTCGCCGAAGACGACCTGGAGATCGCCGACATGCTCCGCGCGACGCTCTCGGGCGCCGGCTACGACGTGACCCTCGTCCACGACGGCGAAGAGGCCCTGCGCGCTGCCCTGAGCAGCAAGCCGGACCTCATCGTGCTGGACGTCATGATGCCGCAGATGAACGGTTGGGAGGTGTGCAAGAACCTGCGCGCCCGCACCGAGTTTGCCAACGTGGGCATCTTGATGCTCACCGCCATCGGCCCCAACCTCAACGAGATGACCGCGCCGCTCTACGGTGCGGATGATCACCTCGACAAGCCCTTTATGATCGACGAGCTGCTCGAGCGCCTCTCTGCGCTGGCAGACAAGGTCGCTGGGCAGCAGGCCTCGGCCTGAGTCGGAGGCCCTCCATGATCCCCCGCACGCTGCATCGGCAGGCTGTGGCGCGTCGTCGCCCATCCCTCGCCACGCTGGCCCTCGCTTCGCTGGTGGCCATGGCGGTCGCGTCGCCCCCGCTCGTGGGCCAGGCCTTCGCGCAAAAGGGGCAGGTGGTCACGCTGATCGATCTGAGCACCGACGGCCGCGCGCAGCGTGAGATCGCGCACGACGTCGCCCGCGCGCTCCGCCGCGACGCCAAGGTCCGCTTTCGCTCGGTCGACGAGACCCTCAACGTCGGCGGCGAGGACCTGCACCGCAACAACGTGCGGAGCGCCAAGGGGCTGCTCCGGTCCGCGAGCAAGCAGCTCAAGGCCAAGAACTGGGAGGACGCCTCCGAGGAGCTCGAGACCGCGGTCACGGGCCTCATGTCGTCCTTCGCCTACGTCTCCGACCAGGACCTGGTGGAGAAGGTCTTCGTCCTGCACGCGGTGGCGCTCTACCTCTCGGGGCAGAAGAAGGCGGCGCACAAGGCGTTCACGCGGTCGGTGGTCTACCACCCCAAGACCGAGCACGACCTGAGCGAGTGGGGCGACAAGGTGGTCGCGGCCTACAAGAAGGCGCGCGACAGCGTGCTGCTGCGCAAGCCGGTGACGTGGGAGGTCCGCACCGAGCCGGCCAACGCCGAGGTGTGGGTCAACGGTCGCTACTACGGCATCTCGCCGACCTTCGTCCGCTCCTTCGCGGGCAACCAGTACATCCGCATCTACAAGCAGGGCATGGCGCGCCTCGGCAAGGTCAAAGAGGTCAAGAGCGACAACACCGCGGTCAAGCTGGAGCTGGTCAAGGCCCGCCGCAAGCCGGCCTTCGACGCGATGCTCGCGCGCCTGAACGAGATCTTCGACGGCGCGGTGGAGCCCAATGACCTCAGCGAGGCGCAGGGCCTGCTCAACTCGCCGCGCGCGGTGGTGCTGCAGGTCTCGGGCAGCCGCGAGAAGATGAAGGTGCAGCTCGCCCTGGCCAACCTCGCCGGTCGTCAGGTGGTCAAGCGCATCACCCGCACCATGAAGTGGATGCGGCGCGACAAGAAGGCCGTGGAGGCCCTGGTGGTCGAGCTCTTCAAGGCGCCGGACATCCCCAAGGCGGTGGGCCCCGTGGTTCGCACCGAGTCCGTGTTCAAGAAGTGGTGGTTCTGGACCGCCGTGGGGGTCGCCGCAGCTGGCGCGACCACCGCAGCGATCTTGCTCAGCCGCACCGAGACCGCCCCGGCCAAGTACAAGCCGGGTGAGGGCGGGCTGGTGATCCGCTTCTGACGGCGCAACCGGGTCAGCTCTGCTGACCGACGCGGGCGCCGCGGCAGCTCACGAACACATCGTCAATGCCTACTTCGTCGCAGCTGGCGTGCCCTGAGGTGGCGCGCTGGGCGCCGCCTTGGCGCCGGGCTTCACGCCGGCCTCCGCGGCCTTGGCCGGGACCGGCGGAAAGGGCGCGTCGGGCGGCACCGGCGTGCTGCGCAGGACGCCCACGCCCCGCACCTTGCTGATGCGCTCGGCCAGACTGTTGAAGAGCGCCGCGCGCGCGCTCCAGCGCGGGAAGTCGTTGGCCACCGCCATCACCGAGCGCACGTCGGGGGTGCGTGCGCGCCCGAGCTTGTCGAGCTTCTCGAGGGTGGGCCAGGCGGGGTCGGTCTTCAGCTTCGGGTCGTCGGCCTTCCAGCCGGCCGCCTCGAGTCGATCTTCCAACGCGGGCCAGCGGAGCTGCACCTTGGGCGCCGGCGGCTGTCGCTCGTAGAAGGCCTCCAGAATCAAGCGCACGCCGCCGGTCAGCGGGGTGTGCCCGGTCACGACCACGGCGCGCTCGACGTGCTTGGGCAGCAGGTCGACGTACTGCACGATCGCCTTCATGTCACCGCTGAGGGTGATGCGCGCGTCGATGACCCCGTGGATCTCTTCGGTCTGGGCCTGCCAGATCTCGGCCACCTGCAGCGTGCGCGACTTGGGCAGGGCGCTCGGAGGCCGGATCTTGGCCTCCCACCCGCTCACCGCCAGCTTGAGGGCCTCGGCGTGGGTGCGCAGGTTGGACTCGAGCGCGGGCAGCGTGGGGTTGGCGGGCACGCGCCGCGAGAAGCCGCGCTTCTGCAGCTTGGCGTTCTGCTGCGCGAGCAGCTTCCCGGCGCGCAGGCGCAGGTCGAAGATGCGCTGCATCAGGTCGATCTCCGCCTGCATCGAGGTCGCCAGGGTCTGCAGGGGGATCGGCTTGGGCGGCGGCGGCGGCGGCGCTGTCGCGGTGGCGCAGGCCGCCGCGACAGCCGCCAGCGCGAGGGCCATGGCGCGCGAACCCCGGCGCCCCGCCACCGGGGCGGACGACCCGCGACGGGTCCGCGGAGACTTTGGGCTGAGCAGGGGCGAGGCGGGCGGACGCATGGGGAGGCTCCTGGCCAGAGATCGGACGCGAGATCGGTCGCGGGGACGGTCGCGAGGGCGGTGGCGCGGACTCGCGGGCGGGGTACGCACGTGCGCGTCGGCCTGCCGTGGGGCGACGCGACGGGGCCATTGTGACGCCCTGGAGTCAGAAGGGAAGCACCGGCGCCTCGCGCCGGCCAGCGCTTGCCTAGCCATGGCTCACGGCGATAGGCTCCGGCTCCCCAACGACCCCACCGGCCGGCGCCACAGCGCGCCTGAGGAGTGACGCGGATGGCACGCACCCACGAGGACATTGAGGACTTCATCCTGCGCAGCGAGATCGACGCGACCGAGGCGGCTCCCGGGACCTGGATCCTGCAGGACCAGACCTGGGGCGGCGTCCAGATCGTGGTGCAGCACACCGACCCGCTCGTCGTCTTTCGCTGCAAGCTCTTCGACCTGCCCAAGCTGGGGACAGACGCGCAGGCGCAGCTCTTCCGTCGCATGCTCACGCTCAACGCCACCGACATGGTGCAGGGCGCGTACGCGATCGAGGACGGCGCGGTGGTCGTCGTCGAGGTGCTGCAGTCCGAGAACCTCGACGAGAACGAGTTCCTCGCCGCGGTGGACTCCTTGACCCTGGCGATCGTCGAGCACCACGACGAGCTCGCCGCCCTCTTGCTGGCCGCGTAGCCGCCGCGGCCCCGCCGCCGCCGAGACCGGCGAGCGGCCCCCAAGAACCCCAGCCTGCCGGCAGCCCGTCGGTCTCCGCCCGCAGCGCACCAGAGAGGTCACCCACCATGAGCATGTTCCAGCGCATCGGTCTGCTGCTCCGCTCCAACATCAACTCCATGGTCAGCAAGGCCGAGGATCCGGAGAAGATCCTCAACCAGCTGCTCATCGACATGCGCGAGCAGTTCATCGCCGCCAAGAAGCAGGTCGCCGTGGCGATCGCCGACGAGAAGCGGCTCTACGCCAAGATGAACCAGGCCAAGAAGTCCAGCGCCGACTGGGAGAAGAAGGCCATGCTCGCGCTGCAGAAGGGCGACGAAGGCCTCGCCCGTGAGGCGCTCTCGCGCAAGACCGAGCAGGACACGCTGTCGGCGCAGTGGCAGCAGCAGTGGATTCAGCAGAAGCAGGCCACCGAGCAGCTGCGCTCGTCGCTGCACAAGCTCAACCAGAAGATCGGTGAGGCCAAGCGCAAGAAGGACCTGCTCATCGCCCGGGCCAAGCGCGCCGAGGCGCAGAAGTCGATTCAGCAGACCATGGGCGGGCTCAACGACAACAGCGCCTTCGACGCCTTCGACCGCATGACCGAGAAGGTCGAGCAGACCGAGGCCGAGGCCGAGGCGTCTGCGGATCTCGCCGGGGAGCTGTCCGGGCAGAACCTGGACGACAAGTTCGCCGCGCTCGAGGCGGACTCCGGCACCGAGGACGCGCTCGCCGCCCTCAAGGCCAAGATGGGCCTCGCCCCCGCCTCGGTGGTGGCCCCCGCCGCCCTGGGCGTCGAAGAGGAGTTCCCGGTGCCGGAGATCGGCATCTCGGTGGACGACAAGGTGGGCGCCTAGACCGCCCGCGTGGCTTCGCCCCGCTATCGGCTGCGCAGCGGCCTGCAGATCCATCGTGTCGACGGCCGCTGGCAGCTCCGCGACCGCGCGCTGCGGCGCGCCATGCGGCTCGGCGACCGTGACGCGCGCGTGCTTCGCCTGTTGGGCGAAGGGCGTGGGCGCCGCCTCGATCAGCTCGCGAAGGACCTCGGCAGCGAGGACGAAGCCCGCACCCGGCTGGGTGCGCTGTCGCGCCTGTACCTGCTCTCGGGCAAGCGCGCCCAGGAGCGGATTCGCCTCGGCGCCGAAGGGGCGGACTTCGCCAAGGCCCTCGCTGCCGCCGCCGCCGACCCTGCGGCCGACGCGGCGCAGGTCGAGG
>JAUIAC010000261.1 GCA_030425545.1 bacterium | reverse complement strand
TTGCAAAAGCAATAGGTTGAACGGATGTCAGAGCGAGTGGCATGGCCGATGCAACTTCTTCCGCCAGACTCCGGCGCACTCTCGCGCCAGGCCAGATTCGGGCGCACTCCCGCGCCACCGGACGCAACCCAGTCGTCCACTTGTGAGGAAGTCCATGCGTAAGAGCCTGCTGGTGAAGCTGATCGCACTCGTCTTCGCCCTGACCCTGTCGACCACCGCCTTCGCCGCTGCGCCGCAGCTCGCTGGCAGCGAGTCCGCCGTGACCGTCGCGAAGAAGGCGAAGAAGGCCAAGCGCGCGAAGAAGGCCAAGCGCGCGAAGAAGGCGAAGAAGGCCAAGAAGGTCAAGCGCTCCAAGAAGGTGAAGAAGGCCAAGAAGGCGGGCTAGCAGACTGCCCCTGTTCTCCGTTCTTGCGGCCACGCCGGTCAGTCTGCTGGGAAGGGGAAGCCACGGCTTGCCGTGGCTGGGGGCGCTCGTAGCCCCCCCAAGAGACGGAAAAGCTAGCAGATTGCGGCGACAATCAGGTGCGCCGCAGTCTGCTAGACACCCGGCTCGTAGCACGACATTGACGTCGACGCGCCGAAGCTCCCCAGGGTTCGCCCTGGGGAGCTTCGGTCGTCTATAGACCCCGACGCGGGTCGACGGTAGATCCCGACACGAGCCCTTTCTCCGTGGCCCCAATCGAGGGCCGGCCCCTGCCCCCTCCCACCGCGCGCCCGCGCCCCAGGGTGACCGTGAACACCAACGTCCGACACATCGACATGCTCGTCCCCGACGAGCTCACCACCGGTCGCGTCCACCGCCTCGCCATGCGCGTGGGCGACGACGCGCTCAACCGGCCCGTCGCCATCCCCATGCTCGCGGCCCGCGGCCGAAAGCCTGGCCCTGTCGTCGGCCTCACCGCGGTCGTGCATGGCAACGAGCTCAACGGCATCGCGGTCATCCACCGGCTCTTCGACAGCCTCGACGTGGAGCACATGCGCGGCACCGTGGTGGCTGCGGTGGTGGTCAACGTGCCCGGCTTCCTGGGGCGCCGGCGCCTGCTGGTGGAGGGCGCCGACCTGAACCACCACTTTCCCGGTGATCCCGTTGGGCCGCCGTGGCGCATCTACGCGCACCGGGTCATGGACCGCATCGTCCGTCACGTCGACCTGCTGCTGGACCTGCACACGGCGAGCACCGGCCGGGTGAACACGCTCTACGTGCGGGCCGACATGCACGACGCCCGGACCGCGCGCCTCGCGCACCTGCAGCGCCCCCAGATCATCGTCCACAGCCCCGCCGCCGACGGCACGCTGCGCGGGGCGGCCAGCGACCTGGGGATTCCGGCGATCACGGTCGAGGTGGGGAACCCGCAGCGCATCCAGCGGGACGTGGTCCGCGGCTCCGTGCGGGGGCTGCGCGCGGTGCTGGTCGAGGCGGGCGTGCTGCCGCGGCGCAAGGTGCAGCTGGGGCCCGCGCCGGTGGTGTGTTCGTCGAGTCACTGGCTCTACACCAACCAGGGCGGGCTGCTGCGGGTCCTGCCCGGCTTGGGCGACCGGGTGAGCGCCGGCGAGGAGGTCGCCACGCTGGTGGACCCGTGGGGGCAACACGTGGAGAGTTATCGCGCGCCGACGGACGGCATCGTCATCGGCCACTCGGTCGACCCGGTCGCCGACACCGGCGCGCGCATCTTGCACCTGGGGGCGGTCGCGCCGGAGGGCTCCGGGCTCCACGACCACACCAGCGCGTCCAGCGCTTGGAGGGCACGATGACGCGGCCGAGGCGATGCGTGGTCCTGGTCAACCGCGTCGACGATCCGCTGCTGGGCGACGCCACCGTGGCCATGGCCCACGCCGCGGCGAAGTTGGACGTCCCCACCTACCTCTGCGCCGTGGACGGCGTGTCGCTGTCACCGGGAGATCGGGTGTGCCTGCGCGGGATTCGCGTCACGGGCGAGCTCACCGTGGCGCAGCTGCGCAGCGGGCGCGGCGTGCCGCCGCTCGTGTCGCTCGGGCACGGGGTGGAGGGTCTGGTGGGGCCGGGCGCGGAGGGCGCAGCGCTGGGGCGGCGAGCGCCTGCCCTGGCTCCCGGGGACCTGGTGCTGGTGCGGACCAACCCGGCGCGCGACGTGGCGCGGGCGCCGCTGCACCGCCACGTCGCGCTGGTGGCCAGCCTGCTGGAGCGGCAGGGGGTGGCGGTGGTCAACAGCGCCGCCACGCTCAGCTTGGGGTGGAGCAAGGCCTTTCTGAGCTGGCTGCCGGCGGACCTGCGCCCTGTGAGCCTGGTCACCACGGACCGGTCGACGCTGCTCGCCTGGGTCGCCGCGCAGCCCGGCGGGGTCGTGGTCAAGCCCGTCGCCGGGACGCACGGGTCGGGCGTCTTTCTGGTCTCGGAGGGCGATCGCCCGAACCTGCAGCAGATCTGCGACGCGGTGCTGCGCGACGGTCCCGCGATCGCGCAGCGCTGGGTGCCCGGGGCAGAGCAGGGCGACGTGCGCGTGCTGCTGCTCGACGGCGAGCCGGTGCGGCTGGCCGGGCGCGACGCTGCGGTCCAGCGTGTGCCCGCGTCCGGCGCCTTCCGCAGCAACATCCACGCCGGGGGTGAGGCGGTGAGCGTGACGCTCACCGACCGGCAGCGGCAGGTGGTGCGCCAGGCCGGCGCCGCGCTCTTGGAGCACGGTGTGCGGGTGGCCGGGGTCGACCTCATCGGCGAGCACATCGTCGAGGTCAACGTACACGCGCCCGGCGGGCTCGGCGACATGAGCCGGTTCACCGGTGTCGATGTCACCGCGCACGTGGTGGCCACGCTCTTGGGGGCTCCAGCGGGCTGACGCTCTGGGGGGCAGCGGGCTGACGCTCTGGGGGTCAGCGGGCTGACGCTCTGGGGGTCAGCGGGCTGAGCGGCGCTCGGGACGCCGCAGGTCCGGCGGCTGCCTGGCCGCCGGGTTGAGGCTGGGCGCCGCGCGGCGCCACGCCGTCGCGTGACCCACGACGGCGGCCAGGGTCCACAGGGCGACGAGCCACAGCCCCGTACCGGTGATGGTGTGGTGCACAGGGTAGGGGCCCCGGCTCGCCTGCACCGCAGCGACGAGCAGCGCGCAGAACGCGAGCAGCGACCAACCGAGCCACGCCCGCAGCTCGTCGAGCGGCAGGGCCATGGGTCGCCGCAGGGTGCGCAAGACACGGCGCCACGGGCTGGCCGAGAGCGGGCGCGCGCCGGGCGTCGCGTGCGCCCCGCCGTCTACCTCGGTCGCGGGCTCTCGGTTGGCGAACCAGACGACCACCACCGCACCACCGACGAGGCTGCTCAGCAGCTGCAGCAGCGAGAACAGGGGCACGGAGACCAGCGGGCCAGGTCCTTGCAGCGCCGGAATAGCGTGTACGAAGTAGCCGTAGCCGTGGGTGAAGTGGTCCCACAGCACGTGCGTCGCAGCGCCGACCGTCACCCCGAGCGACACCCACACCGGGGACCGTGCCTCTGGACCGTCGCGCGGCCAGCGCACCGCCACGGACCGCGGCAGCCAGCGCAGCGTCGGACGGCGCAGCACCACCCGCCACAGCAGGTAGGCGAGCAGGCCGGCCGCGAGGTTCCAGCTGAACACACCGCGCACGCTGTGGGTGGTGGCGTAGTTCCGCAGCTGCAAGAAGAGCGGCGCGTCGGGGATCATGCTGCCCACCACCAGCGCCGAGAGCGGCAGGCGCGTACGGGCGAGGGGCAGCACGGCGGCGGCGTGGCTGGGGGTCAGGGGCATGGCGGGGTCCAGGGCTCGGGTGCAGGCCCACCTTGGCGCGCGCTCGTGCAGTCCCCGTGGGCCGTCCATGGCGCTCCGGTGCAAGTGCTGTGCAGACCTGTCGCTGGCGCGCGGCCGGGCAGCCGTGGCCGCACCCGAGGGCCCGGCGCAGCGACTCCGCCTCTGCGCGCGTGCTACCTTGCGCCCATGACCCGAGCACGACCCTGGAGACCGCACGCCCGTGCCGCGCTGCGCGCTGTCACGTTCGCCCTGCTGGCCGTGGGGGCGTGCGCGTGTGCGGGAGCGACCGACTCCTCGGCGGGGGCCGTGGCCGACGTCGTCGCTGACCCGGACAGCGGTCACGACGCCATCGACCCCGTCGGGCGCAGCGACGGCGCCAGCGGAGACGCAGGGGGCGTCGACACCCTCCCTGTGGACACCCTCCCCGTGGACACCCTCCCTGTGGACACCCTCCCTGTGGACACCCTCCCTGTGGACACCCTCCCTGTGGACGCAGCGACCGCGCTCGACGGAGGCAGCGCTGACGGCGCGCCCTGGCAGAGCGTCCTCGTCAAGGAGGGCTGGCACCCGGTGCCGGGGCCTGCGGGGGAGCGGCTCATCGACTACTCCTGGGCTGGCTACCACAACGGCGCCGCGCCTCTGCCGCAGCCCACGACACCTGCCGTCAGCGTGCTCGCGCACGGCGCGGACGCGAGCGGCGCCACGGACAGCACAGCGGCGATTCAGGCCGCCATCGACGCCGTCGCCCAGCTCGGCGGCGGCGTGGTGGCGCTGCCGGCCGGCACCTTCCGGGTCGACGGCACGCTGCTGGTGACCGCGTCGGGCACGGTGCTGCGCGGCGCCGGCCCCGCCCAGACGCGGCTCTGGTTCACCAAGCACGTCGGCATGTCCCACAAGGCCCACCTCACGTTCAGGGGCCAGCCCAAGGTCGACCTGGTCGCCCCGGCCCACCTTCCCCCCGGTTCGACCTCAGGCCCGTCCGACCTGTGGCCGGGGTACCACGTCAACCTGCCGCCCAAGCCCACGCTGCAGAAGGGCGACGAGCTGGCGCTGACGGTGTTGATCACCCCCGGGTTCGTCGCCGACCACGGCATGACGGGCACGTGGAAGGCCTTCAACGGCAAGCGTGTCCGCTTCTGGCGGAGCCGGGTGACCAAGCTGACGCCCTCGTGGCACGGCAGCACCGTGGTCGGCAGAGCGCCCGGGTTCCCGGGCAAGGTCACCTATCGCGACAAGCCCCAGCTCGAGCGCGTCACCGGCTACCTGAGCGAGTGCGGCGTCGAGGAGCTCTCGGTGGGCAACGCGGTCGACTGGGACGACGCCTGGGCTCAGAACCAGGTCCGCGCCATCGGCTTCGAGGGCGTACGGGACTGCTGGGCGCGCAACGTCCACAGCTTCGATCCGCCGGGCCCCAAGCAAGAGGGCCACATGCCGGGGGCGCATCTGCAGTCCAGCGGCATCGTGATCAGCGACAGCACCCGGGTCACGGTCCAGGGCTGTCACCTGCAGAGAGCCCAGCATCGCGGCGGCGGTGGCAACGGCTACCTCTTCGAGATCCGCCAGTCGACCCACGTGCTGACGCGCGACTGCATCGGTCAGCAGGGGCGCCACAACTTCATCCAGAACTGGGGCTTCGGCACCGCCGGCTGCGTGTGGACCGGGCTGCTCAGCGAGGGTGGCAAGGCCATGATCTCGAAAGACGTCGCCTTTGCGCCGACCGCGTTCTCCGAGTTTCATCACTCGCTGGCGATGTTCAACCTGGTCGAAGACAGCGTGCTCAACGACGGTTGGGCCTCCCGCAACCGCGGTGACTGGTCCTCCGGCGCGGGACACACGGCGACCCAGAACACGCTCTGGAACGTCCGCGGGACCGGCGTGGTGATCAGCCGAAACTTCGGCCACGGCTACGTCGTGGGCACCGGCCCCAAGCTGCAGGTGAGCACCGCGGTCAACAAGACGGACGGCGCGGGCACGGCGCCCGAAGACTGGGTCGAGGGGCAGGGCCAGGCCGCCACGCTGACGCCGCAGTCACTGTGGGCCAGCCAGCGCAAGCACAGGCTCAATTTGTAGGGTCGCCGCGCCCCGGGGGCCGTCAACGCTCGGTGTCTTTGGGGCCCGCCGGCGTGCGCAGGTGATCGGCCAGACCGTGCACCTTCAGCTTCTCCCACAGGCTCTTGCGCGAGATGCCGAGCAGGTCTGCCGCCCGCGCGCGCTTGCCCTCGGTGAGGTGCAGGGCGTGGACCAGATAGTCGTGCTCCCAGGCTTTGTGGGCGGTGGCCAGGGAGGGAAAGGTCACATCGCCCTCGTCGGCGAAGCCCTCCGGCGGCCCTTCGCCCACGATGCTCTCCGGCAGGTGATCCATGCCGATGAGGTGGCCGTCGCAGAGTACCATGGCGTGCTGAAGCGCGTGCTCCAGCTCGCGCACGTTGCCTGGATAGCTGTAGCGCATGAGCGCCGCCCAGGCCTGCGACGTGAGCGTCGGCACGGGGCGGCCTCCCGACAGGCGAGCGAGGAAGTGCTCGACCAGGAGCGGCAGGTCGCTGAGCCGGTCACGGAGCGGCGGCACGCGCAGCTCGAGCACCTTGAGGCGGTAGAGCAGATCTTCACGGAAGGCGCCGGCCTCCACGCGGTCCTTGAGCGAGCGGTGCGTCGCTGAGATCACGCGCACGTCGACCTGCACCTCGTCGTCTGAGCCCACGGGCTGCACGACGCCCTCCTGCAGCACGCGCAGCAGCTTCGCCTGCGCGCTCAGCGACATCTCCGCCACCTCGTCGAGGAAGAGCGTGCCGCCGGAGGCCGCCTGAAAGCGCCCGCGACGTCGCTTGTGGGCGCCGGTGAACGCGCCTCGTTCGTGGCCGAAGAGCTCCGCCTCCAGCAGCGTCTCTGGGAAGGCGGCGCAGTTCAGCGCGACGAAGGGGCCGTCCGCTCGGGGGCTGCCCGCGTGCAGCATGCGCGCGACGATCTCCTTGCCGGTGCCCGACTCCCCCACCACCGCCACGGTCGCGTCGCTGCGCGCGCAGCGTTCGGTGCGCTCCCGCAGCCGCCGCATGTTGGCCGCGCGGCCGATCATCACCGGGCCGAGCAGCTGCGTGGCGAGCTCTTGCCGAGCGCTCGCGAGCGCCCGCGACAACGTGACGCGCTCGCGGGTCCGCGCCAGCGAGCGGGAGAGCAGCCCCACGTCCACCGGCTTGACCAGGAAGTCGGTGGCGCCCGCCTTCACCGCGTCCACCGCGTCGCTGACAGTGCCGCGCCGCGCCAGGAGCACCACGTCGGTCTCCGGCTGTGAGCGACGCACCCGGGTGACGATGGCCTCGGCGGAGCCTGACGTCAGCTCGGTGTCGACCACGACCACGTCGCACACCTCGCCGCGCAGCGCGTCTCGGAGCTCGCTCACCCGGCTGGTGGCCTGCGCGTCGTCGCCCTGCGAGCGGAGCCAGGCGGTGAGCTCGGTGCGCACGGCGACGTCGGGGTCGGCCACGATGACGCGCAAGCAGACGGGGTCGGTCATGAACGGCCTCGCGGGAGACAGAGGAGAGCGCAGCGCCGGCGTGTGCGCCGGCGCTGGATCGTGGCGAAGCGCGTGCCGCCTGTCGAGGTGTGAGGTTACCGCCCCGTGACACGCGTCGACGCGGGCGTCACCGCGCGGTAACGCGACGGCGCCACGCCGTGTCACGGGGGGCGCCTCGCTGTGGTGCCGGCGCGCCCTCCGCCGCGATTGGGCGCGGGCTGCTGCGCGATGCCGCGATCGCGACCTCATTGAAATCACGGCCTCATCCGCACCTGAGGCGCTCGGGGCAGGCGCCGGGGCCACCCCGCCGCTGGGCGCGGCAGCGGCCACACGTGACCTTGGCACGAAGCGCGCAATGCCCGGGGGCACGCGTCGCCTGGGTTCGCCGGGCGGGCGCCCCGCCCTGTCTCCCCGCGCGTCCCCCACGCCTCCCCCACGCCTCAGGACGACGAACATGGTCAAGAACGCTGGTCTGCCGCCGCAGTCCACCGAGCGAGCGTCTCCTTCGCAGCCGGGTCAGCCGCGCGCGCCCTCGACGAGCGCGGCGGTCACGGTGCCCACGGAGCGCCTCTTCGCCGCGCACGCGACCACGGTGACGCCCGGCAGCTTCGACATGTCGCAGCACCTGTACAGCAAGGTCCTCCACGCTCAGGTCCACCCGATGGTGGCCTACTTCATGCGCATGACGCCGCGGGCCATCGTCGCGCGCTACTGCCACCTGAACCCCAGCGTGTCGCGCGACGTGCTGGCTCGGGTGCTCGCCACGCCCACCAAGCACCTCCGCTGGGCCGGCGCCGACATGCTGCACGCCACCGACGCCGAGGGGCGCCGCCGCATGGTGCTGCTCGAGACCAACTCGTGCCCGAGCGGCAACAAGGCGATGCCGCCGCTCGCCGAAGACGAGGACGATCTCGGCGGCTACGGCCGCGTGCTGCGAGGGGCCCTGCTGCCGCGCCTGCGCCGCAAGGGCTCGGCGAACGGCCGCCTGGCGGTGCTCTGGGACAAGAACCTGCCGGAGGCGTCGGGCTACGCGGCTGCGCTCGCCGAGCT
>JAUIAC010000260.1 GCA_030425545.1 bacterium | reverse complement strand
AGCCCAGCGGGGTCACCAGCGGCATGGGCGCCCGGGTCGCCTGGGTGGGCGTCGGCTTCCAGATCGGCGCCAAGCACCGCGTGATCACGGTGCACGACACGGTGGCCAAGCGGGTGGTCGCGCTGACCCTCGCCGGCAACGAGCCGAAGATCGACGACGCGCCGCCGGGTGGCGCCGAAGACGCGCCGCTCCCCGACAAGCCCACCGAGGGCGGCAAGGCCGTGGTGACGCTGCCGCTGGGCAAGCTGGGGCCCGTGGTCAGCCTGGGCACGTCGGCCTGGCTGACGGTGGCCGGCGACGTCATGGTGCCCTCGCTGTGGTGCCTCACCTCGCAGGTGGACGGGCTCGCGTTCGTCGACGCGGGCGAGGCCAAGCCGGTGGCGTGTGAGCAGACCGTCCGTGTCACGCGGGTGCGCCCCCTGGAGGCGCCGATCAAGCTCGCGCTCGGCGACGCGCGCGACGGCGTCGCGTACGGCTCACGCGTGGCCCACCGCGTGGTCCAGGCCCCAGTGACACCCGCGACGATGAACGCCACCAGCCAGAAGATGGAGAAGGCCGTGGGCGAGCCCCACCTGCGCCCGGCGAGCGCGCTCCTGCGCGTCGAAGGCCAGCAGGTTTGGCTGGCGTTGGAGGTCGACGCGGAGACCACCAAGGGCGTCAACACCATCCCGCCCGCCGACCGCGTGGCGCGCACCGTGGTGTCGACGTCGGTGGCCGACCTGCCCAAGGCCTTCGCCGCCTTCGAGGCGAAGGTCAAAGCGGCAGGCGCGAAGCCGGTGCCCGGCGCCCGGCTGGCGCGGCCGGACTTCAGCGACAAGCCCGATCCCACCTCGACCATGAAGATGATGCTGGAGCTGCCGGTCGCGGTGGACCGCTAGACCATGGCTGCTCGCGCCCGCGACCCGCACCCCGCAGCCGACGGCACGCCCGGCACGCCCGCCGCCACGGCGGTGGACTTCGCCCAGTTCCGACAGAACGTGGGCGAGGGCTTTGGCCGGGTGTTGGCGGTGTACGGGCTGAACCCGCTCTACGGCCGGATCTACGGCACGCTCTTCATGACCACCCAGCCCCTGTCGCTCGAGCAGGTGGCGCAGCTGGTCGGGACCGCCAAGAGCACGGCCAGCGTGGCCCTCCGGCAGATGGAGGCCTTCGAGGTCGTCCGCAGGCGGCGCAAGCTGGGCGACCGGCGCGACTACTACGAGGTGCAGACCGACCTCCGCGCCATGGGCACGAGCTTCGTCCGCAACTTCGTGGTGCGCGAGGCGGAGGAGGGCTGGAAGCTGGCGCGGCTGCTGAGCGAGGGCATGGCCCACGCCGGCGGCGAGGGCTGGCCAGACGCGCCAGAGCTCGAGCTGCTGCAGCACCGGGTCGCGGCCCTTGTGCGGCTCACCGAGGTCGGCCAGAAGGTGCTGGACCGCGTGCAGAAGCTCCTGCGGGTGCGGCGAGAGCGGCTGCGGTGGACCGACTGGGTCCGCGCGCTGGGCGAAGGATGAGCATGATCAGCGAGCGACTGGCGCTGTGGCGCGGCTGGGGGACCCCGACGCGCGACATGGTGCGGCGGATGATGGCGCGGGCGCGCTGGTGGCACGAGACCGGCGCGCTGCTGCTCTGCCCGACCGAAGCGCAGCTGCGCGCGGCCCTCACGCCCTGGTCGCCGGCGGCGCTGCTGCGCGCTGGGCGACGAGACGCCTTGCCCTGGCGCGGGCTGACCCTGCCGAGCGCGACGCTCGTGCGGGCGCTGCACGACGAGCGGCTCAACGACCCCGGCGCCGGCTGGCTGGTCCAGCTCCTCCTGCCCGAGCCCGACATCGCCGACGGCGCCGACCCCCTGGGGCCGCTGTTGGGGCCGCCCGGCGGACGCGGGACCCTGCCGGCCCACGTGGCCGAGCTGGGCCAACGGGCGCGCTCGCCGCTGGCGCCCCCGCTGGCCCACGGGCCCGACCTGCGCCTCTTCTTGCACCGCTGTGCGCAGCTGCCCTACGCCGACCTGGCCTGGGCTCGGCGGCACGACATCACCCAGCCAGCGCCCGGCCGCGCCTGGCCGCCCGCCGACGACCACTTCCCCGTCGAGGTGCACGGCCACCGCGCCGCCCGCGCCGCCCGCGGGCTGTCGTTGGGCGTCGCCCCGGGGCCACCTCGGTCGACTCCCCACCCCAGCAGGACCCCATGACCACGTCTCCCCCCCAACGGCTCGCCATCGTCACCGGAGTGACCGCGGGCATCGGCCTCGCGATCGCCCGCGCCCTGCACGCGGACGGCTTCGCCCTCTACGGCGTCGCCCGCAACGCAGACAAGCTGGCGGCGCTGGACCTGCCGCTGCACGGCAGCGAGGTGCGCGACCTGAGCGTGGAGTCCGACGTCAGCGCGTGTCTCGCCGAGCTCGACCTGGCCGGCGTCCGTGAGGCGGTGCTGGTCAACAACGCGGGCAGCCTCGATCCCATCGGCCGCTTCGACACGATCGACCTCGCGGGCACGCGGGCGACCATGCTGCTCAACGGGCTGGCGCCGATCTTCGTCGGGCAGACCTTCTACCGCGCCGTGCTCGCGGCGCCGGGTTGCACCGGCCGCATCGTGCAGATCACCTCCGGCGCCGCCCACCGCCCCGTCGCCGGGTGGACCAGCTACTGCGCGTCGAAGGCGGCGATGTGGCTGGGCACCCAGGTCATGGCCGAGGAGATGGACCAGGCGCGCTGTCAGGTCATGGCGCTCTCGCCCGGCGTGGTCGAGACCGCGATGCAGGCGCAGATCCGGGCGGAGAGCGAGGCCAGCATGCCCGGCGTCGGGTGGTTCCGAGAGATCGCCGCCGAGGGCAAGCTGGCGTCGCCCGAGGTGCCCGCCCGCTACCTCGCGACGCTGCTGGCGGGCGAGCGCGACGGGGGTCAGACCTTCCCCCACGGCGAGTCGGTGGACCTCTTCGCTGGCTAGCAAAGCGCGGCGCCGCTGGGGATCGCAGACCCGCGCGGGCTGTTTTGCGGGCTCCTTGCGCATCCGACGCTTTCGTCGCCGCGGCAGTGAGTTGCAGCGCCGCAGGTTGACTTGCCGGAGAGCCTTCGTTTAGGTCTCCGCGCGAATCGAGCCCACGCCTCGCGCCCGACGCGAGCTTCACAGATCCCCGCCGGCGCGCACGCGCCGCGAACCCAAGGAGCACCCCATGGCCCACACCCAGCCGGCCCTTCCCTACGCTCAGGACGCCCTCGAGCCCCACATCTCGGCCAACACGCTGAGCTTTCACTACGGCAAGCACCACGCGGGCTACATCAAGAAGCTCAACGCCGCCGTCGAGGGGACGGACCTGGCCGGCCTCAGCCTCGAGGAGCTCATCGCCAAGGGCCCGTCGACCGGCGTGTTCAACAACGCCGCGCAGACCTACAACCACACCTTCTACTGGAACTCGCTCAGCCCCAACGGCGGCGGTGAGCCGACCGGCAAGGTCGCGGACGCCATCAACGGCGCCTTCGGCAGCTTCGAGGCCTTCAAGGCGGCCTTCACCAGCGCGGCGGGCACGCACTTCGGCAGCGGCTGGGGCTGGCTCGTCAAGGACGCCGACGGCAACCTGTCGGTGACCAGCACGCACGACGCTGGCTGCCCGCTGACGGACGGCCTCACGCCCCTGCTGGTGGTCGACGTGTGGGAGCACGCCTACTACCTCGACTACCAGAACCGCCGCCCCGACTACCTCGCCGGCTTCTGGCAGCTCGTGAACTGGGACTTCGTGGCCCAGAACCTGGGCTGAGCGAACGCGGGCGACCCCCGGGCTGAACCCAGCCCGACTCGACCGACACGGCGCAGGCGCCCCGCCACAGGGACCGCCTGCGCCGTGGTTTTTGCCGCACGCGGCCCGAATTCGCGGCGTCCGTGAGAGGGACGCGAGGTAGGGCGCGCCGTGACCGCAGCCTCTGGAGGATCCGACCATGATGACCGTAGACGAGCTCATCGAGAACTTTGAGCTGCTCGACGACTGGGAAGAGCGCTACCGCTACATCATCGACCTGGGCAAGAAGCTGACGCCGCTCGACGCGAGCGAGAAGACCGAGGCTGCGCTGGTGCCCGGCTGCGTCAGCCGCGTGTGGCTGCACTGTGAGACCCGACCAGCGAGCGAGGGCGCGGTGCTGCGCTTCCGGGCCGACTCCGACGCCATCATCGTCAAGGGGCTGGTGGCCATCGTGCTCGCGCTGCACAACGGGCGCACGGCGCAGGAGATCGTGGCGATGGACCTCGACGACCTCTTCGACCGTCTGGACCTGGGCAACCACGTCTCCGCCAACCGCCGCAACGGCTTCGTCAGCATGCTCGGACGGATCCGCGCCTACGCCGAGCTCGAGGCGGGCAAGACCGCCGAGGCGTGAAGCGCGCTACTTGAACACGCGGCAGGTGCCGTGGGTCTCGTGGGCCATGGCGCACACCAGCTGCGCCGAGCGCGCCTTCTGGTCGCCGGCCCAGCGCCCCATGAGCATCGCCGCGCCGTTGATGCGCACGCCCCGACGAGGCAGCAGCTCGCGGAACCGACGCAGCACGTTGGCGTGGCCCCGGACCGGGCCTGCCGTCGGCGTGCCGTCGGTCAGGAACTGCACCTCGTCGACGCCGGGCTCGCTGAGCGCGGTCCGCAGCGCGTCCCAGATGTTGGTCGCGCCGTCGGCGCGCTGGTGCGCCATGAAGGCCTCGGCCTGCTGAATGCTGGCGCCGTTGACCGGCACGCCGCGGGGCTGCCACCGCACCACGCCGCCCGCGAAGACCACGATGTTGAAGGTGGTGCCGGGGCGCAGCGAGCGCAGCGCGCGACCGAGCTCATAGCGCACGTAGTCGAGCCGGTTGACCGGGCGTCCGCGGACCTGAAAGACCGACGCCCGCATCGAGCCCGAGCAGTCGATGACAAAGACCACGTGGCGACCGCGGATCGCACCGTAGAGCGGGCTGCGCGGGCGAACGCTAGCGAGGATGCGAGCGGCCTTCTTCTTGTCCGAGGAGAAGGTGAACGCGTCGAGGATCACGAACTTGTTCTCGAGATCGAGAATCGTGTCCTTGAGCGCCCTGAGCACCGAGAGTCGGTCCCGCGAGAAGGGGTAGCTCTTCAGGATGCGGCTCACGTCAGCGGCCGGCATACCCAGCAGCTTGGGCTCCATGATGCGGATGGCCTGGACCATGTCGCGTGAGAATCCAAACGCCTTGAGGATGCGCAGCACCTGGTTGGCGGTGAGCCCCTCGTCGCGGCTACCGACGGCGAGCTGAAGGGCGCGCAGCTTGTCCCGCGAGAAGGCGGTCCGCTTGAGGGTGCGCACGAGCCGCTTCATGGCCTTGGGTGGCCAGGCGTTCTGCACGTGGCCGTAGCCCTGCATCGCCCACGCGGCCGAGTTGTTCTGCGTCACGCGCACGGCAGGGGCGGCGAGGGGGCGGCGGGCCGGGGCCACCACAGGGCGAGCCCCAGGCCCCGGCTGCACGCGGACGCGCTGGCGGTAGGTCCCGGCGGGGGGCGGACCGCGGGCCGGGGGGGCCGGCTGGGCCGGCGGCGCGTAGCCACCGTGGGGGTGCGGCGGCGGCGGCGCGTGGTGGGCGTGCGGCGGGGGTGGCGCGTGGCGCACCGCGCTGCCCGCGCTGCGCAGGATCTTGGTCGCCTTCTTCTTGTCCGACGAGAACGTGAACGCGTTGACGATGGTGAAGCTGTTCTGCGGGTCTTCGATGCGCGGCGACAGGACCCGCAGCGCCTTGATCTTGCCGCTGGAGAAGCTCAAGGCGCCGAGCAGGCCGCGCACCTGGGCGCAGGTGAAGGTGTTGCCCCCGGCCGCGAGCTTGATGACGTCGAGCTTGGCGCTGGAGAAGGAGGTGCGCTTCACCTGGCGGCGGAGGTTCTGGTAGGCCGGCGGCGCCATGGCGAGGGCGAGGGCCGGCGCCGCGAGGGTGGCCAGGGCGAGCAGCGCTGGCAGGGTGGGAGACAGCGAACGGCGAGACATGCGAGGACCTCCAGAGCGGTGGCGTTGCGGGTGGGTTGGGCTCAACGGGCCGGAGGCACAGATGATTCGATGGCGGGCGCCGCGGCCGGCTCAGGCTCGGCCGCCAGCTCCGGCTCCGCGGCCAGCTCAGGCTCGACGACCTCTTCGGGTGCAGTGGCCAGCTCAGGCTCCGCGGCCGCTTCGGGTGCAGCGGCCAGCTCAGGCTCGACGACCTCTTCGGGTGCAGCGGCTACGCCCACTTCGGCGGGCGCCTCCGGGGCGGCTGTGACGTCGAAGGACGCGCCGATCCAGCCCTCGCTCTCCCGCCACAGCCGGGCCGCGTCGGCGGTGTCGCGCGCCCGCTCGCTGGCGCCCACGCGCACCGGCCACCCGCGGGTCTCCCAGAAGCCGTCGGGGCCGTAGTAGTCGCCACCCGCAGCGGCGGGATCGGTGGCGGCGCGCAGGGTAGGCAAGGCGCCGGCCGCGGCCGACTGGGCCAGCAGGCCGTTGCCCAGGGCCATCATCTTGGCGTTGACCGCGCTGCCGTCCATGGCCGGCCCCACGTGCTGCAGGTTCGTCGCGGCGTAGCCTGGGTGCGCCGCCAGGGCCTGCACAGGGCTGCCAGCGGCCCGCAGCCGCCGGTCCAGCTCGAAGGCGAAGAGCAGGTTGGCCAGCTTGCTCTGCCCGTAGGTGGTCCAGCGCTCGTAGCGCCGCTCGCCCATGAGATCGTCCCACCGCATCCACCCCATGCGATGGGCCTGCGACGCGACCACCACCACCCGCCCGGCCGGCGCCCGGGCGACGGCTGGGAAGAGGGCCGCGGTCAGGGCGAAGTGGCCGATGTGGTTGGTGCCGAGCTGCATCTCGAAGCCGTCGGCGGTGGTGCGCCGCGGGATCGCCATGATGCCGGCGTTCAAGATCAGCAGATCCACCGCGTCGAAGTCCGCCACGATGCCGGCGGCGAAGTCGCGCACGCTGCTGAGATCCGCGAGGTCGAGCGCCCGGACCTCGAGCTGCGCGTCCGGCACCGTGGTCGCGATCTGCGCCGCCACGGTCTCGCCCTTGGCCACCGTGCGGCAGGCCAGCACCACGTGCGCGCCCTGGGCCGCCAGCGCGCGCACCGTCTCGGCGCCCAGGCCGCCGTTCGCTCCGGTCACCACGGCGACCTTGCCCTGCTGGGACGGGATGTCTGCCTCGGTCCACTTCGCCATGCCACTGCTCCTGCGCGAGGTTCGGCGCGGAGCATAGCGCACCGCAACTGCCGGCGGGAACGCGGCGTCCGTGCACCACCTGCGGGCGCGACGGTCACGCAACCGTGGCGCCGAGGCGGCTTTCACGCTATCACTCGCGCGCCCTGCGACTGTGCCCCCTCTGGGCCCGCACGGCGGCGCGACCATCCGAGCGCGCCTCCCTCTCGCGCCGAGGCTGCCATGCTGCCCACGTCCCGCCATCGCGGCTCCGACAACCCCACCGCCCCCCTCACGCCGTCGCGCGCCGCCGCCACGCTGCTGGTCGCCACGCTGCTCTGCGCCGCAGGCTGCGGGACCGAGGCGGTGGAGCCGGTAGCCCCGGCTGGCGCGATCACCTACTACGAGCACGTGGCGCCCATCTTCGTGCGCGCCTGCGACGGCTGCCACGTGGCGGGCGGCATCGCGCCCATGCCCCTCGACACCCCCGAGGCCGCCGCCAAGTGGGGCCCGGCAATCAAGGCGTCGACGGCCAACCGCACCATGCCGCCCTGGCTCGTCACCAGCGACGGCAGCTGCGGTTCGTTCCAGGACGCCAAGTGGCTCACCGACGACGAGATCGCGACCGTCGGCAAGTGGGTCGACGAGGGCATGTGGGCCGGCGACAAGGCCAAGGCCCCCACCCCGCCGGAGGCCGAGAAGACCCTGGCGCCCGAGGTCGCGGCGGGCACGGCGATCGAGCTGGACATGGGCGTCGACTACAAGCCCGAGGACGACAAGGCGCTCCAGGCCGGCAAGGGCCCCTCGCCGGTGTACGACGACTACCGCTGCTTCCCGATCGTCCCCGGGCTCGACAAGGACGTCTTCGTGACCGCGACCGAGGTGGTGCCCGGCGACCCGGAGGTGGTGCATCACGTGCTGCTCTTCTCGGTGAACCCGGGCGCCTTCCCGGTCGACGCCCCGGACCTGGGCTCCAACGACAACGTCATGAAGCACCTGCAGAAGACCCACAGCGACCGCGCTGGCTGGCCCTGCTATGCGGCCGCGGGCAAGGGCGTGCTCATGGACAGCCTGCTGCTGGCCTGGGCTCCGGGCGCGGGCGTGAACCACTATCCGGCGGGCACCGGGCTGAAGCTGCCCAAGGGCAACGTGCTGGTGATGCAGGTGCACTACAACGTGCAGAAGAAGGCGGCGCTGGACCGCACCCGCGTGCGAC
>JAUIAC010000259.1 GCA_030425545.1 bacterium | reverse complement strand
CAGCGGCTACAGCTCCTGCGTCGACGCGGGCCTCTGCGCGGGCAAGGCCGTCTGCGACGACGGCAAGCCCTGCACCGCCGACGCCTGCGACGCCAAGTCGGGCTGCGTGCACACGCCGATCAGCGGCACGAGCTGCGGCGGCGGCAAGATCTGCGACAAGGGGAGCTGCGTGCCCTGACGCGGATCCTGTCCTTCGAGGGCGACAGCCAGGTGGCGTGGCTCCTTGGCGACGACAGGGGCTGCGCACAAGGCCGCCGCGAGCGCATGGACACCGAGGGCGTCGAGCCCAAGGCGCTGCGCTACCGGCCGATGGAGTGCGGGTGATGCAGGGCGGGGTGATGCAGGGCAGGGTGATGCAGCGCGGCATCACGGCGGCGGCGGCTCGGCCGGCAGGCGTCCGGCCGTTGGCTCACGCCCCGCGCGCTGGTCGACCTCGTGCCGCTGTCCGAGCCCCAGCGAAAGTAGGTGCCAGGCATTTCCCTTGCTGCTCCCCTACATCGGCGTCTACGCCGGCAACCACCGCCGGCGAGTCAGCCTCACGCCTGGCGGACGCTCACGCCCCGTCCCCAAGAAGCGGCGCGGCTCGACGCGTCCTGAACGTGAGCGTCGCACGTGGGCTGACCTCATGCGCCGCGCGTTCGCGCTCGATGAGCAAGTCAGCATGCCCCGACAGGGGCTAGCCTGCGCGGTAGGACGATGCTGGTTGGTCGCGACAGCGAGCGACTCCGAACTACTCGTGCCCCTGTGGTGGCCGACGCGAGGTCATCGCGCTGATCGAGCAGCGACACGTCATCATACGCATCCTCACCCACCTGGGCCTGCCAACAGACCTGGTGAGCGTCCGCCCGGCCCGGCCTCCGCCGGCACACCACGACCCGTGGGCAATGTCTGGCGCAGCCGACCCGGCTTCATGCGCGCCGCCGCCCATCCGCGCCAGCGACCCGGGCCCCGACCCCTGGGAGTTCGTCGAAGCAACGCCAGCATGCCCGCAGGGCTTGCGTGGGCGGCGGAAGAGACCGAATGCGGCCGCGCCAGCGGCCGCTGCGCGATTGATGCCGCAGGCATGACCGGTGGACGAAGAGGATTTCAGCCAGGTGCTCAGCTAGGACGCCGCGGCCCGAAGTGGGCGGCTGGTATGCCGTCCCCCATCCCCCCAGTGGACACGCGCCACTGCTGAAAACCGCCGCGCAGATCGGGCAGGATGGAGAGCATGACGAACGCCGCGCGAGCTCGAGAAACGCGTCCGGAGCCCAGGCGCCGCTTCGCCACCGACCTGACGACCCTCGCTGTCGACCCTCGCCCTCGCTGACCCGTCCGGACGAACGCAACGGAGCGCGCGCGCGACCCGGGCCCGACGCACGCCCCCCTGAGCCGGCGTCTCCGTCGACGCGAGCGCGTCCCACCCGACGGGACCCTGCCCCCGCGGGCCAGACCGCGCTACCCTGCCGCGCGACACCGCCCGGAGGCCGCGCCGATGACCGTGCTCCCCAGCCACCTCTCCACGCAGAGCGCCGACTACCGTGAGCGGCGCGCTCACCTGCTCGAGCTGCTCTCGACCTTGCAGGGGCACCTCGCGTCCGTGCGCCACGCCGGCGGCGAGCGCGCGCTGAAGAAGCTGCGAAAGCGGGGCAAGCTCAGCGCGCGCGAGCGGGTGGAGCGGCTGCTCGACCGAGACGGCGCCTTCCTGGAGCTGTCGCCCCTCGCGGCCTGGGGGCAGTACGACGACGAGAGCCCTGGGGCCGGCTGCATCACCGGTGTGGGGCACGTGGCCGGCCGGCTGTGCGTCATCTCCGCCAACGACAACCGGGTGAAGGGCGGCGCCATCTACCCCGCGACCGCCGACAAGCTGGTGCGGGCCCAGCAGGTGGCGCACGACAACGGCCTGCCCTCCGTGGCGCTGACCGAGTCCGCCGGCGCCAACCTGCTCTACCAGTCGGAGCTCTTCGCCATGGGCAACCGCGGCGGGCGCGGCTTCTGCAACCAGGCGCGCATGAGCGCGGACGGGCTCGCGCAGATCAGCCTGGTCTTCGGCTCCAGCACCGCCGGCGGCGCCTACGTGCCGGGCATGAGCGACGTCAACGTCATGGTCAAGGACAAGGCCAGCGTCTACCTGGCTGGCCCCCCGCTGGTGAAAGCGGCCCTCGGCGAGGACGCGACCGACGCCGAGCTCGGCGGGGCCGAGATGCACCACACCGTCAGCGGGCTCTGCGACTACCTCGCGGAAGACGACGCCGACGCGATCCGCATCGGCCGGCAGATCGTGGCCAACCTCGGGCGGCCCAACCACGTGGTGCAGCGCGACACGCCAGAGCCCCCGCGCTACGACCCCGACGAGCTGCTCGGCATCGTCTCGGCCGACCTGCGGGTGCCCTTCGACATCCGCGAGGTCATCGCCCGCGTCGTCGACGGCTCGCGGCTCGACGAGTTTCGCCCCGGCTACGGCGAGACCCTGGTGTGTGGCGTCGCGCGCGTCGACGGCTGGCGGGTGGGCATCCTGGCCAACAACGGGCCGCTCTACTCGAGCGCGGCGCAGAAGGCGACCCACTTCATCCAGCTGTGCAACCAGCAGCGCACGCCCCTGGTCTACCTGCAGAACATCACCGGCTACATGGTCGGCGTCGCGGCCGAGCGTGGGGGCATCGTCAAGGACGGCTCCAAGATGGTGCACGCCGTCAGCACCGCGACCGTGCCGCAGTTCACCGTGCTGGTGGGCGGCAGCTACGGCGCGGGCAACTACGGCATGTGCGGTCGCGCCTACGACCCGCGGCTGCTGCTGACCTGGCCCTGCTCCAAGATCGGCGTCATGGGTGGGCCGCAGGCGGCGCGGGTGATGCGCATCGTGCAGGAGGCCGCCATCCGCCGCATGGGCGGCGAGCCGCTCGACGAAGACATGCGCGACATGGAGGCCGCGGTCATCGAAGAGTTCGACCGCACGGCCGACCCCTACTTCGCCACCAGCCGGCTCTGGGACGACGGCATCATCGACCCCAGGCACACCCGACGAGCCCTGTCGCTGGGGCTCGAGGCCGCGTGGAACCGAGACATCCGGGCCGACGGGCAGCCACGATTTGGGGTCCTGCGCATGTAGCCCGCGCCTCGTCTTGTCCGCCCACCTCGCAGCCCACGCCGCAGGAGCCCCCATGGCCCGCCCCTTCGACACCCTGCTGGTCGCCAACCGCGGCGAGATCGCCGTGCGCGTCCTCCGCGCCGCCCACGCGCTGGGCCTCCGCACCGTGGCGGTCTACGGCGTCGCCGATCTGCACGCCGCCCACGTCGCTCTGGCCGACCAGGCCGTGTGCATCGGCGACGAACGCGAGGGTGTGCCCTACCTCGACATCGCCGCGCTCATCGGCGCAGCGGTGGCCACCGGCGCCGAGGCGATTCACCCCGGCTACGGCTTCCTCGCCGAGCGCGCCGACTTCGCGCGGGCGGTCATCGACGCCGGCCTGGTGTGGGTCGGTCCGCCTCCAGCCGCCATGGTCGCCATGGCGGAGAAGGACACCGCCAAGACCCGGGCGGCGGCGCTGGGCGTGCCCGTGGTGCCGGGTGTGCAGGGGCGCGGGCTCAGCGACGCGCAGCTCGCCGTCGAGGCCGAGCGCGTCGGCTTTCCGCTGCTGATCAAGGCGGTCGCGGGCGGCGGCGGCCGCGGGATGCGGGTGGTCCAGTCCGCCGACGCGGTGCCGGTGGCGCTGCAGCAGGCGCGGCACGAGGCGGCCACAGCCTTTGGCGACGACGCCCTGCTGCTCGAGCGCTACGTCGCGCGGGGCCGCCATGTCGAGGTGCAGGTGCTCTGCGACCAGCACGGCGCGGCGGTGCACCTCTTCGAACGGGAGTGCTCGGTGCAGCGCCGACACCAGAAGCTGGTGGAGGAGTCGCCCTCGCCCGGCATCACGCCCCTGGTGCGCGAGACCATCTGCGGCGAGGCCGTGCGGCTGGTGCAGGCCATCGACTATGTCGGCGCGGGCACGGTCGAGTTCCTGGTCGACGACGACTCCGGGGAGCACTTCTTCCTCGAGGTCAACGCGCGCATCCAGGTGGAGCACCCGGTCACCGAGCGGGTCACGGGGGTCGATCTGGTGCAGGCGCAGCTGCGGGTGGCCATGGGCGAGCCGCTGCCCTGGGCACAGGCCGACCTGACCTGCACGGGCCACGCGGTGGAGGTGCGGCTCTGCGCAGAGGACGCCCGCGACGGCCATCGACCCCAGGCCGGACCGGTGCACGCCTGGCGCCCTCCGAGTGGGGTGCGCGTCGACAGCGCGCTGCAGCCCTGCGACGTCGTGCCGGTGCACTACGACTCCATGGTGGCCAAGCTCATCGCCCACGGCCCCGACCGGGCCACCGCCGTACGCACGCTGCGGCGCGCCCTCGACGAGACGGAGCTCCACGGTGTCGCCAACAACCGCGCTTTTCTCGCGGCGGTGCTGGATCACCCGGCCTTTCGCGCTGGCGAGACGACCACCAACTTCCTCGACGTGCACGACATCGCGGCGCCCGACGACCCCATCGCCGACGGGTGGCTGGTGGCGGCGGCGCTGCTCCGCCACGGCCCGTCGCTGGTCCACCGATTTCGCAGCAACCCCTCCCGCGCCGACGTCACCGTGCTGACCCGGCCTACGGGCGACGTCGCGCACGTGCTGCTCGACCCGCTGGGGGACGGCCGCTGGGCCTTCGCGGTGGATCACCACCCCGACCCCTCGCTCGCCGCGCCGCCGACCCCCACCGGGCAGGCGCAGGTCCTGGCCAGCGACGAGGGCTGGCTGCGGCTGCAGGTCGACGGTCACGTGCAGACCTACCGGGTGCGGGACGTGGGCGGTCACCTCTGGATTCAGCGGCCGGGTCACGACGCGGAGCCGCTCACCGAAGGGACGCTGCTGCCCGAGCCTGCGCCCGCCGCCTTGCCCGCCGGCGCGGTGGTGTCGCCGAGCGCGGCCATGGTCACGGCGGTCCATGTGGCGCCAGGGCAGGGCGTCGCCGCCGGGGAGGCCTTGGTGACCGTCGAGGCGATGAAGATGCTGACCGTGCTTCGCGCGCCGGAGGCTGGCATCGTCGACCGGGTCGATTGTGCGCTGGGCGACAACGTCTCGGCGGGTCAGGTGTTGGTCGAGGTGCGGGTGGAGGACACGTGAGCGGGCGCGCAGAGCCGAAGAACACGGACCCAGCGCAGCGGAGCGCGCTGCCTGTTGCCGCGGTGCGCGCGCGCCGCTGGGGCGCCGCAGCGGCGCTGGCTTGGCTCGCGCTCGCCACGGCTGGCTGCGGCACGGACGCGCCCAACGCGACCCAGAGCCTGGTCGGGGACGGCGGCGTGCTGAGCGACGGCAGCGCCGTCGGCGACGGAGCGGGCGAGGGCTCGGGGCGCGACGGCCAGGCGAGCACCGACGCGACCTCCGACGTCGACACCGCGCCGCCCGTGGACACCGACAACCACGGCACCGCCTGCGTGGGCGACGACGACTGCGACTCCGGCGCCTGTGTCCTGGCCCGGGGCGGCGGCAAGCGCTGCGCCGCGTCGTGCACCACCAGCTGTCCACAGGGGCAGCGCTGCGTCTTCTCGCCGGCCTACAAAGCGAACCTGTGTGTCGACGCCCACGTGACCCTGTGTGATCCCTGCGAGGCCAACGTGGACTGTCAGCACCTGGGCGGTGACGCGAGCGCCTGCGTCTCGTGGGGCGCGGCGGGCAGCTTCTGCGGCTCCTACTGCAGCGCCGATGTGCCCTGCCCGGCGGGCTACGCGTGCGAGGCGGGCACCGACAGCGACGGCTTGCAGGTGAGCCAGTGCCGCCCGAGCGCCGGCGCGGCGTGCACCTGCAGCGGCCGCGCGGTGAGCTCCGGCGCCAAGACCTCCTGTGGCAACCCGGCGTGTCCCGGTGTGCGGACCTGCTCGGCGGCCGGCCTCTCGGCCTGCTCGGCGCCGACCGCGGGCCAGGAGGTCTGCAATGGCAAGGACGACGACTGCGACGGCGTCACCGACGAGGCAGGCGCGAGCGGCTGCACCCCCTTCTATGCCGACGCTGACAAAGACGGCTGGGGCGACAAGGCCAAGAGTCAGTGCCGCTGCAAGGCGTCGAGCGCCTACCCCGTAAGCAAGAGCGGCGACTGCGCGGACGGCGACAAGGCCGTGTCTCCGGGCCAGAAGGAGACCTGCAACGGCAAGGACGACGACTGTGACAGCGCCACCGACGAGCTCGGCGCCACCGGCTGCACCCTGTTCTACGCCGACGCCGACAAGGACGGCTGGGGCAACAAGGCCAAGAGCCAGTGCCGCTGCAAGGCGTCGAGCGCCTACCCCGTGAGCAAGAGCGGCGACTGCGCGGACGGCGACAAGGCCGTGTTTCCGGGCCAGAAGGAGACCTGCAACGGCAAGGACGACAACTGCGTCGGCGGCAAAGACGAGGGTGGGGTCTGCGCGCCGGCGGTGCCGAAGGTCTGCTACCCGGGGGTCGACGGCAAGTACGGCGTCTGCTTCACCCTGACCTCGCTCTCGCTGATCAAGGACAGCGCCTACGTGTGGCCGAGCAGCAGCGCGTCCAACTACAAGCCGCCGAGCAACGTGCTGGATCTGGGCAAGGCGCCCGGCAGCACCAAGGTGGCCAAGAACTTCGTGCTCAGCGAGTTCATGTCGCCCGCCAAGGGCAAGTACGGCGTGTTCTCGGCGCAGACCGTGGCGCGCCTGCAGGCGGTGCGCTCCCAGCTCGGCACGGCGCTGACGGTCAACAGCGGCTTTCGTAGCCCGGGGTACAACAAGGGCGTGTCGGGCGCGGCGAAGCTCTCGCGGCATCAGTGGGGGGACGCCGCCGACGTGACCACCAAGGGCAAGACCACGCTCCAGAAGATCGTCGACGTGTGCAAGGCCCACAGCGCCGACTACACCCAGCTCTACACCAGCCACGTGCACTGCGACTGGCGCAACGACCCCCTGGGCAAGGACTTCTGGCCTGCCAAGGGGGCGCCGCCGCCGCCGCTGCCGGGCGCCACGCCGCGCCGGGGCGACGCCGCTGACCACGCCGGCCACCGTGACCACGCGGGGCACCGTGAGCACCGTGAGCACCATGCCCATCGCGGCGCCGCGGCGCGGCCGTCGCACCCCGCCCACCGGGTCGAGCGCCAGGCCTGGCAGCGCGACTGGGAGCACGCGCTCTGGGCCCGGCCTGTGGTCGAGCGGCGCTTCCGCGCCGGCGCGGGCTCCGAGGGCTGGGTCGAGCTGCGCATGACCTGGGGAGCGGCCTTCGACGAGGGCACCCCGTGGGTCACCTGGACCGCCTACTCGCCCACCCGTACGGTCCACGTGGACGCCGCCACGCGGGCCGTCGTGCCGGCCGACGCCACCGTGTGCTGGGTCGTCGGCGCGACGCTGCGGGGCTGCTCGCCGCCGCATCGCTGACCTTCCGCGCGACCCGCCACCGCGGCCTCGCGCCCCTGATCTCAGAGCCCCCGAGCCCCCGAGCCCCCTCCCCAGGAGCCCAGCAATGAGCGATCCCAACCAGCCCGCCGTGGTCACCTGCGCCCTCACCGGCGTCCTCACCGATCCCAAGCGGCACCCGGTCCCGGTGACGCCGGAGCAGATGGCGGACGAGGCTGAGCGGGCCTTCAACGCCGGGGCGACCGTGGTGCACCTGCACTTCCGCGACCAGCGCGAGGGGCTGGGTCACCTGCCGACCTGGGACCCGGCGGTTTCCACAGCCATCGCGGACGCGATCCGCGACCGCTGCCCGGAGCTGCTGCTCAACTACAGCACCGGCGTCATGGGCGACGACATCTCCGGCCCTGTGGCCTGTCTGGCCGCCGGCAAGCCCGAGATCGCGGCCCTCAACGCGGGCTCGCTCAACTACCTCAAGCTGCGCAGCAACGGCGAGTGGGCGTGGTTGCCCATGCTCTTCGACAACCCGGTGGAGAAGGTGGCCGAGTTCGTCGAGGCCATGAACACCCACGGCATCGTCCCCGAGTGTGAGTGCTTCGACACCGGCATCGTCCGCAGCGTGGCCATGTTCCACCAGGCGGGGCTGCTCGCCGATCCCGTCCACATCAGCCTGGTCATGGGTGTGGCCTCGGGCATGCCGGCCAAGGCGTCGTGGCTGCCGCTGCTGATCGACGAGATGCCCGCGGGCGCGCACTGGCAGACCATCCTCATCGGTCGCACGGAGGTCTGGCCGGTGCACCGCGCGTCGGCGGAGCTCGGCGGGCACCTGCGCACGGGGCTGGAGGACACCTTCTACCTGCCCGACGGCAGCCGCGCGACGAGCAACGGGCCGCTCATCGACGCGCTGGTGGCGACGGCGCGCGACGTCGGCCGCCGCATCGCCACACCTGCAGAGGCCCGCGCGGTCTTCGGCCTGG
>JAUIAC010000258.1 GCA_030425545.1 bacterium | reverse complement strand
CCAGCGCCGTCGTGTTGAACTTCTCAGACCCCGCACGCTGACCACCACGCGAACGCCCCGACACCGGGTCGATCCCGCGCACGTTCCGCGCGTCGCTCGTCGTCAGCGGCTGCTGCTCGGACAGCGCCGTGTCGTCAGACAGGCCCCGGAGGGGGAACTGGAGGGTCAGGCGGCGGCTCGTCATCAGCTCGGGTCCGACACCGGGTAGTCCCAGGACGTGACGTAGCCGCTAGGTTGCGCCGCGCCGCCCGTGATCTTGCCGTAGTGCATCTGCGTGCCCGCGTCGCGGCGCTTGGCCGCAGCGAACTCGGGGCCCGCGACGATCTCCGCGAGGCGCACCGCCTTGCTCGCGTCGTCTTGCTCCATGTAGCCAGCCGCGATCGCCCGCACGATGGACAGGAACAGCCCGTGCATGAACGACGGGATGCGAACCGTGTCGTTGTCGTCCGTGAGCGTCGCCCAGTTGCGGCGGTACGTCACCGTCAGCGCGCCGGACTCGCTGCCCCCCGGAGTCGGCCACAGGTCCAGCCGCGCCACAGGGACGCCGTCGGAGCCCTCGGCCCAGACGACTGCGCCGAAGTAGTTGCCCGACACGACCTGGATGCCGTTGGTCCGCATGGACAACAGGCGCTCGTGCGTCGTCATCACCAGCCCGTTGACCAGCGAGTTCGTCGCGTCGAAGGCGACCAGCTCAGCGAAGTCGGTCGGAAGCGTCGCGTAGGTCTGCGACGCCACCAGGTCCAGCCCGGCGTCGGGCCGCACCAGCCACGCCCAGGAGTGCATGGCGCAAAGGAACTCCCCCGCTTCGTTGACGATGCCGAGCTCCGTGAGCCCTTGGCCGACCGAGTTGCCCGCTTGGGCACCCAGAACGTGCGCGACGTGGCCGATGGCCTCGGAAGCGATCATCGTCATGGCGAAGCGAGGGGGTTGTAGGTGTGGAGCCCCGCCGCCGAGGTGACGGCGGGGCGTTGCGCGTCAGTCGCTAGACGAGAGCGCCGAGCAGGCCGCGCATGGAGCCGAGCAGCAGCACGGTTCCCACCGTGCCAACGTCGGCACCCATCGCAATCGCGACCACGGCATCGCCAGCGACGGCGGGCTGGAGGGAACCCGTCGTCTTGAAGGTCATGCCGATCTGGTCGGTCTGCGACCCGTTCGTGGTGACGCCGGTGCAGATGCCTTGCGTCTGGATGCGGATGATGGCATCCGTTCCGACGACCTCGATGACCTCCTTGCAGATGCCAACGAAGCCCGTGTGCAGGTGCACCGAAGTCGGGGCGTTGCGAATCCACTGGTCGTAGAGGAGGGCGTCGCCATCCACCGTCACGTTGTTGGGCGCGGCTTGCACCGACGCGCCGATCGAGCAGTAGACCGGCTCGCCAACGGCAATCGCGTTCTGGTTGCACCGAACGACCGCGTAAGCCGCCGGGATGCTGATGGGGTCACCGTTCGGGCCAGCAACTCCGTAGGGAGAGTAGCCAGCGCTGTTTCTGGTCTTGGTCATGGGTCTGTCTCCTTCCGATCAACCAGCGGCGACGTAGGGCGAGATGATGCCCAGGCGCAGACGGCTGCAAGCGATGTTGTTGTGCCAGATGTTCACCGGGCAGATCAGCGTGTAGGGCTGAGCCGACGGGAAGAACGGCTTCTTCTTGTGGAAGAAGCGCTGGCTGTGGATGACCTTCTTGAGGTACTTGCTGTGGCCCCAGTAGTAGCGGGCACCAGCGACACCGATCGCCTCGTCGTCGTCGTGGTTCGTCGCGGTGACGGTCTCGTCGCCGTAGCCGTCCGACGCGGTGTCGCCCGTGTAGAGCGCAGCCGTGTCGAGCTGACGAACGTAGATGACGGGGATGCCTCGGTAGTTCGGACCGGCGTAGCCAGGGCTCTGGCCGTCACCGTCACGGAACCAATCCTGGTTCACGCGAAGCGCGTTCTCGTACTGAGTCGAGCCCAGCATCGAACACGCGATCCAACCGGGGTGGCTCGACGCCTCCGCCATGCCCGGCTTGACCGGCATCGCGTCGAAGTTGAGCTTCTTGAACATGCGGTCGAACGCGGTGAACAGGTGCGTTCCCGTGCCGGAAGACTGCGCGCCGACAGCGGCGGTCGAGTAGGCTTCCTTCTGGTTCTGCCAGTTCGTCTTCGTCGCCGAAGCGATGCCCTGCACGGTCGTGCCGCCAGCAGCCGCCCAGATCGGGTCGTAGCCGGGGTGATCGCCGCGCGAGGGGCCGCTGTCGGTGAGGAAGTCCACGCGGGCCGCCGCGTGCTCCGAGATGAGCGCCGGGATGGAAAGCGGAGCCTTGCCGCCGCTGGCCTCCATCTCGGTGTAGTCCGGGGCCGCCCAAAGGTCGGCTTCCAGACCGTTCATCATCGAGGTCCAGAGGTTCATCTCCTTCGCCATCATCAGGTCCTTGTATTTGTGGAACCTGGCTTCGGCGGTGAGCGAACCGTTGTTGAGGCCCACTTCCTCCTCGGTGTAGGACATGTGGGCCAGCGAGAAGCGCCACGGGGTCTCCCACTGATCGAGCGTCTGCGGGTTTTCCCACGACATCGACTCGTTCGGGAGGTAGTGGCGGAAGGTGGAGGTCTCGTCCAGGAAGATGACGTCCCGGATCTTCGAGCCACCTTGCAGGTGCTGCGAGTGTTCACCACTCAGCATCCGGCCCAACATGTAGGTGTTGAGCTGTGCGTCGTTGATGATCTTGTTGGCCCCTTTGACGTAGGCGGGGCCAGTCGAGTATTGGAAGTCCCCGAAGGACTCCAAAGCGGTGCCAGCCATGAGGTTTCCTCCTTAGCTGAACCGCGCGCTGACGCTGGGAGAGCTACTGCCAGCCGTTCTCGCGCTCGACCCGCTGGAACGTGGCCCACATGGCCTCGTCAGCAGTCGGGGGGGGAGCACTTGTGCGACGGCTGGGGCGAGTCACCCCTTTGCTTGCGCGCTTGCGAGTGGTACGCGCGGACTCGACATCCGGATCGCCGTACTCCTCCCTCGCCGCCCACTCGAGCGCCTTCTTGGCTCGCGTCTCTTCATCGAGGTGCGCGAGCTTCGGGCTGCTTTCGAGGTGCGAGGCGAGGCGGTAGACGGTTCTCCATTCGTCGTCATCCGCGACCTTGGGGAACCGCTCCCGCAAGGTCTGTCGCGCCTCCGACACAAGCCGACCCACCCGCTCTTGCTGGGAAGCCGCTTGAGCGCCCTCGAGCGCCTGCAACTTCGCCTGCAAGGGCGCAAAGGCCCCTTGAATCGCCTGCACGACCGCGCCTGCCGTTTCCTCGCTTAGCTCGTCGCTCAGCAGTTGAGCCAGCTTGTCCAGGTTGGCGGCATCAGGTTGGGCAGCTTCCGCCGCCTCCTCGCCGTTCCCGGTTTGGGCCTCTGCCTGCTTCTTCAGCTCCGCTCGTTCCTGGTAGGCAAGACTGACTTCGCGCTGGTTCTCCTTACGCTGGAGGGCGTAAGCCAACGCGCCGTCGCGGTCCGCTTTGACCATCTGGTCGATCAGACCGTCGGGAAGACCGTCTCGCCGCAGCGCCGCCTTGAGGGCTTCATCGAGCCCCTGTACATCGGCTGCCGCTTCGTCTTCCCCTACCCCCTCGGTGCTGGCCTCGTCGGCCTGCTCCTCGGGCGTTTCGTCGTCGTCGAACGCCTCGTCGTCGGCGTCCACTTCCCCCTCGTCGCCGCGCGGCTCAGCGCCGTCCAGCAGCCCGTGGCGCTCCTCCGCTTGAGCCAGGAGCTGCATCATCGCAGCGTCGTCCTGGCCCTCGGCGGGGGCTGCCTCGGTCGCCCCGTTTTGGGCGGCAACGTCTTCGGGGTCTGTCATCTGCATCCGTGGTGACTCCTATCTTACCCCCAACGGGAGGTCAATGGCTATCCGTAAGTCTGCCCCGTTTTGGCGCAGAACTCGTCCACTTCCCGCTGGCTGCGGAAGACCGCCTCGCCAACGTCGTTGTGCCGGGGGGCGTCGGGGTGCCACAGCGCTTGGCTGCGAGCCACGAATTCACGGCTCCAGACGCGGGGTTTGCCCGCTCCCAGGCTCGGGATGCGCCGCCACTTCCGGCCCTCGATCTCGACCTCGGAGCCGATGCCGGGGGCTTCGGAGCCGTGGAAGAAGTGCTCGGACCGCTCGCCCGTGTCGGGACACTCGAACTCGTAGATGGGCATCAGTTGGCCCCCACCGTCATGGCAGCGCCCGTCATGGCTCCCTGGGGCTGGGCCGGGTTCGGCGTGCCGCCTGACGCGCCCTGGGGCCCCTTGGGCGCACCGGCAGGGCCGCCGACCGTTGAGGCCAGCTTGGGCCCCTCGCTGCCGGAGGGCTCGGCCTGCGCGCCCATGCGCTGCGCGATCACGTCGGGGTAGAAGAGCTGCCCGAAGCCCGGCGCGTTGAAGGCGTCGCCGATCCGGTCCAGCAGCGCGGCCCAATCCACGCCGTCGGGCGCCATCGCCATCATCTGCACCAGGTTCGGCACCATGCCCACCAGCTCCATCGTCCGGCGTTGCAGCAGCCCCTGGTCCACCCGCTCCATCGAGTAGGGCTCGATGTCGAGCTCCAGGTCGTCGAAGGTCGCGCCGCTCTCCGTGTCGAAGTCGCCGCCCTCGAAGATGATGGCCTCCGCGCCCTCCGCGCCCAGGTCCTTCGACGCCTCCTCGCCGAGCGGGAAGATCACGCGGTCGTCGTGGTACAGGTACCAGGCCACCGTCCGCAGCGTCCGCGTCACGCCGTCGGCCCACTGCTGCGCGATGAAGTCCATCCGCAGCGCCGAGCTGTTCGCCGCCACCGCCGTTTCCGTCGCCGTCGCGCCGCTGGTCGTCGCGCCGCGCTGCGCTTCGCCCAGGCCCGCGTTCCGGTCGAGCTGGTCCTTGAACAGCGCCATCGACTCGAGCTGCTGCGCCGTGAGGCCGCCTTGCTCGATCACTTCGACTTGATCCCGCGTGAACCCGGCGACAGCCAGGACGTGGCCGTGCTGCGCGCTCTTGATGGCCTGAGCGATCTTCGGGTCGTCGCCGGCCACGACGGGGAAGCGCTTGTACGTCGCCGCACCGTCGCGCACCGCTCGCGCGTGCTGGTTCAGGTTCCGCACCAACGGCTCCACCGCCGTCAGCGGAGACAGCTTGCGCGACTCGCCAGGCACCGGGTACGCACCGATGTACGAGTAGGGGCCCCAGCGCGGGCCGTAGTACGGGCGCGGCTCGCGGACCCACTTCTTCTTCCCTACCGCCGACATCGGGCCGCACTGCCCCTTCGCCAGCGTGAAGATCATCCCGTGGAAGCCGTCCTCGGCAGCCTCCTCGGCGGAGTCGTACTTGTCCTCGTCGTAGTGCTCGGGGTACCAGACCTCGTACAGCACGATCTCGTTCCGGTTCGGCGCGGAAACGCGGTCCGGCTCGTCGTCTTGCTTCTTGCCGTCCCGAAGTTCTTGCAGCTCGTCCAGAACCTCGCGGTTCCAGCCCGAGCCCTCGTCCTTCGCTTCCTCGAGCAAGTCATCCTTGTCCCGCACGAAACGGTGGCCAGCCCAGCGCCAGTCGCTCGCCGTCCGCCCCAGCGGGTCGAACACGAAGTCTTCCGTCTCGATGTGGGTGACGCGCGGGAGGTACGGGACCTTGTTCCCGAACTGCTGCTTGTAGGACTCGTGCAGCGAGCGCACGTCCTCTTCCTGCGTCGTCAGCAGGACGGTGTGGATGAACAGGTAGTCCACAGCGCCGCGCACCAGCGTCGTGCGGAAGTCCGTGTCCACGCACCAGCGGTTCAGGCCGTGCCGGATCGCCTCCCCGACGACGCGCTGCGCTCCCACGCGACGCGACTTCACCTGCACGCGCGGGTTGTTGTAGACCAGGCGCGGCAGCATGTACGAGCAATACTCGTAGTGGAAGTTCTCCGGGTTGTCCTTGTTCGCGCTGTCGCTGTCCGTGAAGAAGAACGGGCCAGCGTAGGCGCGCACCATCTTCGGCTTGGAGCTGGAGAACTCCTTGCGGAACTCCTCGGCGGCTTCGATCTCGGTGTAGATCGCTGTCGGCGTTGCAGTGAGGGTCATCGTGCTTCCTAGTCGTCGTGTAGGTCGATCTCGTCGTCGCCGAGAACTGCACCGAACGAGCCCGGACCGAAGGTCTGCGGAGCCTTCGGGCCCGACAGGTCGCGCTCGAACACCTCGTCTCCCACGTACTTCGCGGAGTCGATGGCGTGCGCGTCGCAGGTCGGGTCTTCCTCGTCCTTGATCGGGCGTCCGTCCTCGGTCTTGCGCCAGACCCAGGCGGGGACCTCTTGTCTGAGGCAAGTCGGACGGTGAGCAGCGACCATCTTTGGGTCCGCCGGGTGCATCAGCGTGTCGTCGGCGATGTACCAAGAAGGTCTGCCGCCGTTCAGTTCGAGGTCCGCGCGCATGGCGCGATCAACCAGGAACGTCTGCGCCATCTGGTCCTTGCGCCGCGTCGGTCGGACGTATCCGCCGCCCTCGTACAGCGGCTTCCGCAGCAGCGCGTTGACCGTCTCGATGTTGCGGGGCTCGGCGCTATCCGCGACGACGTAGGTCATCTCCAGCTTCCACCGCTCGCGCAGGTAGTCGTTCGCGCGCTGGATCATCCCCGCGATCCAGTCCAGCGAGACGCCCGTGTGGTACGCCTCGCGGACGCAGTAGATCCGGTCCTCTTTGTCCACGACCCAGACCGTCAGCGCAGTCGGGTTGCGGAATCCCCAGTCAATGCCACCAATGGCCCACTTCGGCTCGGGGATCTCGGACAGCGGCAAGACGTGAACGTCATCATCGAAAGCCGCCCAGATTCGCCCTTCGGCGCTAACCCACTCTCCGTCAAGAAGCCGCTGCCTCTCGACGCCCGTGTAGTTGCCGAGGTTGTCTCGAATGTAGTCGAGCCCCATCGGCTTCCAGCAGTTTCGCTCCAGGTCCCAGAAGATCGGGTTTTCCCAGTGCTTCGACTTCAGTCGGCGCATCTTGGGCCGACCGTTCTTGCCGATCTCCTGCGGGCGCTGGTTGAGCCAGTGGTACCGCTGGTCCGGGTTCGTCGTCACGATCAGCGGTCGCCAAGGCGCATGCGGACGGCGAACGCGACTCGCAATCGTCTCCCACGCTCTCCGCGTGATCTCGATCCCCTCTTCGACCCAGGCCCCGTCGAACTGCGTCGAGAGAATGCGGTACGGGTTATCTAGCCCGGCGAGCACGATCTCGGAGCGGCCCGAATAGGTCACGCCGCCGACAACGTTCGTGGCCTCGGGGTACAGATAGCCCTGTCGATGAAGGCGTGTCGCGCGAGACGACGTGACGCAGGGATGCAGCGGGCCCCACACGTCCTCTTCGAGCGCGACCTGGCAGGAGTTGCGGATCGACTTGAGCGTCTGCCTGGCGATCAGCCAGCGCGAGCCGGGGAACATCGTCAAGAAGACGTTGACCCAGTTCGCTACGCCGTGACTCTTGCCTGTCCCCGCAGGCCCTTCGATCAGCGTCTCTTTCCACTCACGACCGAGCCGCACCATCTCGTCGGCGTCACCGCGTTGGTACGCCTTGAATGGAGCGAACAGCTCGTCAATCGCCCCGTAGGGCGTGTAGGTCGTGGTGGCAACGATGTCGCATCAGGTCCCCCCTGCTGCGATTTGGTGGGGTGGCCTCCTAGGCCGGGCTCAAGAACGGCGCCGCGTGGACCTCCCACGCCTGCTTGATCGGGCCGCCGTCTGACAGCAGCACGATCTCGACCTCGTAGATCATCGTCGCGCCCCCTTTGCCCAGGAGCTGCGGCGCATCCACCGTGTACCGGAAGTTGTACCCCGTCCCGTCCCCCGTCCACCGCGTCAGGCTGGTGCTGTACACCTCCGACGCGGGCGCGCTCGCGGGCTGCTCGAAGACGTGAAGCCGGATCGTGTCCACGTCGGCCTGGACGAGCTGCGTCTGGTCCTCGGTGTAGAACTGGCCGAGGAGCGTGATGTAGGTCCCCTCGGGGGCGTGTAGGCGGTAGCGCATGAGGTTCTTGGGGCGCTTGGGTTCAGCGCCGGGCCAGCAGGCGGCGGCGAGGGCGCAGCGGGGGTAGGCGTAGCCGAGCTTGGGGGTCATGCCAGCGTCACCTCCATCCCCGGCGGGATCTCGTAGTTCTCCGCAAGGTGCGTGTACAGCGCGTTGAACTGCGCCTTCGCACCGCTCGCGAGGTTGTCGTACTTGTCCTGCACCGTCGCGCCAGACGCATTCCGGATCAGGTTCCCGCCGTGGTCCACCGGCACGCCGTCACCAGCCACCGTCTCCGCGTCGTAGTGCTCCAGGTAGTTCGTGTTCAGGTCGAACAGCGACCACTCCCACGTCACCTCGTCGCTCGGGCTCGCGCCCGCCTTGACCCACAGCAGCTTCCAGCCAGCGGCGTTCTGCACGCTGGTCCACCGGAGCTGCCCGC
>JAUIAC010000257.1 GCA_030425545.1 bacterium | reverse complement strand
TTCGCCGAGCGCGGCATGGTCGTCGACGTGCCCCTGCGCGAGGGGAGCGCTCGCCAGGTGGGCAACCCCGTCCACCTCAGCGCGTGCCCACCGCGTTACCGACACGCGGGGCCGCTCCCTGGACAAGACACCCGCGCGGTGCTCGCCGACGCTGGCTACGCCGACGCGGACATCGCCGCGCTCCTCGACGCCGAGGTCGTCCAGGCCCGAGGCTGACGCGACGCGTCCGCTGCCGGTCCCGCCCCCAGCGGCCCCCACAGGTGTCCCGAGCGAGCTGGATCGACGGCTGCCCTGCGACTCAGGGCGCCTTGGGCGACGGCGACGGCGAGGGCGACGGCGAGGGTGACGGCTTGCGCGGCAGCGTCTTGGGGTCGACCCCTGGGAGCGGGAACACCGCAGGCGCGTCGGGCTGGACGCTCAGCCGCGGGTCCCACTGCGTGCGAAAGGTGCCGTAGTCAGCGCTCCGCTTCTTCAGCTGCGCGCGCAGGCCACGCAGGATCTTCAGCGGCAGATCCCTGCTGATCCAGCGGACCAGCCACGCCGGGATCATGCCGCCCGGATCGGTGTCGATCTGGTAGACCACGTGCGTCCGCTCCGGCCCGAGCCAGCGCAGCCGCGTGAACCCGACGGTGCGCGGCACGCGGACGACGCCGTCGATGGGCGGCCGCTTGGCCGTGGTCGTGCGTTGGAAGCGAATCCACACGTCATGGTGCGGCGTCCACCGGCGCTCCACCACCACACGGATGATCCCGTCGCGATCGGAGGTGGGCCAAGGGAAGTCGAAGCGCAGGTACGCGGTGGCGTGCATCGGGTCGGGGCGGCTCAGCAGAATCGACCGCTCGAGCCGGTTGACCCACTCGCGGTGTCGCGGCACGTCGTCCACGATGGCGAGCAGCAGGTAGAGGTTGGTCTTGAGCACCCCGACGCCCTTGAGCACGGGCAGGTCGGCGTTCGGACGGTCTTTCGCGTAGACGGTGACGCCCTCAGAGCGGTAGAGCTTGCGCCACGTGCCACCCGCCAGCGCGAGGGACGACGCCAGACACAACGCCGCGGTGAGGGCGGCGGTCAGCGCGACCAGCGGGCGGCGAGCGCCCGGGCGGCGCAGTGGGCGGCGCAGTGGGCGGTGCAGCGGGCGGCGCAACGGGCCATTCGACGGGCGACGCGCGTGGGGCGGCTCGTGCGCCACGCGCTACTTCTGGCCCGCGATGCCTGCGCCAGCGGGATAGCCGTAGCTGACGTAGTTGTCCCAGCCGTACACGGTGACGCCGGTCGGGTTGTTGGACTCGAGCCGGTGGGCGCCGGGGGCGATGGGCAGCCGGGCGACCTGCCAGCCCGCGTTGCCGAAGTCCTTGAAGGCCGACTGCGCCAGCGGCGCCTTGTCGAGCTTCACCACGGTGTTCTTCTGCTTCACGATGTTGACGAAGTTCTGCGAGTACTTGTTCGGCACCAGGAAGACGTAGTCGGTGAGGTACTGCTGCACGTTGACCGTGACGATGAAGGCCGGGTCGCCGATCTTGGCGTCGTCGGGCTCCTGGATGTTCGGGCAGTCGGCGTTCTTCTTACAGGCGATCTTGGCCTTGTAGAGCTTGTCCATGTTCGTGCACACCTTCTGAAAGCCGTACTGCTTCGTGCACACGTCGTTGTTGGGGTTGGGCGCGTGGGACGACGCGAGGAACTGACCGACCTGAATCGGCTTGTTCGCCACGATCATGAAGTCCTCCCCGGACTCGAACTCGAACCACTGCCCCTGGTTCAGCGTCGGGATCGGCACCTGCGGCGGGATGGTCTGGATCACCGTGCCGTTCTCACCAGCGAGGATGCGCCAGGCGTCCTTCTCCTTGCCGCGCGACTTCACCTTGGTGGCCATGAACATCTTGCCCCACGAGGTGGTCGGGAAGAGCTGCTCTTCGATGTGGTCGGCGCAGCAGGTCACGGGGCAGTCGGCGTTGGAGGTGCAGGCCCAGCCCTGGTACTGGCAGGTGCCCTTGGGGGCCCCTGGCGCCTTCACGCACTTGTTGGTGTTCGGCGAGTTGCTGGCCTCCGAGCCGCCGAACACCGCGATGGGCTTGTCGGCGTTGATGAACGAGCCGGTGAGGTCAGCGCCGTTCTCGTCGGTCTCGATGTTGAGCACCTGACCCTTGGTCAGCTTGAACTTCTTGATGCCCGACCACGGCCCGGCGGGGATGCTCTGCCCTGCCCCGGTGCCCGCCAGGGTCTTTGCCGTGACCAGCACGTCGACGATGGTCTCCCCCTCGGAGACCGCCACCACCGTCAGGTAGGCCCGCAGGCCGGCGTGGGTCTGCTGACGGGTCATGACCCAGTAGGACTTGCCCACCACGTTGCTCGGCAGGAGCAGCGACGCGTCGTTGGAGAACACGCCCACGTTCGACAGGGGGTTGAACTGGTAGGCGACGATGGGCTGGCTGGACTGAACGCGGTAGGCCTTGCAGTTGATGTTCGTGCCCTCCTGGTTCGGCGGCTTCATCTTCCAGATGGGATCCGGGAGGTTGATGATCTTCAGCCCGTTGGCCTGGACCTTGTACTTCGCCTTCTTGCCCGAGCAGCCCTCGGTCACGGTGACGATGGCCTCGGCCGGCTTGGTGTTCGACACGATGATGGAGAACTGCGAGTTCTGGGCGTCGTAGACCTTGCCGCCGGCGCCCGGGACCAGGGCGTTGTCGAGGTCGACGGCGTAGTAGTCGCAGCCCACGTTGGTGTTGCTCTTGAGGTCCGACGAGCAGGGGTTCACGCAGAGCCCCGCGACGCAGACCAGGCCGCCCGCGTCGCAGTCCGCCGACGACTCGTAGCCCGTCCCGTCGGCCTTGCACGCCACCGCCTTGTTGCCGAAGCAGGTCTTCTGGCCCGGCGTGCACACCACACACTTGCCGTCGACACAGGTCTGGCCGCTCTGGCAGATCTCGCCGATGTCCGCGTCGGTGCCGCCCGCGTTGCACTTGAGCACCACGCTGCTCTGCGGGTTGTTGCTGTCGGGGGCCTTGCAGTAGGTCGTGCTGGGCTTGCAGAAGCGGCACTTGTCCCCGACGCACACGGGGGCCGCGTCCGGGCACACGTTCTGGTCAAAGCCCTTGCCGTCGGCCTTGCACACCTCCAGCGTGTTGTCGCTGACGCAGCTCGCGGAGCCCGGCACGCAGCTGATCTCGACGCACTTGCCGGCCACGCAGTTGCCGGTGGAGTCCTTGCAGTGGAAGTCGACCAGGCACTGCACGCAGACCTTGTCGGCGAGGTCGCAGTAGGGCGTCTCCTTGAACTTGGAGCAGGTGCTCGCCTTGGCGCAGCCCGGGCCGGAGGGCCCGCCCGCGTCCGCGCCAGCCGTGTCGGCCGCGCCGGCCCCGGTGTCGACGCCCGCGGCCGCGTCGCCGCCCGCGACGCCGGTGTCGACGGTGGCGCCGTCGGCAACGGCCGAGTCCGTGGCGCCCACGCCGGTGTCGCCGCCGGGCGCAGCGCCAAGGTCGATGGCGTTGACTTCAGGCGCCTTGCTGCCGCACGCCGCGAGGGACAGGACGGCCAACACCGCGCCGAGTCGACGAAGGGTGGCGGTGGGAGACGAGGGGGCGTTGGCCATGAGTGCAGACTCCGCGCTGTGCGAACGACGCGGGCCGAGGGACAGGCCCGCACCTCAGCGCCGCAGAGGGCGCCAGGGACGCAGCAGGGTAGCGAGTGCCGACCAAATCCTCAAAGCACAAAGCAAGCGTCGACCAGCTCGGGAGGACAGCGCACCTCGCTGAGCGCCGCCGCCGCCGAGCGAACAGCGAGCAGTCCGCCCTCGAAGCGACGGTGCGCCGCGCGCAGCCCACGGAAGTCGGCGCCGTGCTGCAGCTGCCGGCTGGCGGCGTCGAGCACGGCGAAGGCGTCTTGTGGCGAGGGTTGCGACGTCGCCACCGCCGCTCGGGCCGCGCTCACCGCCGCCTCCAGGTCGCACGCGGGAGCCAGGCCCAGCGCCGCGCGCAGCTGCACCATGGGCAGCCAGGCGACCTTGAGCTTGCCCGCCACGCTGTGGCCAGCGACGTGGGGGGAGACCCCGTCGGCCATGGCGACGGTCTGCCGCGACGGGCTGGGTTCGTTCGCGAAGGTGTCGCACCAGAGCCCGGCCAGCTGGCCCCGGGCGGCCGACGCGGCGCGCTCGTCGAGCACGTCGCCGCGAGCGGCGTTCAGCACCGTGGCGCCGCCGAGCTGGCGCAGGGCGGCGTCGCCAAGCAAGCCGACGGTGCGGTCGGGCCCGGTCCGCACGCGCGGCACGTGCAGGGTGAGCGCGTCGCACGGGTCCAGCAGCGCCGCCCGCAGCGACACGCCGGGAAAGTCCGGCTCGGCGCGCTTGCGGGGTGGGTCGACCAGCACCGCTTCGCCGCCCCACTGCCGCACCAGCGCCGCGACGCAGCCCCCCACGGCCCCCACGCCCACGACCACGACGCGCCGACCGGCCCACGGACGCGCAGACGCAGGGTCCACGCCCCACTGCCGACACAGCGCCCAGGCGACCCACTCGGCCACGGCGACGGCGTTGCCCCCCCGGCCGCTGAACAGGGGCACACCTCGCTGCGCGAGCGCGCGCAGGTCCACGTGGTCGGTTCCGGACGAGCAGGTCGCCGCAGCGCGCAGCCGCGGCGCCCGGCCCAGGGCGTCCGCGCCCAGGGGGGTCACCGAGCGCAAGACCACGGCCTCGGCCTCCGCCAGCCCGAAGCTCCCCTGCACGACGCGGTCGACGCGCCCGGGCTCGTAGACCGCGACGTCGAAGCCATGCAGCCAGTCGCGCGGCAGCACGTGCGGCGCACCCTCGGCGTGGTGCACGTCGATCAGCAGCTTGGGTCGGTCCACCATGGAGCTCACCGGGCGCGAGGGCGCGCGCTATTTCCCGCCCCAGAATACGACAGGCACCCCGACCAGCAGAAGCAGCCCCATGCCCACGCTCACCACCGCGCGCCCCAGGCTCGGCCGCGCGTGCTTGGGCAGGGGGGGACCCGAGCGTGCGGCGCGCACCTTGCGGAGCTCGGCCACACCGGTCGCCAGCATCCAGGCGCCCACGAGCGGACACCCCACGGCGAAGGCCCAATAGGCCGTGCCGGTCAGCAGCCCGTGGAGGGCGTCGTCCTTCGAGAAGCGCTTGGCCGCCTCCTGGAGCGCGACCGCCGCCCCGGACAGGCCGAGAAATCCAGTGAGCTGGAAGCGGAGGGTACGCACTATCCGCCGCAGACGAGAGGCTTGTCCCAACAGCAGTCGCCGATGCCAGCGCACTGGGCGTCGCACTGGCACATGGCCTTGTTGTCGTAGGGCGCGCCGCACTTGTTGGCGCACGAGCCGCAGTCCTCGGGACAGGTAGTCGACTCGCCGCTCTCACACTTGCCGTCGCCGCAGACCTTGGTGCTGCCGGCGAAGCTGAGCTTGACGTTGACGTGCTGGCACACCGGCGCCGCGTTCTTGACGTTGAAGTAGACCCAGCCGGTCTCGTCGGTGTTGAAGATGCCCGGCGCGTCGGGCTCCCACTCGAGCTCGCCGGTCTTGGCGGTCATGCAGCAGCCGTTGGGCGCCACCGTGCTCACGGCGCTGTTGATGTAGGCCTGCGAACCCGTCGGGCACTTCACGTCGTAGCAGTCGGTGCCGTTGGGCCCGGCGAGGCACTGGTAGTAGGCGCACAGGGTGACGGTGGTGCCAGCCTGCCAGGTGATGTGCAGCTTGGGATCGATGAGGTTCGGATCGTCGACGATGCGGTACTTGAACCAGTCCGCGTCCGACTTCCCGAGGTGCACCATGGGGTTGACCATGACCGCGGCGGCGTCCTCGGCGAAGCTGCCGAGGTTGATGCTCTGCCAGGTCTTGGTCGGCCCCTCCCACTTGTCCGTGGCTTTGCACAGGGCGTCGTTGGCCGAGACGCACGCGCCGGGCTGGGTCTTGTCGTTGACCACGCAGATCTGCTTGCTGGTGCAGTCGCTGGTCTTGGTCCAAGCGGACCACACCCGATTGGCGCCCGCGGTGCTGCAAGAAGACGACGCGCCAGTGCAGCCGCCGTAGCTGCTGCGCGACTCGACGTCACCGCCCGCGTCGGTGGACGTGCACCGGTACTCGGTGGCGAGCTTGGTCGTGCCGCACTTCGTGCCCTTGGCGGTGAAGAGCCCGCTGTCGGTGCAGCAGGTCGCCTTGGGGTCGCACTGCGTCTTGGTGACCTTGCCGAAGTCGAGCTTGACGTCGACCTCCTGGCAGAAGGGCGCCTGATTCTTGACGTTGAAGAAGACCTCGACGCTGTCGTCGGTGGTCCCTGGCGCGTCGACCGCGAAGTCGATGGTGCCCTTGGCCAGCGCCGCGCAGCAGCCGTTGACGCTGACCCCGCTGACCACCGAGTTCTTGTACGCCGTGGTCCCGCTCGGGCAGACCACCTTGGCGCAGCTCTTGCCGTCGGCGGCCTTGGTGCAGCGGGCGTAGGCGCACACGAAAGCGGCGCCGGTCGCGCTCCACTCGACGTGGACGCGGGGCTCGTGGAGCGCGCTGCTGTCGGCGACGGTGTAGGTCAGGTAGTCCTTGTCGCTCGCGCTGTTGAGGTGGACCTTCGGCGAGAGGATCAGGCCCGGGGAGCTGTCGCTGTAGCTCCCCACCTTCTTGCTGCTCGCGGTGGTCGCGGTGCCTTCCCACTTGTCCGTCTTCTTGCAGTCGACCCCCGGGTCCGCCGAGCAGCCCGGGCTGCCGTCTTCGCCGACGGTGCAGGTCGTGCCCGACTTGCAGGTCGCGGACGTGGCCCACTTGCCCCACACGAGCGCCTTGGTGTCGCAGGTCGCCGCGTCGCCGATGCACCCGCCCGTGGCGCTGCGCTTCTCGACCCCCGTGCCGCCCACGGTGCACTGGTATTCGGTCTTGACCACGCCGCCGCAGGCCGTGCCCTTGGTCGCCGGGGTCCCGCCTGCCGTGCAGCAGGCCACCTTGGGATCGCAGGTGTTCGCCTTGACGCAGCTGCCGCTCTTGCCGTCCGCCGCCAGGGTGCAGGCCTCGGCGCTGGTGCACTGCTTCTTCAGCTTCCACGGCCCCCACGAGAGGTAGGCGTCGGCGCTCGAGCAGGTGTCGGACGCGCCGGTGCAGCCCGCCACCGCGTGCCGCTCCTGGAGCTGACCACCCGGCTGGGTCGTGTTGCACTTGAGCTCCGACTTCACCACCGGCGTGTCGCACGGGGTGCTCTTGGGGGCCACCGTGCCCTGGGGCGTGCAGCACGCGTTGGTGACGCTGGGGTTGCAGGTCGCCCCCGTGGCCGCCACGCAGGTGCCGCCCACGGTCTTGTCCTTGACCTCGCACACGGTGCCCTTGGCGCAGTTCTTGGTGGCGCTCCACGCGCCCCACGACCAGTTGCTCTTGGACACCGAGCAGGTGTTGCTCTTGCCGGTGCAGCCGCGCGTCGCGTTGCGGGCGAGCACCTGGTCGCCGGACTTGCTGCACGTGTACTCGGTCGCCTGGACCTGGTCGTCGCAGGTGCTGGCCTGCGCCTTGATGCGGCCCTTGTCCTTGTCGCAGCAGACCCCTTCGGTGCAGGTGCACACGCCCGTCAGGCTCCAGCTGGTCTGGCTCTTGCTGGGGTCGCACACCAGGCAGCCGTCGCTCGGGTGCTTGGCGCCGGAGGCCACGCACGCGCCGTCGATGCGGCAGCTGCCGGCGTTGACCTTGCTGACGCAGGCGCCCGACTTGGCGTCGCAGGCCGCCGTCTCGCAGCTCGAGGGCGCGGCGCACACCGTGGCGTTCTGCTTGCACGTGTTGCCGCTGCACACGCCGGTCGTGCACGCATTGCCGTCGTCGCAGTCGCTGGCGAAGACGCAGCAGCCCGCCTGGGTCTGGTTGCTGCACTTGCCGCCGTCACACGTGTCGGTGGTGCAGGGGTTGCCGTCGTTGCAGTCGCTCGCCTTGGTGCACGAGCTGCCGGGGGTCTCGCAGACGGGCGCCTTGCCGCCGCTCTGCGCCGTGCACACCTGGCCGGCGGCGCAGCTCTGGATCGTCTTCCAGCTGCCCCAGGCCAGGTTGGCCTTGCTCGTCGAGCAGGTCGTCGCGCTCGCGCCCGTGCACCCGCCGACCGCGTCACGGCGCTGCACCTGGGTGCCCGCGCACTGGTACTCCGTGGCCACCACGGCGTTGCCGCAGACGCTGCCCTTGGCCTTGATCTGGCTGGCGTCGCAGCACACGCCGGACGTGCAGCAGCCCGGCTTTGCCGCGTAGGTGCAGGTCCCCGACGCGCAGGTGCCCACCTGGCAGGCGGAGCCCCCGGTGCACGCCGCGTCGCTGGTACAGCACCCGGCCTTCGCCTTGCCCACACACGCGCCCTTGGCGTCGCAGGCGTCGCCGGTGGTGCAGACCTGGCCGTCGTCACACGCGCTGCCGGCCGCCTTGGCGCTCCAC
>JAUIAC010000256.1 GCA_030425545.1 bacterium | reverse complement strand
CGAGCCGCTGCACGCCAGTGACCCCAACGCGCTCACCGTCGGTCGCCTCGGCCTCTACGTCGACGGCGCGCTCGTCGCGCACGTCGACACGGCGGTGTCCCTGAAGACCTACCAGTGGACCTGGGGCGGCGGCCGTCTGCCTGGGGATTCCAGCCTGGTCTACAAGAGCACGTGGCCGCACTACCTGTACAAGGACTTCCTCGAGTGGCCCCTGAGCAGCTACGTCGGCGCAAAGGTCGTCACCATGGGCGCCATCGCCGACTTCGACGAGCTCGTCCACTACGACCGGGCCCTGTCTGCGGCCGAGCTGCGGACCGTCCGGGGTGCGCCGGACGTGGGGCTGGTGCGTGTCTGGCCGGCGCGGCCCGGCGCCGAGGTCGCTCGCGACAACCTCTGGACCCGCGGCGGCGGGGTCGCGGCGGTCCCGGTGGACAACCCGGAGCTCTTCCAGCCGACGGCGACGGGCGGGACGGAGACCCTGCGAGCGCCCCACATGGGCGTGCTCCCAGCGGCTGGCGCCACCCTGGCGCTGCCGGCTGAGGGGGCGGACCTGAGCGGGCTGTCGCGCTGGAGCCTGGTCACCTGGCTGGCGCCCAAGAAGGGCGGCCCAGGTACGACGCTGCTGGCCCTCAAGGACGGAGACCAGGCCCGCCTGGCCCTCAAGCGCCACAGCGGCTGCGGTGGCCGCGCGCTGGAGGTGGTGTTCCCGGACGGCAAGTCGGTGGTGCAGACCGACTGCAGCCACCTGCTGACCCAGGACCGCTGGAGCTTTGTCGCCGTGGTGCAGGACAGCAAGGAGCGCCGCGTGCTCGTCGACGGGCTCACGTCGACGGCGGCGGGGCAAGGCGCGCTCTTCGCCGAGGGAACCAAGGGGCCGCGGGTGGTCGAGCTCACCGACGCGGCCGCGCTGGGCTGGTCGGCCCTCTACCGCCGGCCGATGACGGGCGACGAGGTGGCCAGCCAGCGCGGCGCCGGGCCGGTGGTCTGGCTCGACGGCGCCGTGCTCGGCAGCTACGACGGCCGCAGCGGCGTGCCCCGCGACCTCGCTGCGTTCCACAACCAGGCCGCTGGTGGGGCGAGCGATCACGTGACCGCGCACAAGGCCGGCAGCCAGGTGAGCGCCGCGGCGGCCAACCTCGCGGCCGGCTCGGCAGGCTATGTCCAGGTCCCAGCCCGGGGGCGCCTGCAGCCCGAGCCGGGCGGCGACCTGCGCAACCTGTCCGTGGTCGAGACCGTGCTCGTCGACGCGGCCGTGGCCGGCAGCGACGTCGCGCGGCCGCTGCTGCAGTGGGTGGTGGGCGGCCGCAGCGCCGGTCAGGCCTGGCTGCGCTGCAAGGGCGCGGACAAGTTCGCCGGCAGCGGTCACAGCAAGGCCGTGTCGTGCCGGCTGCACACCCAGCGCCACGCCGCGAGCGGCGGGTCGACGGTCCACGTCAGCGCGCCGTGGCTCGTCAGCGCCAAGGCGTGGCCGGTCAGCCTGCGGGTGGCCGTGGCGCTGAGCGCGGCCCCCGAGGCGGCCGTCGCTGCCCTCGCCGCCAAGGGCAGCGACGCTGCGGTCACCCTGGGTGCCACGGTCGCCAGCGCCGGTCAGAGCGTCACCCTGCCGCTGTCGACCGGGTCGACCAAACCGCCGGCCCTCGCGGTGTCCGGGGCGGACGCGCTCTACGTGCCGGGGCGCCTCGACGGCACCGGCGGCACAGCTGCGTCGGTCGGCTTCAACGGCGTCTCGGACATCCGTGTTTACCCGCGCGCCCTCAGCGGGCCTGAGCTCAAGGTGGTCACACGCCCGGGCTGCCAGGCCATGGGCTGCAGCGACGACCGCCGCGTCTGCAACAGCGCGGTCATCGCCGCCGGCGCCGCCGGGCTCGCGGGCACCACCGTGGCGGCCTGCGGCGGCTGCAAGGCCGACTCCTACGGTCAGTTCGGTCAGTGCCTGCCACGGGTCGAGATGGACCGCGCGTGCACCCTGGACGCGGGCTGCCTGACCAACCGCTGCTCGACCACCACCGACGGGCTGGGCAAGGGCCTGTGCGTGATGCCGCTGAACGAGGCGAAGGCCTGCGAGAGCAAGTGCCTCGGCTACGGCCGCAAGTGTCTGCTCAACGAGAAGACCGGCAACGCCCAGTGCGGCGCCTGCGCGAAGTACTTCGGCAAGGCCTGGTGGGGCAACGACAGCGACTGGGGCGAGGTGCAAGACGGCGTGCGCCGCTGCGCGTGGAACCCCCAGATCGCCGCCAACCGGCCCTGCGACCTGAACCAGGGCTGCAAGTCCGGGCTCTGCATCGAGCGCATCGTCCCGGTCTACGACGTCACCACCAAGGCCAAGACGACGGCCGGGCGCTACAAGAAGGCCGTCTACAAGAAGAAGGGCAACGACCCCAACAACTGGACGCCAGCAGGGCCGACGCTGCAGTGCCCCGGCAAGGGCTGCGTGGGCAAGAAGAAGGCGAGTAAGAAGGTCCAGGTGTGCGCGGCCCAGTCGCCGCTCACCTGCGGCGGCCTCCGGCGCAAGCAGTCCATGGTCAAGGGCACGAAGTGGGACGGCACGGCGACCAGCGGCTACCGCTGCGAGGGCTGTCAGAGCGTGATGTACGCCGGCAAGAACCTCTACCGCGAGTCGTTCTCGCTCATCGAGCCCAAGGGCTGCGCGACCCTCTACGACCACTGGCTCGATCTCCAGTCCACCGACGCCCGGGGCCGCGCTGGCGTCCACGTCAACAACCAGTTCTACGTGTCGTCCTGGCCCAAAGGGCAGACGCCCAAGGACGCCTACGCTTACGAGTCCGGGCTCAAGCCCGTCGGCGAGCCTTCGCCCCAGGCACGCGGCGACATCCTCGACGCCGAGCCGAGCGAGGCCATCATCCGCCGCCTGGTTCTCAAGGACACCGACACCACCAAGCGGCTGCAGCCCAAGCAGATGTCCCTGATCTCCGCGGCGGGCATCGGCGTCGACCTGATGGCCTGGTCGACCCAGGTGACCGGCGCGGCCCGGCTCGCCTACATGCGCAAGACCGACGGCCGAGGCCCCGACTACGTGAACCACAACTTTGCCAGCCACTTCCCCATCGGCGCCTGTCTCGCGGCGGACACCAAGTGGGCCAACTCCGGCTACAAGACCAAGTGGGGCCCCGACAAGTCGGGGACGTGGGTGCCGATCAGCAACACGTGGACCACGTGGCAGGACACGTACCACTCGCCCTACTTCGACGAGACGCTCAACCGGCCCGTGTGCACGGTCAACAAGTACCCGGACGGCACCGTGTGCCCACCGCCGGGCCTGGAGAAGAAGTTCACCCGCAGCAACGCGGGGCTGATGTGCATCAGCGGCTTCTGCGCCGCCGACACCGGCCGCTGCGAGGAAGGCTACACCTGGTACGAGAAGGTCGAGGGCCAGGGTCGCAACGACGGCAACGGCGGCGGCAGCAGCAACGACCTGGGGCCCTTCGCGCTCAACCAGGACCACGGCTCGACGCTGCGCTTCGAGGAGGTCGACAAGAAGGTCCCCCTGCAGAAGAACACTACAGACCGGCGCCACTTCTTCCTCGAGGCGCACTCCAAGTCGGGCGCGTCGCTCTTCGGCAAGACGCAGGACCTGCTCGACGTGGGGCTGGAGCTGGTCACCAACCCGGGCGCGGCCAAGGGCAAGGACCGGGCGACGTTCAAGTCGGAGTTCCTGGTCTTCGGCTTGGCGCCGCCCTCTGTGCCGGTGCCCTCGCTGCCGAGCCTCAGCTGCTCGGGCCCCCAGTTCAAGAACGGCGAGCTGCAGGAGGGGGTGACGTGCAAGCCCCAGCGCAAGCAGATCGCCCTGGCGGTGAAGGGGCCGGGCGGGGAGTCGTCGCTGGGCGGCGTTGGCCAGGTCAACGCGACGACCGACACCGGCGCGTCGTCGGTGGCCCAGGCCCTGGCCGACGCAGGACAGGACAGCTCCCGCAACATGATCGACCCCGGCTCGGTGAGCGTGGCCACCTTCCTGGTGCCGCTGCCCCTGGGCGACTGCCCGAACAAGGACGGGTTCAAGTACGTCGACGGCAAGGCCTGTTTTCAGAAGAAGACCCTGGCGGGCCCGGTCCCGCTGAAGGTGACCGCCGAGCTGGCGCCGGAGATCTCGATCTCCTTTGGCCTCGAGCTCGACTCGGACACCTACGAGCCGGCCTTCGTCATCACCCCTGCCATCGGCCTGCCGATCCTGCTCAAGGGTGGCCTCGACCTCGGTGCGGTGTACGCCGGCATCTACGGCAACATCACCATCATGGAGATTGGCCTGCCCGTGGCCTTCGGGCTCGGCTTCCGCAAGGGCGTCAAGCAGGTGTCTGGCAAGACCACGACCATCGCCGACCTGTGGAAGTTCGACCGGGTCATCCGCACGGATCTGCGGCTGACCTTCCTCAAGCTGGGCCTGGGACTGTTCTTTGAGATCGGCTTCGATCCCTTGTCGTTCGAGGTCACCCACGAGCTCTTTGGCTTCCCGGGGATCAGCGTGACGTGGACCCTGGGCAAGGCCATCGTGCACTCGCTCAAGCTCGACTTCGCCTTCGATCCGGTGGGCGACTCGCACCCGACGGGGGCGCTATGAGCCGTACACGGACAGCCACGCTCGCGCTCGGGGCTGTGGCCCTGCTGGCGGCCGCCTGGTGGGCGAGGACGCAGCAGCCGGCGCCCTCCGACGGCCCGGTGGGCCCGGTCCAGCGTGTCGTGGCCGAGGACGCGACTGACGACACGAAGATGCCCGAGCTGCCGCCCTCCCTGCTGGCGGGGCGCGTCGCGTTGACGGCCACCTACCGCTTCACCCTCTCCGGCGGGGAGGCGCTGGGCTCGGTCGAGGCGGAGCTCCACGGCGAGCTGCAGGTCGGGGACAAACGCCAGTTCGAGGGCGCGCGCTGGCTGCCAGCGCGGGTGACCAAGGGCCGCTTCTCCACCAGCGAGGCCGGCAAGCGCGTGTTCTCCAGCGAGGCGGCGAGCCAGCTCGAGCGGCCCTTCTGGATCCGCCTCGATGCGCAGGGCCGCGTCGCCGACCTGCACTTTGCGCCGAGCGTCGCGGTCCCGGTGCGCAGCGTGCTCTCCGACCTCGTCTACACCACCCAGTGGGAGCGGCGCGCTGGCGCGGAAGCCGGGCCGTGGACCGCGACCGAGCGCGACCTCAACGGCAGGCACCAGGCCAACTACACGCGTCCCGCCGCTGACCGGGTCGAGAAGCGCTGGCGGACGCCCGCGGAGCACGTCGGTCTCAGCGGCCGGACCGAGACGGTCTTCGACCTGGACGGGCAGGGCATCGCGGCCATCTCCCGGCGCAGTGAGGGCAGCGCTCGAATCTCGCTGCGCGACAGCGACGCGCGGGCGCCCCTGTCCCTGACCATCGCCCTCCGCCGGGCCGGCCAGCCCGACCTGGCCTGGGCCACGGGCCTGTCGCCGGCCGGCTTCGTGCCCTCCAGCGTCGAGCCCCGCCAGCCGCACAAGCAGGCGGTCAACCCGCCTCACAGGTCGGCGCAGGTCGTGCTGGCCGAGGTGACCCAGCGCGCCCACAAGACCGACAGCGCGGGCCGAGCCAACCTGCGCAACGAGCTGACCTACGCCCTGCGCGACAGCGATCAGGCGGTGTCGCGGGTCGCTCGTGCCCTACGGGACGGCTCGCTCTCGCAGCAGGCGGAGATGGTCGCCATCGCTGCGCTGGCCGGCGGTGGCACAGAGAAGGCGCAGGAGGCCATGGCCGAGCTCGCCGAAGATCGCGGCCTGTCGACGCGGACCTCGGTGGCGGTGCTCCAGGCGGCCACGTTCATGCCCCACCCCAACGCCGCCTTCCTGCGGCGGCTCGCGGCGCTGAGCACCGACGCGTCGCGACCGGCCCACGCCGGGCGCGCCGCTACGGCCTTGGGCGCCGCGCTGGGCCACCACAAGCAGGACGACCCCAAGGCGGCGACGCCCAAGATCCACGCCTACGTGCGCCAGGCCTCGCGCGTGGTCACCGGCCTCGAGCGGCCGCCGGGCGGCGCGACCGGGGTGCCCGACAAGCCAGGCCAGCCCGACGCGCCGGAGCTGCCGCCGGCGGGCGTCCGCATCGCCTGGCTGGCCGGCCTGGGCAACCTCACCGACTCGGCGGCGCTGCCCACGCTCTTCGCCGGCCTCGAGGACGGCAACGAGCTGGTCCGCGGCTCCGCTGCGCTGGCCCTGCGCTTCCAGGACCCCGCGGCCTGCATGCCGTGGATGACCAAGCTGATGGCCGTGGACCACTCGATTCATGTCCGCGAGAACCTCGTCGACGCCGCCCGCTTCATGGGGCCCAAGGCGGCGCGGCCCCTGGTCGAGAAGGCGCTCTTCTACGACGAGAGCCACCACGTGCGCCTGGCGGCGGCCTACACGCTGTCGTTCTGGTCGAATGACGTACCGAAGCTGCGCAAGGTGCTGGTCCAGGCCCTGAAGCGGGAGAAGAACCCCCGCGTGGCCGAGGCGCTGCAGAACTACATCCAGGAAGGGCGCGTGCCCGGCAAGCCCTCGATCAAACCCGTCAAGGCGAAATGAACGATCCTCGCGCGGCCGCGCTGGCCACCCGACATCTCCTGCTCGTCTCGGTGTTCGCGCTCGCCCTCGGCTGCGGCGAGGACGCGACGACGCGGTGCGGCGCAGGCACCAAGCTCGTGGGCGGCGAGTGCGTGCTCACCGAGGCGCTCGCGTGCGGGCCCGGCACGACCCGTCAGGGCGGCGTGTGTGTCGCCACGGACGCCGTCGGGGACGGCGGGCCTGAGGCGGACGCCGGGGGCGGCGACGACGTCGGGGAGGCCGACAGCAGCAGCCCGGACACCACCGCGGGCGGCGATGCTGGCCCGGTCTGCACGCCGGACTGCATCGGCAAGGTCTGCGGCCCGGACGGCTGCGGCGGCACCTGTGGCGGCTGCGCCGACCCGGCCAAGCCCACCTGCAACACCGCCCTCGGCGTGTGTGTGGCCACCTGCGTGCCCGACTGTGAGGAGAAGAACTGCGGCGACGACGGCTGCGGCGGCTCGTGCGGCGCCTGCGTTGGCGCCGGCGTGAGCTGCACGGCCACGGGCCGCTGTGTGCCCGACGCGTGGACCTGCAACAAGCTCTACTACGGCGCGGCCGACGCGTGCGACTGCGGCTGCGGCGCCCCGGACCCCGACTGCGACGACAAGAGCGCCTTCGTCGCGGGCTGCGCGTCGCTGCAGGTGTGCAATGACAAGGGCGCGTGCGTCGCGTCGGTGCCCGCGGAGTGGACCTGCACTGTGACCAGCTACGACGCCCTGGACGGCTGCGACTGCGGCTGCGGCGTGGTGGACCCGGACTGCAAGCTCGCCGACCAGCCCGTGCTCGGCTGCGGCACCGGCGGCACGTGCAACAACGACGGCACCTGCAAGGCCTGTGTCCCGGACTGCACCGGCAAGGCCTGCGGCGACGACGGCTGTGGCGGCTCGTGCGGCAGCTGCACCACCGGCACCAAGACCGCTTGCTCCGGCGGCACCTGCATCGACCCCTGCTCCCCCAAGCCGCTGGCGTGCACCACCAGCGTCTGCGGTAGCGACGGCTGCGGCGGCTCGTGCGGCACCTGCCCGGCCTGGGCGACCTGCGAGAGCGGCGCCTGCAAGGCCACCCCGCTGCCCGAGGCGGCGACCTCATGTGTCAACAAGTGCGGCACGCTGGCGACGTCGGGATGCTCCTGCGCCGACGGCTGCAAGGCCAAGGGCACCTGCTGCGCCGACTTCGACCAGGCCTGCGGCTGCATCCCCGAGTGCACCGGCAAGAGCTGCGGCGCCGACGGCTGCGGCGGCACCTGCGGCACCTGCGACGCGAAGGCCCCCTATTGCACCGCTGGCGGCACCTGCTCGGCCACGTGCAAGCAGCAGTGCGACGGCAAGAGCTGCGGCGGCGACGGCTGCGGCGGCACCTGTGGGACCTGCGCCGCGGGCAGCGTGTGCGCGTGGAGCGACCAGTGCGTGCCCAACGGCTGGTTCTGCCCGGTCGCCTACTATCAGGACGGTCAGGCCTGCGACTGTGGCTGCGGCGCGCCGGACCCCGACTGCGCCAGCGGAAAGGCGCTGACCTTCGGGTGCCCCGACAAGGGCGACACCTGCGGTGGTGACGGCCTGTGCAAGGTGACCTTCTGCGCCGCCAACAGCGACTGCAAGAGCGGCTGGTGCGCCGGCGCCTATGCCGCTGGCGGCGGCGTCTACAAGGGCGTGTGCACCGCGGTCAACGCCACCGCCAAGGCGCCGGGACAGTCGTGCAACGCCCACGGCGAGTGCGCCACCGAGCTGTGCCTGGACGGTGTGTGCCGGCTTTACTGCCAGGCCGACGCGGCCTGCCCGGGCAAGCAGCAATGCCTGGGCCTGCCGGTGGAGTACGGCGCCTCGAGCGCGGTCATCGGCTACGCGGGCGTGTGCGTCGCGGTGTCGGGGTCGGGCG
>JAUIAC010000255.1 GCA_030425545.1 bacterium | reverse complement strand
GCGCGGTCGGTGAGCTCGCGGTAGAGGGTGGTGAACTGCTCGCGGAACTGCCGGCTCAGGTCCGCCATGTCAGCGTCGGTGGTGCGGATGCCGAGGTGGAACTGGGCCACGTAGGGCACCGCCAGCGCCACGGCCCCCACCGCGCCGTCGCGGCCGCGCAGCGGCACCACACAGCGCGCGTAGGCGTCGTCGAGGCTCGACACGCCGCCGACCACCGCCACGTTGAGCGCGCTCAGCACCGACGCCGGCGCCTCGAGCTGCGACGCGCTGTCGTGGTTGCCCCCCACCACCAGCACCTGCCCTACATCGGTGTCTTCCGCCACCCGCCGCAGAAAGTCGTAGTAGCGCCGCAGCGCCTCGGCTGGCGGCTGGCGTCGGTCGAAGACGTCGCCCGCGATGACCAGCGCGTCCACCTCGCGGGTCTGCAGCTGGGTGATCAGCCAGGCCAGGAAGCGGTCGTGGTCCGGCCCCCGCGACACGGGCCCGTGGTGCACGCCGAGGTGCCAGTCCGAGGTGTGGAGGAGGCGCATGGGGGGCTCCAGCGGCCCGTGCGGCGGGCTTCGAGGTCGGTCGCCGCATCATGGGCACGCCGGCGCCCTGGTCACAAGGACCCTGGGGTGGCCAATAGGACACATTCTGTCGCATCTGGCTGCGCCTGGCGTGCGCGGTCGCGAGGGGTGTAGCAGCCCGGCGCGGGGTGGGCGGCCCGTCGCAACGACGCGCCGGCTTGGCGCTGAGAGGGTCGTCTCTTGTCTGGGGCCGGGCGCGCTCTTCAGGCACGCGGCCCTCTGTTGTGTCGCCTGGCTTCGGTGTCGGCCAGGGCGTGACCTGGGGGATAGCGACCTGGCCGCCGGTGTGGTCGTCCTTGCCCACGCTCACAGTTTAGATCAGGTCGGACGATAAGCCTGAGCGCGGACGCTCCCCGCCACGCGAGGCGTCGGCTGACCAAGACGTCTGCTGTCCGCGGCCCGCGCCAGGTGAGGTGTCGAAGCGCGGGAGGTTGCCGCGATCGACCGGAGGGTTGCGGTCGCCGCAGCAGGGCGGGCTGGGGTTTGGTGCGGTCATTTGGGCACGCACTTCCAGGGGATGGACGAGAAGTCGCAGGTCTTGTCGCCGGTGCAATACTGGGTTTCCATGTAGGTGCCATCTGGATAAAACGTGCCAGCCGGGAGCCCGGGCCCATTCTTGTAGGCAGGAAGGTCGCAGCCCAACACCGGATCACAGGCCTGCACGTTGCGGCAGGACTTAGGGAAAATGCAGTCCATGGGCGAGAGCTGCGCGCACACTCCTGCGAGCTTCTCGTCCGCCCAGCCGCCATAGGTGACGACCGCGACGCCGTGATCGTGGCCAGCCAGACCGACCTTGTCCTTGTAGTAGTTGTATCGTGCACGGTTTCGCGAGCCGTAGGTGAAATAGCGTCCTGCTCTTTCTGCGATCACCTCGACGTTCCGGAGCGCTGCAATCTTGGGAGGAACCTCGTCGGTCAAGCTCCAAGCACCGCCCGGCGCTCTCTCTTTTCGCCACGGCCGTGTGCCAAATCGTGGAACGTACAACGTGTCAGGCATCGAATCGGGAACGAATGAGGTCTCCAAGTGCGGTGTGCTGATGCTCTGGAACACCCCTGCAGCGGAAAGCGTGACGACCTCACAATAGTCTTGTTTACCGAACAAGGACTCACAGCCAAAGATCTGGATCGAACCATCCGGTTTGGTCCACATCGACGCGCTCCTGGTAGCGAGACTGAAGTGCCAGGCGGTATGTCCCGACGGGTCGAACGCGATAATCACACCCGCTGGTTCCAGTGCAAAAACGGCATGTCCGCACTTCGACAGTGTCGCGTGGCTCACCCATTGCGCCGGATACCGCCAGTACTTTGTCTCGGGATTCTGGGGAGATTCCCCACCGAATAGCTCGTGATATCCGGGATGGCTCTTGTGTGGAATGATCGTCCCTGTGCCTATGGCCGTCTTGGATTCCCTTAGCGGAATCGACTTGAAGTCGATCGCCTCTTCGTGGACGACCTCCAGGCCCTTGCTGGTCTCTTCGATGACAGCGACATGCCAGCGTCCGGCATAGTGGGTGGCTGGGCTGTCCAGGAGGAGCTGCGGGAGGTCCAGGCGCCAGCGTGGGAAGAACGCCACCCAGCGCGCTGGGCCAACTCTCACCATGGATCCGCGTGCGATGGTCCGCCACAAGTACCCAAAGTGTTTGGAGTCTTGGAAAGGGTGGGCGTCTCCAAGCGCAGCTGTTGGACCGCCGAGGAGCAGCGGCTTGCCCACAGGTAGGCCCTTGGCGTCTAGCTGCACGACCCACCCGTCGTGGCACGCGGTGTCTGCGGGCGTCTCCCAGGTGCGACAGCCTTGCCCAAACACGAGCGCGCCGTCGTCGTCTGCGCTCGCGATGGCCGTGAATCCACCCGCACGCCATTGCTTGGGGCAGTAGGTCTCCTGCACCGTTTCCTTTGAGGTGCCAGGCTGGCTTGGAAAGGTCCACCGCATTGACCAGTCCGGGTTGAAACGTCCGACCCACCCGGCGTGGGCGATGAGCAGCCCTCCATCGTTTCGATGTCTTGCAGTGACTGGGGCAAACCACCCGTGCAGCCAGTTTTGCAAGCTTGGTTCACAAAGGAGACCGGTTTGATACCAAGGGTGGCTCGCGGCGGTCGGCACAGGCAGAGGCTTCTCAGGCGGCGGACACCACGGCCACGCCTCCCCCCATGTGCACGCGCCCTCTGGGACCTCGCACGTCGGCTTCGCGGGCGCTCCGTCCGGATCGGCGTCGCCGGCAGCAGCGTCCGAGGCGGCGTCCAGGATGCCGGCGTCGTCTCCCGCCCCAACGTCAGCGTGGCTGGGCCGCTGGGTGGCCGGGGCCTTGCCGCAGCTCGCGGTTCCAAGGGCCGCGACGAGCAGGACGCCCCACAGACCCGCGCCGCGCCTACGGGCAGCACGTGACTCCGTGGTGTTGGACGCGATGACAACCATGGGCGCTCCCTGCCGGTGCGCACCAACATCGCAGCGAAGCTCGGGGGATTCAAGCGTCGCGAGCGCCGCGGCGCGCCTGACCCGGCCAAGCTCAACGCCGCGCTCGGAGCGCTCCACGGACAAGTGCACCAACTCGCCGACACGCACCCCAGACACTCCGGGTCACGGCGCCGGCTTGGGGACGCCGCCCGGCGCGCCCAGCGCGGCGCGGTGCCTGCGTCCGGCGGCGGCGACGCGGGCTTTCAGCGCTTCGTAGCGGAGGCGGGCGTAGCGCTTCACGGCGGCCCGCTCGACCGGGGTCAGGCGCTCGCCGAGCTGGGCGAGGGCCTTGTCGGTGGTCAGCAGCCGACGGGTGTCGACGAAGGCTGCGTCCAGGCGGATCAACGTCGCCTTGCTCGGCGGGCGGGCCTCGACCAGCGCCACGAGCTTGGCGGCCGCTGCGCTGAGGGCGTCGACGCGGGCCTGGGCGGCGCGGAGCGCGGCGGAGGGGGCGCCCTCGGCTGACGTCGGCTGGGCAGGCGCCGGGCCGGCGGCCGTGGGCGCGGCCGGCGCTGGGCTGCCTGGCGCTGGGCTGCCTGGCGCTGGGCTGCCTGGCGCTGGGCTGCCTGGCGCTGGGCTGGCAGGCGGCAGCTTGATACGCGCTGGGCTGGCTGGCGCCGGCTGGGTGGGCGCCGGGCTTGCGGATGTGGGGTCGGCGCTGCGCGCTGACGCAGCGGCGGGCCTGGCGCCAGCGCGGCTGGGGTTCGGCGCCGCGGCGACGGGCACGTCGGGGGCGCTGCGCCGCTCCGGCGTGCGGCCGCAGCCGAGCGCCGCGGCGAGCCCGAGCGCGCCCAGGGGCAGCGCCCAGCGGCTGGCGCAGCGGTGGGCGGCGGAGCGCCGGCTGGTCCAGCGGCCGCTGCGTTCACGCGCTGACACAGCGCTGCGTCCCTCTCTGGCTCGGGGTCCCGTCATGGCCGGAGCCTTCCACACTCGGCCGCCGGGACTCAACGGCGCGCGGCGAAAGGCGGGCGGCGATCGCCGCGGGCCAGGCGTCCGGCGCGGGCTCGGGTGCGCCGCGCGCCACGGGCGGCGAGGTCCGCGGCGACAGGCGCCCCGCCTTGACGCGGCTCAGGTGCGCTGAACGCGGGCCGGCGACAAAGTCCTGGGCATCGCCGCTTCGGTGGCGTAGGACGGGGCCGAACGACCGGTCGGCGCGTCGCCGACCTTGCAACTGCGACCGGATAGGTCTTCAATCCCAGCCGCTCCTTCTCCGGCGTGTGCACCCACCGCCCCCTGCATCCGCGCACCGAGGCCCGATGACCATCCAGACCCACGCCGTGCCTGCCTCCACGCCCGCCGCGCCGCTGACCTCCGCCGCCGCCGCGCCGGTCGACGCCGTCGGCACCCCCAGCGCCGACCAGGCCGCCGTGGAAGACGAGGCCCGCCAGCAGGCCGCCAGCGGCACCGCCGCCCGCCGCACCGCCGCCCGCGCCGCTGCGTCCAAGCGCGCCGCCGTACGCCAGGCCCGCTCGACCCGCGACGACACCGAGGCCAACCACAACGCCCGCACCGACGGCACGCCCAGCCGCGACGAGGCCGTCGACCAGGACCAGCGCCACCTGCTCCGCACCGCCCCCGTGACCGTGGGCATGGACGTCGGCTCCACCACGGTGAAGGCCGTGGTCATGGATCCGGAGACCCGCGAGGTGCTCTGGCACGACTACCAGCGCCACCACACCCAGCAGCCGCAGACCGTGACCCAGTTCATGGCGCGCATCGGCACCGCCTTCCCCAAGGTGGCCCAGGACGACATCCGCATCTTCGTCACCGGCTCCGGCGCCAGCCCCCTGGCGGCCCCCCTCGGCGCGCGCTTCGTGCAGGAGGTCAACGCCGTCACCATGGCGGTGGAGGACCTGCACCCCGACGTGCGCAGCGTCATCGAGCTCGGCGGCCAGGACGCCAAGATCATCATGCTCCGCGAGAACCCGGAGACCGGCGAGAAGCAGGTCGTGCCCTCGATGAACGACAAGTGCGCCTCGGGCACCGGCGCCACCATCGACAAGTGCTTCATCAAGACCGGCGTCGACCCGGCCGTCGTCGGCAACATCCGCTTCAACGCCGAGAAGCTGCACCACGTCGCGGCCAAGTGTGGCGTCTTCGCCGAGACCGACGTGGTCAACCTGGTCAAGACCGGCGTGCCGGGCGAGGAGATCCTCTGCTCGCTCGCCGACGCCATCGTCAACCAGAACCTGGCCGTGCTCACCCGCGGCAACACCCTGCAGCCCAAGGTGCTGCTGCTCGGCGGGCCCAACACGTGGCTGCCCTTCCTGGTCGAGTGCTGGCGCATGCGCATCCCGGAGACCTGGGCCGAGCGCGGCGTCGAGGTGCCCGACCTGCCCATCGAGGAGCTGGTCTTCGTGCCGCCGAACGCCGAGCTCTACGCCGCCATCGGCGCGGTGCTCTACGGCCTGCACGAGCCCGCCGACGTGGGCGTCTACCAGGGCCTGCAGGGGCTCAAGGACTACGCCAGCACGGGCCGCAAGGAGCGCCTGGCCGAGGCCGCGGGGCCAGCGCTGGTCGACGACGCCAGCGAGGCCCAGCGCTTCGCCACCGACTACCAGGTGCCCCACTTCGACCCGCCCAAGCACCCGCGCGGCGCGCGCATTGAGGCCACCGTGGGGCTCGACGGCGGCTCCACCTCGTCCAAGGCCGTGCTGGTCACCGCCGACGGCGAGGTGCTGCTCAAGACCTACCAGCTCTCCAAGGGCAACCCCATCGCCGACATGAAGGAGATGATGGCCAAGCTCCAGGGCGAGATCACCGAGCGCGGCTGGGACGTGGCCATCCGCGGCTTCGGCGTCACGGGCTACGCCGGGCCGGTGCTCGAAGAGGCGCTGCGGGCCGACGCCCACGTGGTCGAGACCGTCGCGCACATGATGAGCGCGGTGCACTACTTCGGCGACGTCGACGTCATCTGCGACATCGGCGGGCAGGACATCAAGGTCCTGTTCATGAAGAACGGCGACATCGAGAACTTCCGCCTGAGCAACCAGTGCTCCGCGGGCAACGGCATGCTGCTCCAGGCCATGGCCGACCAGTTCGGCGTGCCCGTGACCGAGTACGCCACCACCGCCTTCTCCGCCGACCTGAGCCCCGAGTTCAGCTACGGCTGCGCGGTCTTCCTCGACGCCGACCGGGTCAACTTCCAGAAAGAGGGCTACTCCAAAGAGGAGATGCTCGCCGGCCTCGCCCTCGTGCTGCCCAAGAACGTCTGGCAGTACGTGGTCCAGATCCCGCGCATGGCCGAGCTGGGCCGCGTCTTCGTGCTGCAGGGCGGCACCCAGCGCAACCTGGCGGCGGTCAAGGCGCAGGTCGACTACATCCACGAGCGCGTGCCCAACGCCGAGGTGCACGTGCACCCGCACCCGGGCGAGGCGGGCGCCATCGGCGCGGCCATGGAGGTCTGGCGGCGCTACAAGCGCACCGGCGAGACCCGCTGGGTGGGCCTGCAGGAGGCCATCGACCTCCGCTACACCACGCGCACCGACGAGAGCACGCGCTGCCACTTCTGCCCGAACCTGTGCAGCCGCACCTTCATCGACACCGAGACCCCCGACGGCACCACCGCGCGCTACATCTCCGGCTTCTCCTGCGAGCAGGGCACGGTCGAGGACAAGGCCGCGCTGAAGAAGCTGACCAAGCACCGCGCCGAGCTGCGCAAGGTCTACCCCAACCTGGTGGAGTGGGAGGGGCGCGAGCTCTTCCGCAGCCGCTACCAGGTCGAGCCGCAGCCCGAGCCGGGCACGGTCATCGACACGGTCGACGTCGAGCTGGTCTACGAGGCCTTCGGGCTCAAGACCGACCTGCCGACCAAGGTGGTGCGCACGGCGGTGCGGCGGCCCGTGCAGCGCTCGTCGCGCGAGGCCTGGGCCCGGCGCAAGGACTTCCGCGTCGGCATCCCGCGGGTGCTCAACCTCTACAGCACGGCGCCCTTCTTCCGCGCCTACCTCGAGGCCCTCGGCGTCGACCGGCGCAACGTCGTGTTCTCCGACCCCTCCGGCGAGGAGATGTGGCTCGAGGGCGGCAAGTACGGCTCCATCGACCCCTGCCACCCGTCGAAGGTGTCGCAGGCGCACATCCACAACCTGCTCTTCCACAAGCACGAGGACAAGCCGCTCGACGTGCTCTTCTTGCCCTGCATCACCCACATCAAGACCGAGCTGACCGGGGTCATGGACCACGCCAGCTGCCCCATCGTGCAGGGCGTCGGCGACGTGATGAAGGCGGCGTTCACCAAGGAGCGCGATCTGTTCGCCGACCGCAACATCACCTACATGAACCCGGCCATCTCGTTCACCGAGGAGCACCTGCTGCGCGACCAGATGTTCGGCGCGTGGGGCGAGCTGCTCGAGGTCACCCGCGACGAGAGCGACTTCGCGGTGGGGCAGGCCGAGCAGGCCATGGCGTCGTTCCGCACCGAGCTGCAGGCGCGGGGCAAGCAGATCCTCGAGCAGGTCGAGGCCGAGGACAAGATCGCCCTGCTCATGCTCGGGCGGCCCTACCACAGCGACCCGGGGCTCAACCACGAGGTGCTGCAGGAGTTCCAGGCGCTGGGCTACCCGATCGTGTCCATGGCCTCGATCCCCAAGGACCCGAACTGGCTCCGGCGCTTCTTCGCCGAGGACCTCGAGCGGGACAAGGACCCGCTGCCGGACATCTTCGACATCAACGACGTCTGGCCCGAGAACTTCAGCGCCAACAGCGCGTTCAAGGTGTGGGCGGCCAAGTTCGCGGCGCGCCACCCGAACATCGCGGTGCTGGACCTGTCGAGCTTCAAGTGCGGCCACGACGCGCCCATCTATCACATCGTCGACAGCATCATCGGCGCGGCGAAGACGCCCTTCTCGGCGCTGCACGACCTCGACGCCAACAAGCCCGGCGGCTCCATCGGCATCCGCGTGCGCACCTACGGTTACACGCTGGAGCGGCACAAGGAGCGGCTCGAGGACATCACCGCCCGCAAGCGCGAGCTGCAGGCCCGCATCGAGGAGAAGCGGCGCGAGCTGCAGGCCCGCTACGAGGCCGAGGCCCGCGAGCGCGAGGCCCAGCGCCTGGCCGCCAACGCCGCCCGTCCCGAGCCGGCCTGGACGCCGCCCGAGACCGCCAAGTCCCAGCGCCCGCCCAAGGGCAGCTTCATCAGCCTCGGCCGCCTGCGCGCCAAGGCCAAGAGCGCGAAGGAACGCGCGACCTCGTTGATCCGCGGCTGACCTCGGCCGATCACCGCGCGGCCCCGACCGCCGCTGACACGCCGCGCTCGCCGCGGCACCCTCTCAGGCTCTGAGCGAGCCGACACAGCACAGGAGCCCCCCATGGCGCCCCCGACCCTCGACCGTTTCCCTCCCCAGAAGCACGCCGGCGAAGACGCCCAGGGCGGCGCCGCGCCCGCGACCCAGGCCGG
>JAUIAC010000254.1 GCA_030425545.1 bacterium | reverse complement strand
TGGTGTCGGGCGCGCTGGAGTCGCCGTCGTCGCTGCTGCACGCAGGCGCGAGCGCGAGCGCCAGCAGGAGCGTGGTCAGGGAGAAGATGCGGGTGCTGTTCATGATCGGACTCCAGGCGCGTGGAGGCTGGCCGGGCTGGCACCTCGTGCACGCGCCGCCGAAACGTAGGGGATCCAGCGCACCGCTGACAAGCTCCGCGAGGGAGAGAACGCCCGCTTGGTCAGGCGCTTAGCCAGCACGCCCCGGCATTGTGGCTCGACAAGGCCCGCAGCCGTCCCTATGCTCCGCGCCGCCTGGGCCCTGGCGGGCCCCACGAACCGACCGCACACCACCCCAGCACGTGTGCCCACCGGTGCCTCGCGCACCTGTCCTTTTGGAGGGACGTATCATGACCGTCGCCGCTGTCACCCAGCTTCCGCAGAACCGCTTCAAGGTCGCCGACCTCAGCCTCGCCGACTTCGGCCGCAAAGAGATCGAGATGGCCGAGAAGGAGATGCCCGGCCTGATGGCGCTGCGGACCAAGTACGCCGACAAGCCGCTCGCCGGCGCGCGCATCGCCGGCTGCCTGCACATGACCGTGCAGACGGCCGTGCTCATCGAGACCTTGACCGCCCTGGGCGCCGAGGTCACGTGGACGAGCTGCAACATCTACTCGACCCAGGACCACGCCGCCGCCGCCATCGCGGTCACCGGCGTGCCCGTCTTCGCGTGGAAGGGTGAGACCGAGGAGGAGTACGACTGGTGCCTCGAGCAGCAGATCTACGCCTTCGACGGCGGCAAGGGCCCGAACCTGATCCTCGACGACGGCGGCGATCTGACCTGGTACATCCACGACAAGTACCCGCAGCTGCTCGACGACATCCGCGGCCTCTCCGAGGAGACCACCACGGGTGTGCACCGCCTGTACGAGGCCTTCGAGAAGGGCACGCTGAAGGTCCCGGCCATCAACGTGAACGACTCGGTCACCAAGTCGAAGTTCGACAACCTCTACGGCTGCCGGGAGTCCCTGGCCGACGGCATCAAGCGCGCGACGGACGTCATGGTCGCGGGCAAGGTCGCCGTGGTCTGCGGCTACGGCGACGTTGGCAAGGGCTCGGCGCAGTCGCTGCGTGGCCTCGGCGCGCGCGTGCTCGTGACCGAGATCGACCCGATCTGCGCGCTGCAGGCGGCCATGGAGGGCTTCGAGGTCGTGACCATGGACGAGGCGGCGCCGAACGCCGACATCGTGGTGACGGCGACGGGCTGCAAGAACGTGGTCACCGGCGCGCACATGACCGCGATGAAGGACCAGGCCATCCTCTGCAACATCGGCCACTTCGACACCGAGATCGACATCGCGTGGCTGGAGAACAGCGACGAGATCCGTGAGGAGAACATCAAGCCGCAGGTGGACCGCTTCCACTTCCCTAACGGCAAGACGCTGATCGTGCTCGCGCGTGGGCGTCTGGTGAACCTCGGCTGCGCCACGGGCCACCCCAGCTTCGTGATGAGCAACTCGTTCTCGAACCAGACCCTGGCGCAGATCGCGCTGTGGACCGAGGACTACGAGCTGGGCGTTCACGTCCTGCCGAAGCACCTCGACGAGGAGGTCGCTCGTCTGCACCTCGACAAGCTCGGGGTGAAGCTGACCAAGCTGACCCAGGAGCAGGCCGACTACCTCGGCATGTCGGTCGACGGCCCCTACAAGCCCGAGCACTACCGCTACTGAGCGACGCTTGTCGCCTCGCGCCGCGCCCGTGACACCTCCACCGTGTCGCGGGCGCGCTGCGTTGGAGAGGGCGAGCGTGCGGGCTGAGTATGACAGCGCGAGGCCGTGTGTGGCAGGCTCCGCGCCCCACGCGGCTGCCGCCGCGAGCACGTGAGGAGCTACGATGTCTGACGCATGGATTGCCAGTGGCCTGTCGCCCATGGCGGCGCGCTTGAAGGGCTCGTCGATTCTAGTGATCGCCGCCCAGGTGCGCGCGCTCATCGCCAGCGGTCGCGAGGTGTGCAACCTGACCATCGGCGACTTCAACCCCGCCGAGTATCCCATCCCCGAGCTCCTGCGCGAGTCGATCAAGTCGGCGCTCGACGCAGGGCAGACCAACTACCCGCCCAGCAACGGCCTGCCGGAGCTGCGCGAGGCGGTGTCGTCGCTCTACAGCGACCGGCTCGGCATCGACATCGACCCCGCCCACGTCACGGTGTGCTCGGGTGCGCGGCCGATCCTCTACGCCGCCTACCGGGCGGTGGTTCAGCCCGGCGACAAGGTCGTCTACGCCGCGCCCTCGTGGAACAACAACCACTACACGTCGATGATGGACGCGGAGACCGTGCAGATCGCGGTCGGCCCCGAGGACAACTTCTTCCCGCAGCCGGATCAGTTCGAGCCGCACCTCCGCGACGCGCGGATGTTCGTGCTCAACAGCCCGCTGAACCCCTCCGGCACCATGATTCGCAAGGGGGTGCTCCAGGACCTGTGCCAGCGCATCGTGGCCGAGAACGAGCGGCGCAAGGGCGTGGGTGAGAAGCCGCTCTTCCTGCTTTACGACCAGATCTACTGGATGCTGGGGCTGGGCGACGTGCCCCACGTGGACCCGATCGGCGTCGAGCCGCGCATGAAGGACTACGCCATCTACGTCGACGGCATCTCCAAGGCCTTCGCCGCGACCGGGCTGCGCGTCGGCTTCGGCATCGCGCCCGCGCCGGTGAGCTCCGCCATCAACCGCGTGCTCGGTCACGTGGGGGCCTGGGCACCGCGGCCGGGTCAGCGGGGCACCATCGCGCTGCTCAACGACCGCACGGCCATGGACGCTTACCTGACCTGGATTCGGGCGGCGGCGCGCGAGCGGCTGACGCTGATCCACGAGCGGGTGACCGCGCTCAGCGCCGACTACCCCGTGCGTGCGCTGGTGCCGGAGGGCGCCATCTACGCCAGCGTGGAGCTCCGGCTGACCGGCTACGAGACCGGGGGCAAGGACGGCGAGGCCAACGTGCGTCTCGACACGCCCGACGACGTGCGCAAGTACCTGCTCGACGCCGCTGGCGTGGCGGTGGTGCCCTTCGACGCCTTTGGCGCGAGCCACGCGCCGGACTGGTACCGCCTCAGCGTCGGCTCGGTGGGGGTCGCGCAGCTGAGCGCGGCGCTCGACCGCATCGAGACCGCGATCCGTGCGCTGACGCCGGTGGCGCAGTGATATCGCTGCCCGGTGGGGCCCCCTGCTGGCTCTTCACCTGCCGCCACACCTACGAAGATGTCCTGGTGGCGCAGCTGCTCGACCTGCCAGAGGTCACGGGCGCGACGCGGCTCTCCGACGGGTTGGTGGCCGCGCTGGTGGGCGAGGGCGCGGAGGGCGCGCCGGTGGACGCGCTGCTGCGGGCCTTGGACCCGACCTACGCGCTCCAGGTCCTGCCCAACGTCCGCGAGGTCGAGGCGGCCGGTGTGAACACCCTGGGCAAGCTGGTGAGCGACGTGCTCGCCGACCCGGTGGACGGCGTCAGCGCGCCCTGGGACCTGCACGTGCTCGTGCCCGCGCAGCTCAAGGGCAACCCGCGGCCGCCCATGGCGCGGCGGGCGATGCTGCTCGAGCAGGCGATCGCCGCGCGGCTTGGCAAGATTCGCAAGCGGGCCTGGCGACAGCGCGAGGAGGGCTGCGGCAAGCCGGCGCGGCTGGCGCAGGTGTTGCTGCTCGACCACGAGCGCGCTGCGGTGTCGTGCGTGGCGCCGGTGGCGACGGAGGTCGGGGGCACCTGGCCCGTGGGTCTGCCGGCGGGTCACGCCGAGATCCCGCGGGACGACGGGGCGCCAGCGAGCTCGTTTCGCAAGCTCGAAGAGGCGCTGCTGTGCCTGCGCCGCTGGCCTCAGCAGGGCGAGCGGGCGGTGGACGTGGGGGCTTGCCCGGGCGGCTGGACCCGAGTGCTCCGGCGCAACGGCGCCAACGTCGACGCCGTGGACCGGCAGCCGCTGGTGCAGCACCTGATGCGGGACCGGCGCGTACACTTCCACAAGGCCGACGCCTTCACCTGGGAGCCCGAGGGGCCGGTGGACTGGTGGGTGTCCGACGTCATCGCCTTTCCGGAGCGCATCCTGGGCATGGTCGAGCGCGTGGCCAACGAGGTGCGGCCGCGCTTCGCGGTGATCCAGATGAAGTTTCGCCGCGAGCCGGACCACGACGCGGTGGCCCAGGCCCTGGCCACGCTGCGCGCGGCGGGCTACGGCGCGCGCGCCCGACACTTCTTCAACGACAAGAACGAGATGACGTTGATGGCTGTCCGCGACCCCGACGCGGCGGCCTGACCCCTGAGCTGGAGCCGGTGATGACGAGCGCAACTTCATCTGCGACGCCCGCGCGCGTCGCTGTCGTGGGCCCCAACGGCCGCATGGGCGCCGCCCTCGTGGCGCTGGTCGAGGCGGAGCCGGGCGCGGCGCTGGCGGCCAAGGTCATCCCCGAAGGGGAGCAGGGGGGCGTGTTGCTCGGCGACGTCGACCCCTCAGCGGTGGACGTGCTCATCGACTTCTCGCACCAGGAGGCGGCCGCCGGGCACGCGCGCTGGTGCGCGGCCCACGGTGTGGCGTGGGTGCTGGGGACCACCGGGCTCACCGCCGCGGACGACGCCTCTGTGGCCGAAGCGGCGGCGCGGACGCTGGTGTTCCAGGCGAGCAACTTCTCGCTGGGCGTGGCGCTGCTGACCGACCTGGCGGCGCGCGCGGCCCGTGTTCTGGGCGTCGCCGCGGACGTGGAGATCGTCGAGAGCCACCACCACCACAAGCGGGACGCCCCCTCGGGGACCGCCCTGAGCCTCGCCCACGCCGTGGCGGGAGCCCGCGGTCAGCGGCTGGCAGACGTGGTCACCCACGGCCGCGAAGGCCTGGTGGGCGCCCGTCCACAGGGCGAGATCGGCATGCACGCGCTGCGCCTCGCCGACGTGGTCGGCCGGCACGAGGTGCACTTCGGCTGGGGTCACGAAGGGCTGGTGCTGACCCACGAGGCGCGGGATCGCAAGGTCTTCGCCCACGGCGCGCTGCGCGCCGCGCTCTGGTGCGCCAGCGAACGCGGGGCCGGGCGCACCGGTCAGGTGGGCATGACGGACCTGCTGGCCTGAGCTCTGAACCGACCCGCGCCGCGCTCGCCGCCGCCATCCCACGAGGCCCATGCCGATGACACTCGACAACACGCCCCACTCCGCCCGCTGGGCCGAGGAGACCGCTCGGCTGCACGACATCCTCGGCGACTGCGGGCTCACCGAGACGACGATGTGGGACAAGGCCTGCTTCGCCGCCGAAGGGAAGAACATCGCCATCTTGCAGTCCATGAAGCCGTACCTGGCGCTCATGTTCTACAAGGGCTCCCTGCTCTCGGATCCCCAGGGCCTGCTGCACACCCCCGGCCCGAACTCGCGCTTCGCCAAGCGGCTGCACTTCACCAGTCTCGACGACGTCGTCGCCATGGAGGGGGCCGTGCGCGCCTTTGTCGCGGAGTCCGTGGCGCTCGAGCGGGCGGAGCGCACGCTGTAGGCCCGGCGTCTCAGCGCCCGCTCACGGCGCGTCGCAGGTCTTGGTCGCCAGCTCGTCTTCGGACACCGCGGTCCACTTCACGCCGTTGGACACCCAGCACGCGCCCGCGACCCAGACGCCGTCGGCGTCCCACTGCTGGTGCAGCCCGTGCTTCTTGCCCTTGTCCCAGCCCTCGAGGCGGGCGGCTTGGCCGTTGGCGTACCAGGACTCGCGCTTGCCGTCGTACTTGCCGTAGTAGTACGCGTGCCGCATGGCGAGCTTGCCGCTCTCGTACCAGGCCTCAAAGGCGCCGAGGAGCTGGCCCTTGACCCAGGTCGCGTCGTGGAGCGCCTGGCCGTTGTCGTACCACGCGAGCCACTGCCCCTGGCGCTGGTTGTTCTCCCAGTTGCCCTGGACGATCTTGGCGCCGTTGACCGCGTAGCGACGCTCGATGCCCTGCTTCTTGTTCTTGCTCCACATCAGCTCCCAGGAGAGCTCCCCGGACGGGAACCAGACCCGCTCGAGGCCCGTGCGGTAGTTGGCGACCCACTGGATCTCGCGGATCAGCACCCCGGCCTGCGACCAGGTCCGCTGGGCCCCCTCGCGTTTGCCGCCCTTGTAGGTGGTGGTGCTCTGCAGCTTGCCGTTGTCGTACCAGTACGACCACACGCCCTCGCCCTTGGCGTTGACGTAGAGCTGCTCGCTCTGCTTGGTGCCGTTCTGGTACCAGGACGTCCACGTGCTGTCGGGCTGGTTGTTGTTGTAGTAGCGCTGGTACTGCTTCTCGCCGGTCTGGTACCAGCCGCGATCCCAGCCGTTGCGCTTGCCGAACTCGTAGGTGGTCTCGCGCTGCTTGGTGCCGTCCTGCCACCAACGCATGTCGGTGCCGTGGCGCTGGCCGCTGAGGTAGGGGGTCTCGCTCTGCTTGGCGCCGTCCGTGTACCAGCGCCGCCAGACACCCACCGGCTTGCCGCCGCTGTAGTGGTACTCGTAGTTGGCCTGGCCGTCGTTGTACCAACCCTGGTGCTTGCCCTCGCCCTTGCCGTCGACAAAATTCTGCACCGACTGCTTGGCGCCGTCCTGCCAGAAGCCCTCGGACAGGCCGTGGCGGACGCCGTCTTTCCAGCGGTTGACGCTCTGCAGCATGCCGTTGGGGTACCAGCGCCGCTCCTCGCCGTTGCGCTTCCCGAGGTTCCACGTGCCCTGGTAGACGAGGTTGCCAAAGCTGTCCCAGTTGCGGAACACGCCGTGGTTCTTGCCGTGGTCGTAGCCGCGCTCGCTCACCAGCAAGCCCAGGTTGTTCCACTGCTTCCACGGGCCGTGCCGCTGGTTGTTGGGGAGCACACACCAGCGGCTGACCCACGAGCTGCCGGACTGCTTCTGCGTGGTGCCGGCCGGGCAGCTCAGCGTCGAGGGACCGGGGCCCTTCTTCGGCTGGGGCGCCTGGGTGTCTGCGCCGGTGGTGTCGGCGCCCACGTCACCGCCGGCGGTGTCGCCCGCGTCGCCGGTCGGGCCGGCGTCTTCGTAGCCCGCCGGCCCAGCGGCGGCGGTGTCGTTGGTGGCGCAGCCCGTGTGGGTCAGGGCGACCGCGACGAGCAGCGTCAGCAGGGCTGGGAGGCGCAGCGCAGCGCGCGTTTCGGAGAGGGCAGGCATGGTCGGCTCCGCGGGAGTCGTGGGCCACAGGGGTGGCCGAGGAACAGCGAGGGTCGCGCCGGCACCCAGGCCGGCGCGACCGGTCACGCTCAGGCCAGGCGCCGGCGCCACAGCAGCAGCATCGCGCCGAGGGCGAAGAGCAGGCCAGCGGCAGACGACCCCACGGGCGCCGCGCCTGCGGTGCAGCCGCCGCCGCCCTGACCGTCCATCAACGGATGGGCCTCGTCAGCGGAGGTGTTCCACGGCTTGGTGGTGTGAACCACCGTGCACTCGGAGTCGTCGCGCTTCTCCACAAAGGTCCGCTTGGCGTCGTCCTCGGGCAGCTTCCAGCGCTCCTCGGCCGGCTGCAGCACCAGCCCCTTGGGCAGGCTCTTCTTGCCCACGGTCGCGCCCTGAATCGCAGTGTCGACCATGTCGATCTGCGCCTGGGCGATGGGGGTCGCGGGGCCGGTCTCGTCGAGCAGCTCGACCGCGAGGGCCATGGGCGCCGCGACGAAGCGCTTGTCGGTGGCGTTGTTGCCGACCTTGCCGGTGCTGTTGAAGTCGTTGGGCATGCTGCCTTCGACCACCCACGAGCCGACGCCGTCGATGCTCAGGCGGGTCTGGTCATAGGGGTACCAGCCGCGCGAGCAGACCCGCTTGAACTTGGCCTTGTACTCGTTGTCGACGTCCGGGAGGGCGGCGTTGAAGGCGAAGATCGGGTCGCGGTCCATCTCGTCCGGCGAGATGCGCATGACCAGGCGGGTGATCTTGGGCGCGCCCGCGAGGCGGTCCGACACGGTGTGCACCGGGGCGATGAAGTCCTTGTCCAACGCCTTGGCCAGCTTGGGGCCGTCCACCGGCAGGGTCGAAGGCACGCGGAGCTGCTTCACGCACCAGCTCGACGAGCGCTGCGCGCCGCAGTTGCGCAGCAGGCTGTAGTAGGACTGCGGCTGCTGCCCGGCGAGCTTGGCGAGGCCGGTGTGGCTCTCGAGGATGGCGACCGAGTCGCCCGTGAGGATCAGCTTCGATGCCTGCAGCGCCTGGGCCAGGCCGGCGGCGTCGGTCACCAGCTTGAAGGGCGCCGCGCTCATGCGGTTGTTGTCCGGCACCAGCTTGGTCTCGCTGCCCGGCTTGGCGTACTCGGTGACGAAGGCGTGACCAGCGGCCTCGTCGATGGCGGCCGCCATGACCTGGCCGTAGTTGCTGCCACCGCCGAACCAGTTGAGCTTCAGCGGGTTGATCTGCACGTGCATGTGGTTCTTCGGCACCGCGCGGCCGGGGCCAGCGAGGGTGGTGACCACGCTCATGTTCTCCGTGG
>JAUIAC010000253.1 GCA_030425545.1 bacterium | reverse complement strand
AGCGCGCGCTCGATGTGCGGCCCCACGGCCTCGTTCACCGGGTTCATCTTCAGGATACACACCTCGTTGTCGACCACGAGCTTGTAGAGCACGTCCATCGGCGGAATCGACGACTGGTTGCCGGCTCCCAGCACGACGGAGATGCCCCCTTCTTTGCCGACCCCGTGGGGGCTCGTCCCTTCGCGATAGAGGTGGCCCTGGGACGGCTCCTTGCCCGGCTCGACCCAGATGTCGACCGTGACACCCGTGAACAAGGCCTTGTCCAGGCCGCTCTGGGGAAAGACGCGCGCCACCCACTGGCCGTCGTCGCGCTGCCAGGTCTTGGGCAGCTTGGGCTGCCCGCCCGCCTCGAGCGCCTCCGCGAAGAGCCGCAGGTTGCGCATCACCGCGAGCGTCCCTCCGAGGTACTCCTCGCCGTGGCCGTTGCTCTTCTCTGCGTAGCCCTTGATCTGGCGCGCCTTGTCCGCCCACGCGTCGGCCTCCTTCGCCAGCGCTGCCATGCACTCGCGCATGAGCCGCGCGCGGTCTGCGGTCGAGAGCGCCGCCCAGTTGCCCTTGCGGGCCTTCAGCCGCGCGAGCTTGACGTCGAGCTCTGCGATGGGGGTGGGCGTCATCTTCAGCGTGTTGGCCATGGTCGACTCCTCCGAGGGCGAAGGCTGGGCGCGTCGCGGCAGCGTGGCGCTGCGGCTGGGCGAGGTGGGCGGCGCGGAGTGTAGCGCGAACCCGCCGAGGCTCACCAGCGCTGTGGTAGCTTCGGCGGCGAACCCGCACGAGGCGTCCATGACAGGACTGGCAACCGACCGGCTGCGCGGCCGCAGGCAGCGGGCGCTGTGGCGCGCGTTCACTCCGCGCGCGCTGCTGGCCGGGCTCGGGCTCGTGCTCGTCACCTGTGGCGCTGCGCCGTCGGCCCCAGCCAGCGCGGCCCAGGTCCGCGCGGCCCAAGACCGTGCGCCTCGGCACCACGCAACGCCGACGGGCGCGTCGCCGACCCGCGGCGTCCCTGCGGCGCGCCCGGACCCTGCCCGAGATGACCGCGCCGCGCCTGAGCGTGCCGCGCGGCGCTGGTCCCTCGGGTGGTCGGTCCTGCCCGCCGCCGTCGGCGTCGTGGACGTCGCCGTGGAGCGCCACCTCGCCGGCGCCTGGTCCGTCCGCGCGCTCGTGGGCTTGGGCCGCGGCACCACGCGGTGGTGGTCCACGCGCGAGGTGCGAGGCCTCACGCTCATCGACGGTCGCTGGACCGGGCACGTCGGCCTGCAGGTGCGTCGTCGACTGTGGCAGCTGCCCGGGCTCCGACTGTGGGCGGCCGGGAGCGGACGCTGGCTCTACGTGTCGGCGCCCGCCCAGCCCGTGACCGGTGGGCTCGCGGGCGGTCTGGTCGGAGTGACCTGGGTGTGGCCCATGGGACTCACCGTCGACGCAGGCGTTGGCGGCGGGTTGGTGGTGAGCACCCTGGTGCCGCTGGGACAGACGGGTCGCATCACGTCGTGGAGCTCGCAGGTCATCGGCCACGTGCAGGTGGGGTGGTCGTTTTGACGTCCATGACACGCCCGCGCATCGCGCTCCTTGTCGCCTTGACGCTCGCAGCGGGCTGCATGGTCGATCTCAACACCTTTGAGCTGTGCGAACGAGACCCGGAGTCCTGCGGGGAGGCGGCGCCTGCGCTGAGCGCGACCTGCGCTCCGACAGGGCCGATCGAGGTGCAGATCGGGACCGGCGAGACGGCGTTCGAGGCGCTCGCTCCCGGCGCTCAGCTGAAGCTCTACGAGGGGACGCCGGTGCAGGCCGCGGACACCTTTCACGTGTTTTTGGGTGTGCGTGTGGTCAACCCTGGCGTCACCGGTGGGCACTACAAGGCCTTCTTTCGGGCGTTTGAGCCGGATCCGGACGACCCGGGGCAGCTGCGGCTCTCGGTGGTCCAGACCAGCCTCGCTGCGTCGCTCCGGCAGGAGGCCTCGGGGGCGCTCTCGCGCGGTGGCATTCGCGTGCTGGTCAAGGGTCAGCCGCAGCGGGTCGACGTGCGGGTGGTCGGGCCCTGCGGCCGCGAAGCCACCGCGCTCCACGACGTGGCTGAGCCGGCGCCGTGACCCTCCGGTCGGCTCTGACGGGTCGGCTGAGCGCGCCCTCTCAGACGTCGCCCTGGTCGAGGTCGCCGCGCGCCCAGCGATCCAGCCGGGCGGCCACGGCGCGCTGCGCGGCGCGGGCCTCGGCGGCATAGGACGGGTGGCCGCCGCTGCCGAAGACGGACCAGGTCGAGAACACGTCCTCGCTGAGCGCCGCCACCGCGCTGGCGGCGCCGCGCGCCATGTCCAGGGCGCGCCGCCCCGTCGCCGTCACGGCAGCGCGCTCCTCGTCGTCGAGGTGGGCGCTCGCCCACTCCAGGAGCAGCCAGCCACCCCGCGCGTGCCTGGCCTCGTCCCGCGCCATGCGACCCCAGATCTCGCGGAGCAGGGGGGCCCCCGCCGCAGCGTGGCGCGCCCGGACATGCTCCGACGTCACGCCCTCGGCCACGCAGAGCTGGGCCATGGCCGCGTGGGCGAGGTCCGCGGCCGGCGCGTCGGTCGTGGCCCGGAGCCGCCCCAGCACCGCCTCGCGATCGAAGCGCAGGTCGACGGCGCCGCCACACCCGTTGGCCACCCGGACGCAGAGCTCGGTGTGCACCAGCTCGTCAAAGGGGAAGAGAGACACCAGCGCCGTCAGGTCCAGGGGAGCGCCGGCGCGGAGCGCGAGCCGCGCGACCTCAGCCTGGGCCGCGGCGGCCGCGTACTCCTGCAACGCCATGTCGGTCCACCAGCGACAGAGCGCCAGGGCCTCGGCCTGCGGCGGAGCCGGCAGGTCTCCCCACGGCCACGTGTCGACGTCGGGCCGCTCCTGCGCGTAAAGGCCAAACACGGCGCCGCCGTGGAGGTCGAGCGAGAAGGGCTCGGCCGTCGCTGGCGAAGGGGGCACGGTCACTCGTCCTTGGCGGCGTCTGCGGTGACCGTCGTGTCGGGCGTGGCGCGCCCAGCGTCGTCGCTCGCGCCGGCGTCCGCCGTGGCGTCGTCACCGGCGCGCCCGTTGACTGCTGCTTGCTCCCTGCACACCTGTTGCTCATGCCGCCACGCGGAGACGGCGAAGGGGTCGGAGGCGTCGACGTCGCTGGGGACCGCGGCGTCGACCGGCGCGATCGTGACGTCGCCGCAGTCGCGGTAGCGGCTGCCCTCGGGACCACCCTTTCCGCCGAAGCAGCCGACGAAGGAGAAGACTACGGCCCCGCTGGCGGCCCGCAGCAGCGCTCGCGCGCCGCGCTGCGCCTGCGCGGCGTTCGCGGCCTTGTCCGCGTCGGGGAGCTGGGTCATGGCGAGGTCCTTCGTGGGGCTGAGCCGAGCGCGTGAGCTGACGAGACAGCATCGGCGCCGCGGTCGAGATCGCTCCACCCTATCAGACTGCGGCGCAGTTGATTGTCGCCGCAATCTGCTAGCTTTTCTGTCTCTTGGGGGAGCAAGCCCCCTGAGGCGCAGCCAAAGGAAACGGGCGCGGTAGATGCTGAACTGCCTGGTCGCGACAGCGAACTGGCACGACACCTACGAGCGCCCCCAGCCACGGCAAGCCGTGGCTTCCCCTTCCCAGCAGACTGACCGGCGTGGCCGCAAGAACGGAGAAAAGGCGCAGTCTGCTAGGTCCCTGCAGGCGTGTGCACGGGCGAGCCGTCCGGCTAACGCGCGCCGAACTCCCGCTCGATCGACCGCCGAAGCACGGCCGCTGCGTTGGCCTCGAGCACACCGCCGTGGGCACCCACGAGCCGCTCGAAGGGCAGGGCGGCCAGCCGCTCGAAGTCGCCTCGGAGCGAGCCGCCCTTGGGCGTCATGCGCTTGCGCCACGGAGGCCCGATCTGCGCGGGCTTCTGGAAGCCCATCACGCCTGTGAGCAGCTTCGTGACGGGCGACATCAGGTCGCTTGGCGCCCAGTGCTGCACGCTGTCGCAGGTCAGCAGCAGCCCGCCGTCGCGGGCCAGGAGCAGCGCCGCCTCGGGGGCGACCGTCTGCTCGAAGAAGAAGGGCTGCAGGTCGGCCACGGGCAGCTCGTCGGCGCTGCGCAGCGCGGCGACACTCCAACGCCGGGCGCCGTAGCGATCGGCATAGAACGCGTCGTCCATGCCGTGCACGCCGATCTTCATCACGTGGCGTACGGTGCCGAGCGCGTCGAGCGCCGCCAGCCCGGCCTCGTTGAGGCGCACCGCGTTGACCAGGGTAAGCTCGTCGCCCTGGCGCAGCACCACCATGTTGCGAGCCAGGCGCACAAGCGGCTTGAAGTCGACGCTGCCAGTGAGCCACCAGACGTCCTCCTGAATTGGCAGCAGCGGTCCGTGGGGCATGGCGGGTGGGAATGTGGACATCAACGGACTCCTGGCTTCGTCAGCGGCGGCGGCCGGCCGCCATGGGCAGGCCGGCGTCGAGGATAGGGGAAGCCAGCATGGGGTCCACGCGGCGCAGGGAGGTCGGGCTGGGAAACCGGGCTGGGAAGCCCGGCCGGGAAGCCGGGTCGGGGAACCGGGCTGGGAAGCGCAGCGGCCTGCTGCGCGCGCACGGTGACGAGCGGGCTCGAGTGTGCGCGGTCGCGCTGCGCTGGTCTTGGCCGGCACGCCGGGCCTACGACGGGTCGCCGCTTGCGCTCGGGACGGGCCAGAGGGAGGGTCGTGTGCGACCTGCGCTGGCGAACGAGCCCTCGCGCCCAGCTCCCAGGACCTCCATGGCCACGCTCTACCTCGACCTCATCTCGCCCTACGCCTACCTCACCTGGGTCCAGGTCCGCCGCGACGCGCTCCCCGTGCGCGTGCAGCCGGTCCTCTTCGCAGGGCTCTTGCAGGCGCACGGCCACCTGGGCCCCGCGGAGATCCCGCCCAAGGCGCGCTTTCTGATCCGCGACTGCATCCGCGCCGCCGACGCCCTCGGCGTGCCCTTCCGCACGCCGGAGCAGCACCCCTTCAACCCCCTCGGCGCGCTGCGGCTGGCGCTGCCGGAGGTGGCGGGCGACGACCAGGCCCGGGTGCTCGACGCCCTCTTTGCGGCCGGCTGGCAGCAGGGTCGCGACCTGGCCGACCCGACCGTGCTCGTCGACGCCTTGGACCAGGCCGAGCTCGACGGCGAGGGGCTGTGGGCCACCGCCCAGCTGCACAAGGCCGACCTCCGCGCCGCCACGAAGGCCGCCATCGCGGCGGGCGTATTCGGGGTGCCCACGTTTGAGGTCGACGGGGAGCTGATCTGGGGCAACGACCGCTACAGCTGGGCCAAGGCGCGCATCCTCGGTGAGGAGGCCCCGATCTCTCCGGAGCGCATCCAGGCCGCCATGCCCCAGCGCGTGGGTGCGCACCGCAAGCGCTGAGCGGGCGACGCGATGCGTGTCGCCAAGCTCGCCCCTGCGCATACGCGACATCTTGTCGCTCAGCTCGCCGGGGGAAATACGCGACATTCTGTCGCTCCAGCGCACCGACCACGACGAGCCTGCCTCGCCAGGCACCCACGCTGCGGCGCCAACGCGTCGCCCGGCACCTCCGTGAGCCCGACCCTCAAGCCACCACAAACCCCGGCACGCCGGGCATCTGCGACTGCGCCGCCGCGAGCCCCGCCTCGAGCCGCGCGATGATGGCCGGACGCAGCTCCTCCGGCGCGATGACCGCGTCCAGCGAGCCCACCTCCACCGCGCGCTCCACCGTGTGGATGCCGTCGAACTCCTCGGCCACCTGCCCCTGCATCTCCAAGGTCACCTTGGCCGTGAGCTTGTTCAGCTGCTCGCGGAGCCGCGGCTTGTCGGCCGGCGCGGCCGCCTTCATCGCCGCCTTGGCCGCCAGCACGCGCTCGTCGCGGGCCGCTCGGGCGCGCACCTCGCGCGGGAACACCACCGCCGCCGCCGGGCCACCGCCGATGACCGAGGCGTAGCTGCCCTTCAAGGCCAGCGCGCTCAGCTGCGGGTTCAGCGCCTTGCTGAAGACCACATAGGCGCCGCCGTGGTAGCGGCCGATGACCACGAACACGATGGGCCCGTCGAAGTTGACCACCGCGCGGCCGATCTCGGCGCCGTACTCCAGCTGCAGCCGCCGCAGCGACTCAGGGCTGCCGTCGAAGCCGCTCAGGTTGGCCAGCACCACCACCGGCCGGTTGCCCGACGCCGCGTTGATGGCGCGCGCCACCTTCTTGCTCGACTGCGGGAAGAGCGTCCCGCCGGTCCACGTGTCGGGCCCGTCGGTCGGGATGCGCCCGCGCCGCCGCAGCGGCCGCGACTCGAAGCCCACCACACACACCGGGAACCCGCCCAAGTGAGCGTCCCACACCACCGCGGTCTCGCCCTCGCTCATGCCGCTGAAGCGCTCGAGCTGGCCCCCGTCGGTGTCGATGACGGCGCGCATGACCGCGCGGACGTCGAAGGGCCGCTTGCGCCCCGGGTTGGTCTCCAGGCTGAAGATCTCGCCCACGGTGGCGAAGTCCCCCGCGTCCTCCGGCGCGCGTCCCCCCGGCACGTAGGGCGAAGCGCCGATGTCGCGCATGGGGTCGTCGCTGGTCAGCCGCCGGCGCGGCCGCGCCTCCTTGGGATCGGTCCACGTGAAGCGGTAGTGCTCCATGAGCAGCCCGTAGGCCTCGCCCAGGTCCCGCGCGAAGAGCTGCGCCTGGCCGTTCGGGCCCATCACGCGCTCCCAGCCGCCGATGCCGCGCTCGTCTTCGGCGGCGACCGAGCCCGAGACCTCGAGGGCCTTCTTGCCGGTGAGCACGCACGACCCGTCGGCGGTCATGATCAGCAGGCCACGGGTGTGCATGAGCATGGTCGCCTCGGCGTTCCAGTAGCTCTGCGCGCCCACGTTCACGCCCGCGACGATGACGTGCACCACGCCGCCGTCCTGGGTGTATTGCACCAGCCCTCGCAGCACCCGCGCGGTCCAGTCCAGGTTCTCGGTGCCGCTGTCCATGGCGATCTTGGCGCCGGCGCTGATCGACACCCACTCCACCGGCACCTGCAGCCGCTTCGCCAGGGCCAGCGCGCCCAACACACGCCGACACTCGGGCTCGGCCAGCGCGCACATGGCCTGGGTCGGGTCGTTGACGATGAGCACGCGGGTGATGCCCTCGGGGTGCTTGTCGGTGGGGTTGCGGAGCGTGCCCACGACCACCGCCGCGGTGTTGGCGCCGTAGGGCCGCTGCACGGGCTCCAGCGCCAAGCTGTCGGGCGCGCTCAGGTCGTACTCGGTGAAGGTGCCGCTGCGCAGGTGCGGGTGGGGCAGGGCGTGGTCGGTGCCCGAGCGCTCGCCGGTGAGCATGCGGATCAGCTCGTAGGGGTACACCAGCCCGAAGCGACGCGCGCGCACCACGTTCATGGCGAAGTCGCTCATGGCCCGGACCGGCCGGTCCGTGGGCTCGTGCAGGCTGACCTGCAGGCGGTGCTTGCCGGGCCGGGCGATGACCACCGCCACGTTCTTCAGCTCGCGCTCGCCCTGGGGGGCAGACTCCGACGCGCTGGACTGCCACATGCGGCAGCGGACCACCGCCTTCTCCAGGCCCAGGCCGTCGGCGGCGCCGTCGAGCTTGTGGCTCAGCCCGCAGATGTCCTCGTAGCTCATGGCCACGGGCTCACGCACGTACAGGGTCAGCCGGTTCCAGTGCAGGCGCTTGCGCACGTCGCGCCGGCTTTGCGTCTCGCGGATGACGCGCAGCCCCTCGTAGAAGGCCCGCTCCAGCTCCCAGAGGCTGGTCGGATCCGCGGCGCTGGTGGCGGCGTCGGGCACGCTGCGCACCCCGGCGAAGGCGAAGATGCGCTCGTCGCGCGGGTTGTCCTTGGCCACGCCCATGAAGGCGTAGACCGGGTCCGGCGAGTCGATGCGCTGCAGGTGGAAGCCGTTGAGCCGGTGCAGCTCGAAGCGGCGGGCGTACGCGGGGTGGATGTCGCGCAGGAGCGCGTCCTCGCGCCAAGCGCCGTCGCCTTGGCCAGGCTCGGCCGGGTCGCGGCGGTAGGTGCGCAGCCGCACGCTGGTGCCCTTGCGCCCCTGCGCCCAGGTCAGCGTGACGCGCTGCAGCCCGGTCCCGGGGCCGAAGTGGGTCGACACCGCACCGAGCAGGGCGTCGTCGTCCACGCCCCCGCTCTGCGCGCCGGGGATCAACAGCTCCAGGTCGGTCGGCGTCGGGTCGGAGCTGGCCTCGCCGTGGGCTTGCAAGACCGCCGCGGCGCGAGCCACCGTGTCGGTGGGGGAGAGCTCGGCCAGCAGCAGGGCGCACGCGTGGGGCGTGTCGTCGAGCTGGAAGTCCAGGCGCACCACGCCCTCGGTCACGGTCTCCGCGCCCGCGACGAAGCCGTCGGCGCCGAAGTTCCGACGCAGCAGCACCCGCATGGCGTGGGCGGCGCCGCGCTTGTCGGCGCGGATCAGGGGCAGCAGGGCGCCGGTGACCGCGTCGGGCGAGGCGACCAGCGCGTCTTCCTGCGCGG
>JAUIAC010000252.1 GCA_030425545.1 bacterium | reverse complement strand
CCGTCGATCTCGACCTCGGCCCGCTCGCCGTCGTCGTTGCGCACCGTGACGCTGCGCTCGCGCGCGTCGGCGCCTTCGCCCTCAGTGATGATCCACGGCATCTGTCGCTCCCTTCGGCCTCGCGGCCACTCCGTCTCCGCTGTGCGGGTCGGCTCAGGTCTCCGCGCACGTCTCCGCGCACGTCTCGGCGCACGTCTCGGGTCCCCCGTGCACGCCGCTCCGGGGTCACCGACCCACGATCCACGTGCGGGAGGCCCGCTTCCACGCGCTCTCGCTCGCCGCGCCTTGGGACGCCACCGCTGCGGGCCCCGCCCGCTGCGCCAAGAGCGCCGCCAGGACCCACGCAGCGTCGCCAGCTGGGTCGTCGGCGCCCCCCTCGCCCGGCGTCGGCGGCACGAAGTCGCCCAGCTGCGCGACGATGCCGGTGTCGTAGCGGCCACCCTGGAACTGCGCGCTCTCCATGACCCACCTCAGGTAGGGCACGTTGTGCGCGATGCCGCCGATCTCGAACTCGCTGAGCGCCGCGTCCATGCGCGCGATGGCGCGCTCGCGGTCGCTGCCCCAGGTGCTGATCTTGGCGATCATCGGGTCGTAGAAGCGCGGGATCTCGCCGCCCTCGACGCAGCCGTCGTCGACCCGCACGCCGGGGCCCAGCGGCGGGCGGTAGACGTGCAGCGTGCCAGGGGAGGGCATGAAGTTCTGCGCCGGATCCTCGGCGTAGATGCGGCACTCCACGGCGTGACCGCGCTGCTGGATGTCGCCCTGCGCGACGCTCAGCGGGGCGCCCATGGCCACCCGCAGCATCTCCACCACCAGGTCGATGCCGGTGACCAGCTCGGTGACCGGGTGCTCCACCTGCAGGCGCGTGTTCATCTCCAGGAAGTAGAAGTTCTCGTCCGGGTCGACCAGGAACTCGATGGTCCCCGCGCCGACATAGTCCACCGCGCGCGCAGCCTGCACCGCCACGGCGCCCATGGCGTGCCGGGTGGCGTCGCTCAGGTGCGGGGCTGGCGACTCCTCGATGACCTTCTGATTGCGGCGCTGCACGGAGCACTCGCGGTCGAAGACGTGCACCGTGTTGCCGTGGGTGTCCGCCAGGACCTGGACCTCGACGTGGCGCGGCCGCTCGATGAACTTCTCGATGTAGACCGTGTCGTCGCCGAAGTAGGCCGCCGCCTCGCGCTGCGCACCCTCGAAGGCCGCGACGATGTCGTCGCCCTCGCGGACCAGGCGCATGCCCTTGCCGCCGCCGCCGGACGCCGCCTTCAGCATCACCGGGTAGCCCATGTTCTCGGCCATCTCGCGGGCCGCGGCGCCGTCGGCCAGGCCTGTGTCGGTCCCCGGCACCACCGGTACGCCCGCCGCCTGCATGGTCTCGCGGGCCAGGGTCTTGACGCCCATCTGCCGCATGGCATGGGCGCCCGGCCCGACGAAGCCGACCCCCGCCGCGTCGCATGCGTCGCGAAAGTCGGGATTCTCGCTGAGGAAGCCGTAGCCGGGGTGGATCAGCGTCACGTTCAGCTCGGCGCACGCGGCCAGCACGCGGTCGCCGCGCAGGTAGCTGTCGGTGGAGTTGGCGCCGCCCAGCAGCACCCGCTCGTCCGCCAGCCAGGTGTGCACGGCGTCGGCGTCGGCCTCGCTGTACACGGCCACCGTCGGCAAGCCGAGCTCGCGGCAGGCCCGGATCACCCGGCAGGCGATCTCGCCGCGGTTGGCCACGAGGACTTTGTGGGGCGTTCCGTCGGCGCGGACGTGGGCGTTCGGCATGCTGAAGCTCCGAGGTGGGGGGCAGGGCGCTCGCGCCCTCCGGCGAGCACGGCGGCGGATGGTCGGAGCGAGCCGGCCCGTCGTCAAGCGAGCGTTGGGTGGCCAGAGCCGCGCCGCCGGGGGCGCTTGCGCACTTTGCCCTTGCACAGGCGACCGCTCTGCCGGGTATGGTGCACGCCCACACGGAGGCCAGACCATGACAGCTCGACCCACCTTTCGCGTCATCACGGTGACGCTCGCTGCGGCCCTCGGGCTCGGAGCGCTCTGGGGCTGTAGCGGCTCCGGCGCTGCGGCATCGGGCGGCGCTGCGCCGCTCGACGCGGCCGTCCCCGCCGACGCGGCCCAGGGCGATGCCGTCGCCGGCGACGCGGCCCAGGCCGGGGACGCCGCAGCCGGGCACGGCGGCGCAGACGTCGCCACGGCCGACGGACACGCCGGCGCAGCCGACAGCGCGGCGGGCGGCGACAGCGCCGCTGCGGCCGACACCGCTTCGGCGACGCCCTGCAGCGAGGTGGCGACCAGCGGCAAGCCCAAGGCCTTCGAGGCGCTGGCGGCGGCCTCCAACGTGCTGGATCACACCGGCGCAGCGGTCGACGTCGCCAGCGTCAAGGGCAAGTGGACGGTGATGTGGTTCTACCCGGCTGCCCAGACAGCGGGTTGAACCGCCGAGGGTTGCGGGTTCCGCGACCGCCAAGACAAGTTCGCCAAGCTGGGTGTTCAGATCGTCGGAGTGAGCTTCGACAAGCCGGCCAAGAACGCCAAGTTCATCGAGGCAGAGTCCTTCAAGTTCCCGCTGTGGAGCGACACCAAGCGCGAGCTCGCGCTCTACTACGGCGCCGCCAAGTCGTCGTCGCAGCTCTTCGCCAGCCGGGTGACGGTCGTGGTCGATCCTGAGGGCAAGTGGCGCCTCTTCTACTCCAGCTCCGCGATCGGCTTCGACATGTACAACCACCCGCAGGTCATCCTCGACGACCTCACCGCGCTCATCGGCTGTGCGCCGTAGACGGCGCGCGTCTGGCCGGGTCGCGGCGCTGCGCTCCGCCCGAGTCTGTGCATGCATGGAGACGCGCTCGACAAAACGAAGGCTTGCCTAGCGGCGGGGGACACGTACAGACTCCGCGCCCCTCGCACTGGGAGCCGTCCATGTCTGTCCGCGTCAACGCCCTTCTGCCCACCACCCTGCGTCCCAGGTCTGCCCGCGCTCTCCACGTGGGGCTCGTCGCCCTGGGGCTCGTCGCCGCGGCGTGCACCGAGCCCACCGCGACCGGCGGTGCGGACACCGTGGGCGCTGCGGACACGCTCGCGGCCGACACCGGCGCCCAGGCCGACACGGGCGCCCAGGTCGACACCGGCGGCACCGACACGGGACCCAAGAGTGACGGCTGGGTCGACACCGGGGCCGTGGTCTCCGAGAACACCGACAAGTTCTGCGAAGACGGCATCGACAACGATCTCGACGGCAAGACCGACTGCGACGACCTCTCGTGCAGCACCGGCATCGGCGTCACCGTGTGCGGCGGCACCGGCAGCCCGCTCGAGGGCGACGACACCTCGTGCTCCGACGGCAAGGACAACGACGACAACGGCTACACCGACTGCGACGACGCGTCGTGCTTCAACGGCGACAACGTCACCGTGTGCAAGGGCGGCAACAGCAAGGAAGAGAAGGACAACGCCAGCTGCAGCGACGGCAAGGACAACGACACCGACGGCTACACCGACTGCGACGACTTCGACTGCTCCAAGAACGACAAGGTCACGGTGTGCAAGGGCGGCACCTGCGGCGACGGCAAGTGCAGCGGCGGCGAGACCAGCAAGACCTGCCCCAAGGACTGCAAGAGCGGCGGCACCTGCGGCGACGGCACATGCGACAGCGGCGAGACGGCGAGCTCGTGCCCCAAGGACTGCAGCGGCGGCTCGGCCAACTCCTGCAAGGGCAAGTGCGGCGACTACGACGCCAACGCCGCGTGTCAGTGCGACTCGGAGTGCAAGGACTTCGACGACTGCTGCAAGGACTACGACAACTTCTGCAAGGGCACCGGCCCCGTGTGCGGTAACGGCAAGTGTGAGACCGGCGAGACGTCGACCAACTGCGTCAAGGACTGCCCCAAGCCGGCGGGCTCCTGCAAGGGCAAGTGTGGCGACTACGATGGCAGCGCCAGCTGCCAGTGCGACGCCGCGTGCGAGAACCTCGGAGACTGCTGCTCGGACTTCAAGGCGCTCTGCGGCTCGGTGGTGAACCCGCCCGCGACGTGCCTGGTCACGCCGTGGCATCAGCAGACCAGTGACGCCGTGGCCCGGCCGCGCGTGGCGGTGCAGGGCCAGACGGTGTGGCTCGCCGCCGGGACGCTCCAGCGCAGCGCCGACCTGGGCGCACCGCTGGAGACCCTCCCCTGGACAGCCAAGCTCTGCGGCAGCTGCACCGAGACCAACGTCGACGTGCACGACGTCACGCGCGCCGACGGTGGCGGTGTGGTGGCCGTGGGCTTGCAGGCCGCTGCGACGGCGCAAAACCAGGCTTGGGTGGCTGCGTTCGACGCTGCGGGCAAGCCGCTGTGGAACCACGGCGTCCTCGACGCGCAGGGGCTGCAGAGCGCCGGGCTCAAGGGGCCGGTGGCGCTGACGCCGCTCGGCGCGGGCGCACAGGTCGCCGCGGCGGTGCAGGTGGGCGGCAAGACCGTCGCCCAGGTGTGGACCGTGACCCAGAGCGGCGTGAAGGTCGGCACCAGCTGGACCTTGCCGGTGGGCATCGCGGCCGTCCACGGCATGGCCGCGACGGCCAAGCACGGCGTGCGCGTGGCCGGTGTCGCCGCTGGCGGTGGCTGGCTCGGTGGCGCTGGCGTGGGCGGCGCGGCGCCCTGGCAGACCGCGCTCACAGGCGTGAGCCTCGCGGCCGACGTGACCCTGAGTGAGGCGGGTGACGCCTACGTGGTGGGCAACGGCCCGGGCTCCGGCGGGCTGAACGCCTGGCTGGCGCGCTACGACGCGACCGGCAAGCAGCTCTGGCAGACCTGGCAGGGCAAGGGACAGCAGGACCGCCTTGACCGCGTGTTTGCGGTCGAGTCGACCACGGGCACCGCCGGCGTCATCGCGGTGGGCGCGACCCTCGCCAGCGGCGGCAAGTGGCGCGCCTGGGTGCAGGGCGCCGACGAGACCGGCAAGGCCGAGTTCACCCGCACCTTGGGGCTGCCGGCCTTGGACGTCTTCGCCACCGACGGCAGCGAGGTGGACCCGGAGGGCATGCTGGTGGCCTCCCGCATGGGCACTGCCTCCCAGCCCACGGGGGTCTGGTTGGTGCGCATGGACGGCGACGCCAACGCGCCCTGCAGCGACGCCACCGGCTCGACCTGCGGCGCCCCGGCTGCGCCCTGCGACGACGGCGACAGCTGCACGGTCGACGCGTGCGACGCCAAGACCGGCAAGTGCGTGAGCAAACCCACGGCCGCGGGGGCGCCCTGTGACGACGGCAACGCCTGCACCGACCAGGGCCAGTGCACCGCCGGCAAGTGCGTCGCCGGCAAGAACCTGCCCGACGGGCAGGCGTGCGGCACCGGCGGCCAGTGCAAGGCCGGCGCCTGCGCGGGGGACAAGCCGGCCAAGCCCGAGGTGGGCGATCTGGTGGTCAGCGAGCTGATGGTGCGGAGCAAGTCCGGCGCCGACGAGGGCGAGTGGATCGAGCTGACCAACATCAGCCAGAAGACGCTCAACCTCGACGGGCTGGTCCTCGTCTACAAGGGCAGCACCCAGGCCAAGATCGACGGCAAGGGCAAGGCGATCGCGCTCAAGCCGGGCGCCCACTTCGTCATCGGTCGGACCAAGGACACAGGCAAGAACCACGGCGCGCCGGTGGACTACGTGCAGACCACCGTTGGCCTGGGCAACAACGGCGGCGACGTCGCCGTCAAGTCCGGCAAGACCACCCTCGACGCGGTGACGTACCCCAAGGACAGCGTGGTGCTCGGCGTCTCCTGGCAGCTGAGCGCCGGCAAGCTCGACCCCAAGGCCAACGACAGCGCGAAGAGCTGGTGCGCGGCCACCGTGACCTACGGCAGCGCCGGCAAGAAGGGCACGCCGGGCAAGGCCAACGCGGTCTGCAAGCCCTGAGCTCCGGACGCGCCGAGCCCGCCGAGCCCGCCGAGACCTGCGGGGCTGGTGACCTTGGCGGCGATCCATGAGACAAGCCGCCGACCGGCGTCGTCGCTGCGGGGTGGCCTTCGTCGCATGTCCCCGCACTCGCGCCCGCGCCGCGCGGCCAGCCCGCACCCTCCCACCGACAGCCTCCGGACCTGACCATGTTCTCCCTGTCCTCCTCGTCGTCTCTCCTGCTCCTGGCTCAGGCCAGCGGTGAGCCCGCCGCCGACCTCACCGGCGTGTTGATCGTGCTCGGCTTCTTCGCCTTCCTGGGCGTGGCCGGCTACCTGCTCACCCGCAAGAAGCGCGGTCCCGGGCCCTCCGGCGTGTCGCGGGTCGAGGCGCCGCCGCAGGCCAAGGCCAAGGTCGCCACGGCGGACCAGGAGGCGCGGCGGACCGCCAAGGCGCTGCGTCGGGCGGCGCGCGGCGGCATCAAGGTCACCGCAGACGGCAAGGCCGAGCGTCTCGACGCTGTCGACCTCGCCGAGCAGGAGCGCCTCGCCGAGGCCGCCGCCGCTGCCGCCGAAGCCGAGGCCGCCGCCAAGGAGGCCGCGGGCCAGGAGGCCGCCCTCGAGGCGCTGCGTCAGGCCGCGGCCATGGGCGCGCAGGACGCAGAGGCCCGCGACAAGGTCCGCGGCGGCCTCAGCAAGACTCGCAAGGAGGGCTTCGTCGCCCGCCTGGGCAAGCTCTTCGCCGGCAAGCAGATCGACGAAGACCTGCTCGACCAGATCGAAGAGGTGCTCTACCGCGCCGACCTGGGCGTCAACGCCACGGAGGCCCTGCTCAGCGCGCTGAAGAAGGCGCTGTCCAAGCAGGAGCTCGGCGACGCCGACAAGGTGTGGGACACGCTCCAAGACGAGAGCCTGGCCATGCTCGCCAAGGTGGCCACCGGTGAGCTCAACCTGCCCAAGTCCCGTGATCCCGCGGTGCTGATGGTGGTGGGCGTCAACGGCAGCGGCAAGACGACCACCATCGGCAAGCTGGCGCACCGCTACGCTGGCGAGGGGCGCAAGGTCCTCATCGCGGCGGGCGACACCTTCCGCGCGGCGGCCGTGGATCAGCTTGAGGTGTGGTGCAAGCGCGCCGGCGTCGACATCTTCCGCGGCAAGGAAGGTCAGGACCCCGCCAGCGTGTGCTACGGCGCCATCGAGAAGGGCAAGGCCGAGGGCTACGACATGGTCATCTGCGACACCGCGGGTCGGCTGCACACCAACGCCAACCTCATGGCCGAGCTGCAGAAGGTGCGGCGCGTGGTCGCCAAGTGCCACGAGGGCGCGCCCGACGAGGTGCTGCTGGTGCTCGACGCCACCATGGGCCAGAACGCGGTGCAGCAGGCCAAGCAGTTCGGTGAGTCCATCGAGGTCACCTCCATCGCCCTGACCAAGCTCGACGGCACGGCCAAGGGCGGCGTGATCCTCGCCATCGCCGAGACGCTGGGCATCCCCGTGAAGCTGATCGGCGTCGGCGAGCAGATGAGCGACCTGCGCGACTTCGACCCGAAGCTCTTCGTCGAGATGCTCTTCGAGCGCGACGCGGCCTGAGCTGGCGGGACCGGCGGAATGGCCGGAGCCGGCAGGCCGTTGTAGGGTTCACGCCCTGGAGGCCGACCTTGACCCCGACTCTCATGCTCCCTCGTGCGCCCCGGCCCGCCGCTGCGCAGGCCAAGCCCTCGTTGATTCGGGTCCGTCGTGTCTTCGCGGCCGCCGTGGTCTGCGGGCTCGCCGCCCTGGTGGCGCTGCCGTCGCCGAGCTCGGCGAGCGAGGGCGAAAAGGGCGCCGCCACCACGCCCCAGAAGGGTGATCAGCCCCCGGCGGCAGGGCAGGGCGCGCCCAAGCCCGCGTCGCCGGCGACGCTGCGCTTCATCAACCCCGGGCCCGGCGTGACCATCAAGGTCAACGACGGCCCCTGGCAGCCCCTCCGGCGTGGCGCCACCCTGGCGCTGAAGGTCGACGTGGAGGAGGTGCACTACCTCGTCGCGCGCGGCGACGAGTGGCAGTACGAGGCCCACGTGAGCCTGCGCCACGTCCGCGATCGCACCATCGAGCTGGTGCCGCCCGGCGGCTACGTGCGCGTGGTCAACCGCAGCGGCGAGCCGCGGATGCTGGTCTGGGCCGGCAGCGCGCTCGGGGCGCTCAAGCGCGGCTCGTCCCGCCTGCTGGGCCCCCTGGTCACCGGCACGCACGCCTTGCTGGCGACCGGCGTCCGCAGCCGCGACGTGTTCGCCCTGCGGGTGACCCTCAAGCACGGCGGCCGCTCGACGGTGGTGCTGCCGCCCGTGCCTGCGGGGCTGGTGGTGCCCAACCCGCTGCGGGAGCCCGCCCACGTCATCGTCAACCACCAGAGCTACGGCGACGTCGCGCCCGGCGCCAAGGTCACGGTGCTGGGCTTGCCGCCGGGGGATCACAAGGTGCAGCTGGTCGGCCGGCGCTCGGGTCGGCCGTGGCGCTACGGGGCGCAGCTGGGGACGCGCGGCGCTGCGCCGCCCAAGCCGGGGGCGCTGAACATCCACGTCCGCAACGACACGGGCGAGCCGCTGGAGCTGGCGTCGGCCCTCGAGGGGCTGCACGAGGGTCCCATC
>JAUIAC010000004.1 GCA_030425545.1 bacterium | reverse complement strand
CAAGCGCTTTTTGGATCTTTTTTCAGCGTGATGGGCGCTTTTTCAGATCTGGTTGATGTCGTTGGCGATTTTGACTGGGCTTTCCTGTGGCAGGGCGCTTGCGCCCGCAGCGGGGTCGATCCAGGGCTGGACCAGGGGGCGTCTGTGGGGAGGTTTCAGGGGCGGTTGGCGGGGCAGGTGAAGGGCGGGCGCAGCTGGAGGGCGGGCGCTACTGGAGGGCGGGCGCTACTGGAGGGCGGGCGCTGCTGGAGGGCGGGCGCTGCTGGAGGGCGGGCGCTACTGGAGGGCGGGCCCAGCTGGAGGACGGGCGCGGCGGGCGGGGCGGCAGCTGGACGGCGGGCGCTGCTGCAGGGCGCGCCCAACTGGAGGGCGGGCGCGGCTGGAGTACAGCGCGACGTGTCTGCAGGCGGCGACCCTGAGATGGCAGGCAGCGCGTTCCCCAGCGACAGGCCCTCGCCGCAGGAGGCCGATCGGGCGCGGATGCCTGCGACCCCAGTCGTAGAGCGACGCGCGGGGACGGTCACCGTCGAGACGCGGTCGGCACACGGCGCTCTGTGCGCCGGGCGGGCGTCGTCATGGCAGGGCCCGCCGAGGCCGCCCGGTAGCGGCTGTGGGGGGGCTGCGGGGCCAGCATGGCTGCTGTGTGGTGCCGGGAGCCGGGGTCGAACCGGCACGAGGCCTGGCCTCGAGGGAGTTTAAGTCCCTTGCGTCTACCGATTCCGCCATCCCGGCTGGGTTCCGTCGGCGGCACATGGGTCGCCTCGGGCGGTCACGCGGGCATTCTGTCAGCGGCGCAGCCACCCGTCGAGGACGCCGGGACCGATCCAGGGCCGGCCAACTCGGTGCAGCTTCGTGGCGATCCTGTTGGAGACCGGGCAGCGCCCCCACGCGGAGGGGCAGCCCGACTTGGCGGGCTGGGGCGCGCGCTCCGTCCCCCCAACATGAAAAAAAGGGACCGGACCAGTGCGATCGTGCTTGGACCGCGCTGGTTCGGTCCCCGGTCGGCGGAGGTCCAGGGGCCCTCCCGCGTCAACGAGCTACGTGAGGGCGGTGGGCCGAGCCGCTCCCGCGCTTGAGCTGAGGGGCGCAGGTGGCCCCGCGCCAAGACGAGCGCGACCGGCGCGGTGGGGCCGGCCGGTCGCGTCGCGAGCTGTGTCGGGTCCTACTGAGGCTTCGGGCTCGCCTGGTTCTGGCCGTTGTAGTTGTAGCCTCGGCGGCTCGACGAACCCTTGTACACGCCGTTCGACATCTCGAGCACGTAGCCACCGCAGTGGTTGGTGCCCGTGGCCTTGTAGACCTTGACGTAGAACCAGGCCGAGTCGTCGTTGCACCAGGTCTTCGCGTAGCCGTAGCCCAGCGAGTCGTAGGGCATGTAGACGTCGCCCGCCGGCCCGGGGCTGTACTGGCTCTTCCACCGACCGTAGGGACCGCCGCCCTGGCTCGGACCGTAGTTGTAGTACGGACGCGTGCTCCACGTGCTGTAGCTGGTGTGGCAGCTGCACTCGCCGTACTCCGAGTCGTAGCTCGAGTAGGAGTTGCGGGTGTAGGACTTGAAGCCGGTGAACCAGTTGAAGTCGGTCTGACCGCAGCACACGTTGTTGTCGTACTTCTTCAAGCTGCTCGGGTTGCCGTGTCGGCCATGCCCAGCCTTCCACCAGTCCGCAGACTGGGTGTCGCTGGTCGGGCAGGTCCCGCGCCAGATGCTGAAGCGGTAGCGGTTGCCCGGGTTCTTGAGGAAGCGCACGCGCACGCCGTAGTTGTCGCAGGCCGACGAGCCCCCGTCCGACGAGTCCTGGGCGTAGATCTTGTACCAGTCCACATCGCTGGCCTCGACCATCATGCCGCCGAAGGACTCGACCGTGCCGGCGCCGCTGTACTTGTCGGTCAGCGTGCCGCCGACGTGGGCCGCCTGTGCGCAGGTGTTGTTGGGCTCGTACTTGTCCGCGCCGTTGCACTCGCAGCCGTCAGCCATGGTGTTGTTGAGGTCGTAGAAGCCCGTCGCGCAGCCCATGTTGACGCACTTGCCCGCCACGCACGCCGCGGTGGCGTTCTTGGCCGGCTCGGTGCACCAGCTGCTCGCGTTCTCGTCGGTGATGCCGTTGCAGTTGTCGTCGATGTTGTTGCAGAGCTCCGTGGCGCCGGGGCTGCGGGTCTTCAGGCCGTCATGGCAGTCCCCGCCGCCGTTCGGGCACACCTTGGGCTTGCCGATGGTCTGCATGTTCGCGTCGCACCAGTCGTCACCATCATCATCGCAGCCTTCGTCCACGGCACCGTCGCAGTCGTTGTTCTTGTCGTCGCAGATCTCCTTGCCACCCGGCTTGCAGTCCTGGCAGGTGTCGTCGCAGTCACCAGCCGTGGTGGTGGAGTAGAGCCCGGTCTTCGCGCACAGGCACTGCTTGTTCGACGCCACGCCGTACCCGTCGACATCGCCGTCGTAGTAGTAGGTCTTGCAGCCGGTGGCGTTGGCCTCGTCCACGACCTTGTCGCAGTTGTTGTCCTTGCCGTCACAGATCTCCTGCGAGTCCGGGCTCTTGTTCTTGTCGTTGTCGTCGCAATCACCGCCACCCTTCGGGCAGACCTTCGGCGTGCCGATGACCGCCTTGGTCGTCGCGCAGTAGCCGTCGCCGTCCTTGTTGCAGTCCTCGTCCACGGTGTTGTCGCAGTCGTTGTCGACGTCGTCGCAGGTCTCTGGCGCCTTCGGGAAGATGTTGGCCTGCTTGTCGTTGCAGTCGTCGCCGCCCTTGCAGCTCGTGTCGAGCAGGTCGTAGCAGTCGATGGCCGAGCCACCCGACGACGTGCAGTACTTGCGGTTGCCGAGGATGAAGCTGTTGTAGTTCGCCATCGACGTGTAGAAGCGCCGACCCGTGAACGCGCCGTTGCTGATGTTGTACTCACGGACCCAGCGGTCGTCTCCGCCGCGGAGCAGCTTGCCGTCCAGGGCGACGAGGCCGCCGTGGACCGAGCCACCAAACTCTCCGCTGAGGTTGAACGACTTCACCGTGCTGCCGTTGCTCTGGTTGAAGACCCAGACCGTGCGGTAGCTCGGGTGGTAGCGCATGGCGTAGACATACGTGTCGTCCGCCGCGACGCCGCCCATGTAGTAGCCGATGCTCCCGCTCTGCCACTTCTGCGAGTTGGTGGCGCCCGTCTTCTTGTACACGCGGTAGTTGTAGTAGCTGCCGGTGAAGTAGTGGTCGTCCTTGCTCGCCGCAGCGATGTCCCGCGAGTAGTAGGTGCTGGTGCTGAAGCCGCCGAGGTACTTCCAGTCCTTGCTGTAGCGGTAGATGGTCGTGTTGCTGCTCCAGTTGTTGAACCAGTACTCCTTGCGGTAGGGGTGCCAGGTCGCGCCGTGGCCGCCGTAGGTGTTCTGGTTGATGCGCTTGCCGTCCCACACCGGGTTGGCCACCGGCGTGCTGCTGCAAGCGGCGCTGCCAGCGAGGCCGGTCTTCGGGCACGCGTAGGTGTCGAACACGGGCTTGTCGGCGTCGCAGTAGCCGTCCTTGTCGACGTCGCACTGCTCGTCGATGGTGCCGTTGCAGTTGTTGTCGACGCCGTCGCAGATCTCCGCGTCCTGCGCGGGGTACTTCAGCGCGCTGTCGTCGTCGCAGTCACCCGACTTCTTGGCCGTGTAGAGGTTGCACGTGCTGTCGGTGACGCTGACGTTGTCGACGATGACGCCGAGCGTGTTGTTGTTCGAGCTGTTGACGGTGTTGAAGTAGAACTCGAGGTACACCTCCTTGCCCGCAAACTCGGTGGCGTCGAGCTCCAGGTGGCTCCACTTGTTGATCAGCGAGCCGTTGTGCGAGCCGCGGACGTAGACCTCCATCTCCGGGATGTTCCAGCTGCTGTAGTTGCCGGCCAGCCACGCGCGGCAGGTGCCGTTGCCGTAGCCGTAGCCGCTCGGGCAGCGGTACGTGTAGCCGAGGTTGGTGTAGCCGCTGTTCATGTTGCTGCTGATGTAGAGGTCGTGACCGCCACCCCAGGTCGGGCCGTAGCTGGTGTGGTTGTAGGTGCCGTACTGCGAGTAGCGGTAGTACGTGTGCTTGGTGCCCCGCGTCAGCGAGTAGACCCACGAGCCGGTGTCCGACTTGTAGCCGCTGCTCGGCGTCCAGGGGTTGCGGTTGTAGCCACCGAAGACGTAGCCCGTGCTGGCCTTGATGACCGTCATGGTCGCGCCGCGGTTCGCGCACAGGCTGTGGAAGGTGCCCGAGCTCGCGCCGTGCGTGCTCTTGCGGTAGCACAGCGCCCAGTCCTGGTTGGCGTCGCCGTACCAGCTGTTGAGCTGGGTCTTGTGCGTCGACGACAGGATCGTCGAGCCGGGGAAGTGGTCGGTGATGCCGTCCTTCTTCGTCCAGATGGTCTTGAGCAGCTTGCCCGTGGCGTCGAGCACGCGGATCTGGAAGACGTCGGTGCTAGCGCCCGAGTCGACCCCCATGAACACGGAGGCCTTGAACTTGGGCGACCCGGTGCCTGGCACCTTGAACTTGGCCGAGCGCGCCGTGCCGGCGGTGTTGCCGAAGTTGTAGCTCGCCAGCTTGGGGTCGCCGTAGTACAGCGCGCCCTTGCCCGCCGCCATGAACTTGCCGCTCAAGTCGTGCTGCCAACCCTGCGTGCCCGAGTAGGACGAGCAGCTGGTGGGGTTGGTCTGCGTACCGGCGGCGCACTTGTTGAACGTCCACCCGGTCAAGGTCTTGTCGAAGGTCTCCTTGTAGGGCTCCGACTGGCAGGTCTGGTCGGCGCACTGGCACTGGAACGAGCTCGTGCCGTAGCCGTCGCCGTCCTTGTCGTAGAACAGGTTGGTGCAGCCGGTCGCGTTGATGGCGGTGGTGGAGCCGTCGCAGTTGTCGTCGAAGTTGGTCAGGCAGCTCTCTGTCTTGCCCGGGTTGATGTTGACGTTGTAGTCGTCGCAGTCCCCGCCGCCGTTGACGCAGATCGACGGGCTGCCCACGGTGAGCATCGTCGCGTCGCAGTAGCCGTCCTGGTCGTCGTCGCAGCCCTCGTCGACCACGCCGTTGCAGTTGTTGTCCTTGCCGTCGCAGACCTCGGGGGTCGCCGGGTTCTGCGAGGCGTCGTCGTCGCTGCAGTCGTCGCCCTTGCCGTACTGCGCCGCCGTGAGCTTGCGCTTGCACACGTAGCAGTTGAGCTGGCTGCTGTTGGCCACGTCAGCCCACTTGCCGGTGTGATCCGCCGCGACGTAGTCCTGGCCGTTCGAGACCCCGACCGTGTCGACGTAGTAGACCTCCATGTCGGTGATCGACCAGCTGCTGTAGTTGCCCGCGAGGTAGTCGCGGCACTGGTTCGAGCCGTAGCTGCCCACCTTGCAGTTGTAGCTGTGGCCCAAGTAGGTGTAGCCGCCGCTCAGGCTGGAGTTCACGTACAGGTCGTGGCCGCCGCCGAAGGTCGGGCCGTAGCTCGAGCTCGTGTAGATCGAGTAGCTCGAGTTCGTGTTCTCGTGCTTGGTGTTGCTCGAGATGGAGAAGAGGAACGACTTGTTCGCGGAGCGGTAGCCCGAGCTGTTGGTCCAGCTGTAGGTGGTGTAGCCACCGAAGACGCGACCCGTGTTGGCTCGGATGACCGTCACCGTCTCGCCCTTGCCGTTGCACTTGCTGTGGAAGGTGCTGCTGTTGCCGCCGTCGACGCTCTTCTTGTAGCAGAGCTTCCAGCCCTTGTTCGGCGTGCCGATCCAGGAGTTGATCTGCGCCATCTGCGTCGGGCCGAGGAGCGTGGAGCCCTTGAACAGGCCGAGCTTGGTCTTCGACGTCGGCTCGTTGGTGTTCCAGTTGTCGAAGGAGTTGGCGACGCCGTCGGTCCAGCTGAAGAAGCCCTCCGCGTTGTTGTCCCGCAGGCCAATCCAGTAGCTGATGTTGCCGCACGCGCTCGCCGCGAGGGAGCTGACCAGGTCCTGCTCGCCCGAGTTCTCGATGGAGGACAGGTGCCCACCCCAGTCGTCGCAAGCCTGCTCGGCCTGCGGCCACGTGGTGCCCGTGTTCACGGCCTTGTAGCAGTAGCCGTTGGACTCCTTGCCGTCGCAGGTCTGCTTGGACTTCGGGCAGGTGACCTTGGTGCCGTTGGGCGTGATGACCATGTCGTCGTCGCAGTAGCCGTCGGCGTCGTCGTCGCAGCCCTCGTCCACGCTGCCGTTCTCGGTGTCGTAGATGGCGTAGCAGTACACCTGGCCCAGCGAGCCGTTCGACACGCAGAACTCGGTGCCGTTGAACGCGAGCACGCGCGGGCTGACCGACATCTTCAGCGAGATGCCGTCATAGGCCTTGGTGGTCAGGTCGTAGCGGTAGGTGTAGCCGCTCGAGTCGACACGCCAGAGCTTGTTGTTCTCGATGGCCAGGCCGCCGTAGAGGTTGTTGCCCGAGAAGGAGCCGCTCAGGTTGAAGCTCTCGATCAGCGTGCCGTTGGTCTTGCTGAGCTTCCACACGGTGCTGCCGCTGTAGCGCATGGCGTAGACGTAGTCATCGCTGGCGGCGACGCCGCTCATGTAGGACGAGAGCGGCGGTGCGGTCCACAGCACCGTGCTGGTCTTGCCCTTGAGCTTGCGCACCCGCGAGGTCGACGAGTTGGAGTTGTACTGAACCGTGTAGAAGGAGTCCTCCTTCTTCTCGCCCCACAGCTGGTAGGTCGACGTCAGCTTGGTGTCGAACTTGCCGAGCGGCGTGTTGTTGATGCCGTAGCGCCACACCCAGCCGCCCGACCACTGCGGGAACCAGTACTCGTTGTGGAAGGGGTGGAAGCCGCCGCCGTTGCTCTTGACGTCCATGCCCAGCGGGCGCGGCGTGAAGTTGATGTGGGACGCCGGCGTCGGGTGGCAGTAGATGCGGCGCGCGGTGCTGCTGTCGCCGTAGCAGATCTCGGTGCCGTTGAAGGCCGACGAGTAGGGCGCCACCGGCACCTGCCACATGACGCCGTCGAAGGCGCCCGTGCTCAGGTCGTAGCGGTAGACCCAGCGGTCCGTCGTGGCCCGGTAGAGCTTGCTGCCCACCACGGTGAGGCCGCCGTACATCGAGCTGCCCGACCACTGGCCGGTGAGGCTGAAGGTGCCGTCGAGCGTGCCGTTGGTGCGGAGCAGGCGGTAGATGGTCTGCGAGTTGTAGCGGTTGGTGTAGACGTAGTCGTCGTCCGCCGCGACGCCGCTCAGGTAGGTGGTCATGTAGGGGCTGGTCCACTGCACGTTCGACGTGCCGCCCTCGATCTTGTAGATGCGCGAGGTCGACGAGCTGCCCGAGTAGCGCGCGACGTACGCGTCGTTGGCGCTGACGTGACCCGTGATGGCGTAGACGCTCGAGAAGCCGATGTCGAAGCTGCCGGTCTCCTTCAGCTGCGCGTTGTAGCGGTGGATCTTGCTCGTGCCGTGCTCGGGGTACCAGTACTCCTTGTAGTAGGGGTGGTAGCCGCCGCCGTAGCTGTACGACGCCATGCCCAGGCGCCGCGGAGTCAGGGCCCCGTTGGACGTCGGGATGGGCATGCACGTCATCTTCGAGCTCGAGCTGCTGGTGCCGAAGCACAGCTCCTTGCCATCGGTCGCCGAGGAGTAGGGGCTGAAGCCGGCGTAGAGCGCGACGCCCTCGTAGACCCCCGAGCCGATGGAGAAGCGGTAGGCGTAGCCGTCGCTGTTGGTGCGCCAGATGGAGTCGCCGGTGATCATGATGCCACCGTAGGCCGAGCTGAACGTCGGGTAGCTCTTGAAGGTGAACTCCTTGCTGCTGTCCCGGACACCCGTGTTCTTGTTGAGCGCGTACACGTAGTTGTTGTTGTACGGGATGACGTACACGTGGTTCTTGTGCAGGCCGATGCCGCTGAGGTCGTCGGTCATGCTGTACTTGTTGCGCGTGGTCCACAGCTGGCTGTTGCTCACGCCCGAGTACTTCGCCGCGTAGGAGTAGTACGAGCTGGTCGAGCTGTGCCAACGCACGGCGAAGTACTGGTCGGTGCCCTTGGCCTCACCCACCACCTGGCTGACGCGGTCCATGCCGGTGTTGAACTTGCCGACGTAGCTCTTGGCGCCGTTGTAGCGGTGGATGGTGCTGCTGGCCCACTGCGGGAACCACCACTCGTTGCGGTGCGGGTGGTAGCCGCCGCCGTGGGAGTAGGTGGTCACACCGCTGTAGCTCTTGCTCTGGGTCGCGCCGTAGGCGTCGAGGTTGTAGCAGTAGGGCAGGTTGCTGCCCGAGTCCTGCACGCACATCTCGGTGCCGCTGTAGGCGACGCCGTAGGGCTGCACCTGGGTCTTGATGCGGATGCCAGCGAAGGCGCCCGTGCCGAGCTGGTGCGCCGTGATGTCCGAGTTGGCGCTGGTGCGGTAGAGCAGCCCGTTGTGGATCGCGATGCCGCCGTAGTTCGTGCTCGTGGAGTTGCCCGAGACGTTGAACTCCTTGGACGACTGCTTCGCGCCGGTCTCCCGGTCGTAGGCGTACACGTGGTTGCTGTTGTACACCGCGCCGTAGACGGTCCCCTGGTGCTCGGCGACGCCGACGAAGTAGTTGACGTGCTCGGACTGCCAGGTCATCGAGCTGCTCATGCCCTTCATCTTGCGGACGCGGCCGATGCTGCTCGAGGAGCTGTAGCAGGCGATGTAGTAGTTGTCGGTGTCCTTGTCCGACGTGATGCCGCGGATGTAGGGCTGGCCGGTCTGGAAGGAGCCGATCTCCTTGAAGTCATGGCCGTAGCGGTACACCGTCGTGTTGCCGCTGGTGTAGCTCGGGTACCAGAACTCCTTGCGGAACAGGTTGTAGCCGCCGCCGTAGCTGCGCGGGTCCACGCCGACCACATTGGGCTTGTAGGTCACCGCCGCCGACGGGACCTTGTAGCAGTAGGGCAGCCCGCTCGTGCTGTTGTAGCAGAGCTCCGAGCCGTTGAAGGCCGTGCCGTAGATGCTGACGTCCGCGCGGAACTTCAGCCCGTCGTGCACGCCGGTCTCCGCGTCGTAACGGTAGACGTTGCGGTTGCTGTAGGTGGCGCGGAAGAGCTTCCCGTCCACGACCGCCAGACCGCCGTACATGGTCTGACTGTCGTAGTCGCCCGACAGGTTGAACGTCTTGATGGTCGAGCCGTCGGTCTTACTGAGCTTGTAGACGGTGCTCGAGTTGTAGCGCATGGCGTAGACGGCCTTGTCGTCCACCGCGACGCCCGACATGTAGGTCGTCACGTAGCGGTTCCACACCTGGGTGCTGCTCTTGTCCTTGAGCTTGTAGACGCGGCTGCTCGACGACGACGAGGTGTAGCGGACCACGTAGTAGTCGTCCTCGTCCGCCGGACCCCAGAGCTGGCTGACGCTGCTCAGGCCGTTGCTGAACTTGCCCTTGTAGCTGTTGTCGGTGCCGTAGCGGTGCACGTTGCTGCCCGACCACTCGGGGTACCAGTACTCTTTGTGCTTGAGGTGGAAGCCACCGCCGCGGTTCTTCGGGTCGATGCCGATGACGCGCTGCTTGAACGAGCCGGCTGAGGGCACGTTGTAGCAGTACACGTTGCTGCTGCCGTCGCTGACGCAGACGTCCTTGCCGTTGTACGCCGTGGTGTAGACCGTCGGCGCCACCTGGAACGAGAAGCCGTCGTACACACCGGTGTCGGCGTCGTAGCGGTAGAACCAGCGGGTGTTGTAGGCAGCGCGGTAGAGCTTGCCCTCCGCGATGAAGAGGCCGCCCCAGACGTTGTTGCCGTCCCAGTAGCCGCTCAGGTTGTACTGCGTCAGCTTCGAGCCGTTGGCGCGGTTGAACTTGTAGACCGTGCTCGAGTTGTAGCGCATGGCGTACACAGCGGTCTTGTCGGTCGCGACCGCGGACAGGTACGTCGTCTGGTAGGGCGCGGTCCACAGCACCTGCGAGGTCGTGCCCTTGTGCTTGCGCACCCGGTCGTGGGTCGAGCTGCCGGTGTAGCGGATGGTGTAGTAGTTGTCCTCGAGCACGTCGCCGGCGATCTGGTAGTGGTTGCCCAGGCCGGTGCTGTGGGTGCCCTTGAGCTGGTAGTCGTCGCCGTAGCGGTAGACGGTGCTGCCCGACCACTGCGGGTACCAGTACTCCTTGCGGAAGAGGTGGTACGTGCCGCCGTACGAGCGGGTGTTCATGTTGACGACCGAGCCCTTGTAGGTCGCGCCGGCGAAGGACTTGAAGTCACAGTCGTTGTTGATGCCGTCGCAGGTCTCGGTCGCGCCGGGGTTGATCTTGGCGTCGGTCTCGTTGCAGTCGCCGCCGCGGGTGGCGGTGAACTTGTTCTGCTGCTGGCAGTAGCACGCGCCGGTTCCGTCGCCGTAGCCGTCGCCGTCGGTGTCCTCGAAGAAGGTGACGCAGTTGAGCGCGTCCTTCTCGTTGAGCTGGCCGTTGCAGTTGTCGTCGACCGGCGTGTTGCAGTCCTCCTGCGAGCCCGCGTGCACGCTCGGGTCGTCGTCGTTGCAGTCGCCGCCGCCGTTGGGGCAGCCCTTGCTCACGGACACGTTGCCGGTGCAGTAGCCGTCACCGTCGTTGTCGTTGCAGGTCTCGTCGATGCCGCCGCCGCAGTTGTCGTCCTTGCCGTTGCACTCCTCGGGAGCGCCTGGGTAGATCTTGTCGGAGGTGTCGTCGCAGTCGCCGACGCCCTTCGTGCACACCGTGGGCGTGCCGATGACGCTCTTGGTGTTGGTGCAGAAGCCGTCGCCGTCGACGTCGCAGTTCTCGTCGACTTTGCCGTCGCAGTTGTTGTCCGCGTCGTCGCAGATCTCGCTCTTGCCGGGGTTGACCAGCGCGTTCGAGTCGTTGCAGTCGCCCGTGCCCTTGTTGCAGACCGAGGGCGAGCCCACGATGGTCTTGTTCTTGTCGCAGTAGCCGTCGTTGTCCGCGTCGCACTCGTTGTCGGCCGCGCCGTCGCAGTCCTGGTCGATGTTGTCGCAGGTCTCGACCACGCCCGGGTGCACGCCCGACTTGGTGTCGTCGCAGTCGCCGCCGCCGTTGGGGCAGGTGCCAGGCGTACCGATGGTGACCATGTTGCTGTCGCAGTACTTGTCGCCGTCGTCGTCGCAGCCCTCGTCTGCGCCGTTCTTGCAGTCGTTGTCCTTGCCGTCGCACTGCTCGGACTTGCCGGGGTTCACGTCAGAGTCGGACTCGTTGCAGTCGCCGCCGAGCGGGGTCACGTAGGAACCCTCAGCGACGCACAGGCAGGCCGCCGACGTGCCGCCGTAGCCGTCCTTGTCGTTGTCCTTGTAGTAGTTCTTGCAGTTGATGGCGCCCGGGTCGTTCTGGGTGCCGTTGCAGTTGTTGTCCAGGTTGTCGCCGCAGATCTCGGTCGCGCCCGGGTTGGTCGTGGCCTTGGTGTCGTCGCAGTCGCCGAGCTTCTTGGTGTCGGTGATCTTGTAGTTGCCCTTGGGCGCGCACAGGCACTGCGACAGCGCCACGGCGTACCCGTCGCCGTCGCCGTCATGGTAGAAGTTCGAGCATCCCGTGGCGTTGATGCCGTTGAGGTCGGAGTCGCAGTTCTCGTCGACCGAGTTGCCGCAGACCTCCTTCACACCTGGGTTGATGTTCGGGTCGCTGTCGTTGCAGTCACCGCCGCCCTTGGGGCAGATGCTCGGCGCGCCGATGGTGGTCTTGGACGCGTCGCAGTAGCCGTCCTTGTCGCCGTCGCAGCCCTCGTCCACGGCGCCGTTGCAGTTGTTGTCGATGCCGTCGCACAGCTCGATGACAGCTGGGTTGATCAGCTTGTTGGCGTCGTTGCAGTCGCCGCTGTTCGTCCCGGTCAGCGCGCCCTCGGCGACGCAGAGGCACTTGGTCGCGCCGTTGATGTCCGTGTAGGTGTCGCCGTCGGCGTCGAGGCCGAAGGTCTTGCAGCCCGTCGCGTTCTCGTCGTTGGTCGAGCCGCTGCAGTCGTCGTCCTTGGTGGTCGAGCAGTCCTCTTTCTTGCCCGGGTTCACCGCCGCGTCGGCGTCCTTGCAGTCGCCGCCGCCCTTGGTGCAGGTCTTGGGCGTGCCGACGGTGGTCATGTCCGCGTCGCAGTAGTCGTCGTTGTCGTCGTCGCAGGTCTCGTCGGTCGACTTGTCACAGTCGTTGTCGAGGTCGTCGCACCACTCCGGGTGTCCCGGGTTGACCTGCTGCTTGAGGTCGTCGCAGTCGCCGCCGCCCTTCACGCAGACGTTGGGGAAGCCGACGGTGGTCATGCTGGCGTCGCAGTACTCGTCGCCGTCGTCGTTGCAGCCGGCGTCGACCTTGCTGTCGCAGTCGTTGTCGATGTCGTCGCACACCTCGGACTTGCCCGGGCTCACGTTGGCCTTGGTGTCGTCGCAGTCGTTGCCCGACTTGGCCGTGTAGCTGTCGGCGCCCACGCAGAGGCACTTCTTCACGTTGGACAGGCCGTACCCGTCCTTGTCCTGGTCGAGGTAGAAGTCGGTGCAGTTGAGCGCGCCGTCGTCGTTCTGGCTGCCGGTGCAGTCGTCGTCGATGCCGTTGGCGCAGATCTCCTGCTTGCCCGGGTTCACCGCGCTCTTGTTGTCGTCGCAGTCGCCGCCCTTGGTCGCGGTGAAGAGGCCCGCGCCCTGGCAGTAGCACTTCTTGATGCCGAGGCCGTAGCCGTCCTTGTCGGCGTCGAAGTAGAAGTCGGTGCAGTTGGTGGCGTCCTCGTTGTTCTGCGAGCCGTCGCAGTCGTCGTCGATGGCGTTGCCGCAGACCTCGGTCGCCGCCGGGTTCTGGTCGTTGTTGAAGTCGTTGCAGTCGCCGGTGCCCTTCGAGCAGACCTTCGGCGCCGGGTTGGACACGGCGTACGTGGAGTCGCAGTAGCCGTCGGCGTCCTTGTCGCAGCCGTCGTCGACCACGCCGTCGCAGTCCGAGTCCTTGTCGTCGCAGATCTCCTTGGCGATGCCCGGGTTGGCGTTCGCGTCGTCGTCGTCGCAGTCGCCCTTGCCCTTGCTGCAGATGGTGGGCGTGCCCACGACGGTCATCTTGTCGTCGCAGTAGCCGTCACCGTCGTCGTCGCAGCCCTCGTCGGTCTTGCCGTCGCAGTTGTTGTCCTTGCCGTCGCAGACCTCGGTCGCGCCTGGCTTCACGTCGACCGTGGTGTCGTCGCAGTCGCTCTTGTTGGTGGCGGTGAAGTTGCCGCCCGCCTCGCACAGGCACTTGCTGACGTTCGAGCCGAAGCTGTCCCCGTCGCTGTCCGCGTAGTAGGTCTTGCAGCCGATGGCGTCGGGGTCGTTCTGCGAGCCGTCGCAGTCGTTGTCGAGGCCGTCGCCGCAGGTCTCGGCCTTGCCGGGGTTCACGCTCGCGGAGGTGTCGTCGCAGTCGCCGCCGCCGTTCGGGCAGACCGTCGCGCCGTCCTTGCCAACACCCATCGCGGCCTCGCAGTAGCCGTCGTTGTCGTCGTCGCAGCCCTCGTCGGTCTTGCCGTCGCAGTCGTTGTCGGCGTTGTCGCAGATCTCGGGCTGGCCGGGGTGCTTGTCCGGGTCCGAGTCGTTGCAGTCGGCGGTCTTCTTGGCCTTGTACTTGCCGATGGCGGTGCACAGGCACTTGTAGTCCTTGGTGCCGTAGCCGTCGGCGTCGTTGTCGAAGAAGAGCGGGTCGCAGTTCTTCGCGTCGAGGTCGTTGGTCTCGCCGTTGCAGTTGTCGTCCCACGGCGTGTTGCAGTCTTCCTCGTTGCCCGGGTTCATGGCGGCGTTGTCGTCGTTGCAGTCCCCACCGCCCTTCTTGCAGGTCGGCGGCGCGCCCACGACCACGGCGTCCTTGTCGCAGTAGTCGTCGTCGTCCTTGTCGCACTTCTCGTCGGTGACGCCGTTGGAGTTGTTGTCCAGGCCGTCGCAGACCTCGTCGCCCTTGGGGTTGATGTTCGGGTCGTTGTCGTCCGTGTCGCCGGGGCCCTTGGGGCAGATGGTCGGCGGCGTGCCGCTCGCGCTGGTGCAGACCACCTCGACGTTCAGCGCCTTGGCCACACCGCCGCAGGGGTCGCCGAACACGCCGTTGCTGGCGCTGATGACGCAGCTGGCCTTACCGAGGCAGGCGTCCTTGACCTTCTGCAGCGACGACGTCGCGTTGCAGGCGCCGGTGCTGAAGCTGCCACACGTGCCCGAGGGCGTGCCGTACGAGGCGAAGGTGACGCCGGTGATCGAGTAGCCCGCGCCGCAGTTGATGGCCAGGTTGGTGTTCTCGTTGGCGCTGCCACAGACGTCCTTGGTCCCGCCGATGGACTTGTAGCCCAGGTCGTTGTCGCAGTAGCCGTCCTTGTCGTCGTCGCAGCCCTCGTCGGTGGTGCCGTCGCAGTCGTTGTCCTTGTTGTCGCAGACCTCGGGGTTGCCGGGCGAGTTGCTCTTGTCGTTGTCGTCGCAGTCGCCACCCTTGTCGCTCTTGAAGGTGCCCTCGGCGAAGCAGAGGCACTTCTTCGGCAGCTTGCCGTAGCCGTCGCCGTCGTTGTCGGTGAAGAAGTCCTTGCAGCCCACGGCGTTCAGGTCGTTCTGCGTGCCCGAGCAGTCGTCGTCGAGGCCGTTGCCGCAGACCTCGGCCTGCCCGACGGGCTTGACCTTGTCGTTGCTGTCGGCGCAGTCGCCACCGTCCGTGGTGCTGTACGCACCGGAGGGCGCGCAGAGGCAGAGCGGCGCGCCGGCGCCGTACTTATCGCCGTCGAGGTCCTTGTAGTAGTTCTTGCAGCCGACGGCGTCCTTCTCGTCCTGAGCGCCCGAGCAGTTATCGTCCTTGCCGTTGAGGCAGATCTCCGAGGCGCCCGGGTTCATCGCGGCGTTGTCGTCGTTGCAGTCGCCGCCGCCCTTGGTGCAGGTGGCTGGCTTGCCCACGGTGGTCATGAGCTTGTCGCAGTAGTCGTCGCCGTCGTCGTCGCAGCCCTCGTCGGTCTGGCCGTCGCAGTCGTTGTCGAGGCCGTCGCAGATCTCGCCGCAGGCCGCGTCGCCGCAGCAGGACTTCAGGTCGGCGCAGTCGGTCAGCGCGTTGGCGTTGTTGTCGAAGCCGTCGTCGCAGACCTCGGCCTTGCCGCAGCCGATGGCCACGTCGGCCTGGGCCGTGCCACCGTCGGCGACGTCGAGCACCAGGTGGTAGGTCACGCCCTTGGCGGCCGCGAACTCGATGGTGCCGTTGCCACCCGACGCGATGCAGGCGCTCGGGTCACACGAGCCGTCGTCCTTGGCCCGCAGCACGAAGATCTTGCCCTTGGCGTTGCTGAGGTTGCTCACCGTCAGCGTGGCGGGCTTGGACGCCGTCGAGGTGAAGGTGTAGGCGATCTCCTTGCCGTCGTACTTCGTGTTCGGGTCGCAGCCGTAGCTCTCCACGATGTCGGTCGACTTGGCCGCGTTGCTGACGAACTGCTGGCTCTCGGTGCAGGCCAGCGCGGTGGTGTTGGCCGGCGTGCAGGTGCAGGTGTTGACGTGCTCGCACTGCTGCAGCACGCACTTGTCGGTGGTGCAGCTGTCGCTGTCGTCGCAGTGCGCGTCGGTGCTGCAGTCGATGTAGCCGTTGTTGAAGAAGAAGAGGACCCGGTTGATCATCTTCTCCGGCGCGTCGGTGACGCCCTTCTGCACACCGCCGAAGAGCAGCGACGAGGCCACGGTGCGGTACTTGGCGGCGACGTTGTCGTGGGTGACCTGGGTCCAGAAGCTCTCGCCGTTGCCGTCGGAGAGCAGCACCGAGCGGGTGCCCTTCACCGAGGTGTCGGCTTCGACCATGTCGTTGAGGTTGTTCCAGGCGAAGGCGTTGCTGTAGTTCCAGCTGTAGACCTTCTTGGGGTCCTGGCTGATGTCCTCGTAGATGTGCTTGCCCTTCAGCCCGACGATGCCGTTCTTGCTGTTGTCGCCCACGGCCTTGACGTGGAAGAAGGGGTGCGCGTTGGTCTTGGCGTCGAAGGCCCAGGTGTCGCCGGACTCCAGGTAGAGCTTGCCGCCCTGCTGGAGGAAGAGCTTGAGGCGGTCGCCCTCCTTGGCCGAGAGCACGTGGTTGTCGGGGAAGACACCCAGCGTCACGAAGATGCCGTCGAACTTCGACAGGTCGCTGAACAGGCCGATGTCCTCGGTGTGCTGCACGAGCCCGGTGACGTTGGCCTTGAGGGCGTCGTAGAGCGCGTTGCCCGCGGCGACGGGGACCTCGCTCGGGCGCCACACCAGGTAGCCGCCCTCGTGGGTCACGGTGATGTTGAAGGTACAGAGGCTGTAGAGCAGCCCGTCGCTGACCTTGACCGTCACCTCGTGGGTGCCGACGTGGTCGAGCAGCACCGGGTTCACCACCAGGGAGGCGTTCCAGCTCGAGTCGAGCCAGTAGTAGAGCGCGCTCGAGAGCGTGACGAACTGCGGCCCCTTGACGATGGAGAAGCTCAGGATGGCGTCGCTGTCCGGGTCCTTCGCCTTCACCGGGATGGTCTTCTTGCTGCCGAGCTTCATGATCTGGTTCGGCGGGCACGACGCGATGCTGGGCTTCTGGCCCTTGACCACGCAGACGTTGTCGAGGCCGATGCGGGTGACGTCGAAGGTGGTCTTGCCGCTGACGCAGAAGGCGAGGCGCAGGCCGTTGGAGCCCGTGAGCTCGGGCGGCAGGGTCAGGTCCAGGGTCGCCGGGCCGTCGTCCTTGCTGGGCGTGACCAGGTCGATGAGCGTGGCCTTGGTCCAGTCCACGTTGGCGCCGTCGAGAGAGCCGAGCAGGCGGAACGAGGTCGCGCCGCCCTTGTTGATGTCGAGCAGTCGGTCGTACTGGATGGTGATCTTCTGCGAACCCGCGGCCTGGATGACAGGCGACTGCAGGCAGGTGTCGTAGTCCGTGTAGGTGGGCGTCCACGTGAACTCAGCCGACTGGTCGGGGCCGAGCGGGCCGGTCTTGGTGGGCTTCCAGTTGGTAGAGGCCTTGCCCTTCACGTCGCCGGGGTTCCAGCCCATGGCCTTGAGGCTCGTGCCGGTGGAGAAGTCCTGGCAGAAGTTGACCTGCACGGTGCAGATCTCGACCGACTTGCTGACGCACTTGCGCGACTTGTCCGGCTGCAGCTCGCACGCACCCTTGGAGCAGTCGGTGTTGAGGTAGGCGCAGTCGGCCGCCTCGTTCTCCACGGTGCAGCAGAGTCCGTTGCCGCTGCCGAGCTCGACGTTGGTGCAGGTGTTGAACACGCACCAGTCGGTGGTGCAGGGGGCGCCGTCGTCGCAGTCGAACTTGTCCTGGCAGCAGCCGTCGATCGCCTTGTTGGTGCAGAGGCCGCCGATGCAGGAGTCTGAGGTGCAGGCGTTGTTGTCGTTGCACTGGCTCGCGTCGGTGCAGATGCAGCCGTCCTGCAGCTTGAAGTTGCAGGTGCCGGTGCCGGCCGAGATGTTCTGGCAGCTGTCGGTGGTGCAGTCCCAGCCGTCGTTGCAGTCCTTGTCGCTGGCGCAGCACCCGTTCTTGGGCGAGGTGTGGCGGCAGGTGTTGTTGAGGCAGTAGTCGATGGTGCACTTGTTGTTGTCGTCGCAGGCCTCGATGGCGTCCTTGTCGTCGACGCAGCAGTTGGCCTGCGGGCTGTGCTCGCACTTGGCGTTGGTGCACTTGTCGATGGTGCAGAGCTTGCCGTCGTCGCACTGCGTGTCGAGGATGCAGCAGTCGGCCTTGGGCAGGTGCTTGCACTCGCCGCAGGCGCCCGAGGTGTCGCAGGCGTCGTCGGTGCAGGGGTTGCCGTCGTCGCAGTCGAGGGCGACCTCACACTTGGTCGGGTCCTTCTTGAACGCGCACTTGTTGCTGGCGTCGCAGAAGTTCAGCGTCGCGCAGTTCTTGTCGTCGCAGTCCTCTGGGCCGTTGCAGCAGGTCGGGTCGCCGTTGCTGACGTACTTGCAGAGGTTGGCGTCGGTGTCGCAGCTGTCGATGGTGCAGGGCTTGCCGTCGCTGCAGTCCGCGGTGGTGTCGCAGCAGTTGGGCTTGAACTTGTCCTTGATGAAGCTGCAGCCGTGGTTGACGCAGACGCCCTCGGTGCAGGTCTTGCCGTCGTTGCACTCGTCGTTCTTGTCGCAGCAGGTGGCGTTCTTCTTCGGGTGGCTGCACTTGTTGGTCTCGAGGTTGCAGACGTCCCAGGTGCAGAAGAGGTCGTCGTCGCACTCGGCGATGGACGTGCAGCACAGCGGATCGGGCTTGACGTGCTCGCACTTGCCGGCGGTGTCTTCGGGGTTGATCTTCTTGCACTTGTCGGTGGTGCAGAAGCTGGAGTCGTCGCAGTCCTTGTCGTTGACGCAGCAACCCGGCTGGGTGACGTGGAAGCACTCTTCCTTCACCGGGTCGCAGAAGTCGGCCGTACAAGGGTTGTTGTCCTCGCACTCGTTGGTCTGGTTGTACTTGCCGCAGCAGTTGGGCTTGGCCGGGTCCTTGGTGTGCGTGCACTGGGTCCACGCGCCGCCGTCCTTGGACGTCTCGCACTTGTCGATGGTGCAGGAGTACTGGTCGTCACACTTCGGGTTGGTCTCGGGGCTGCAGCAGTCGGGGCGGAACTTGTTGAGGTTGAAGCGGCACTCGAAGTTGACGCAGCTGCCGAGCTGGCAGGGGTCCTTGGTGGCGCACTCCGAGTCGAAGCAGCACACGCCGTCGGGCTTGACGTGCTTGCACTTCTTGGCGGTGGTGTCGCAGCTGTCGACCGTGCAGGCGAGGCCGTCGTCGCACTGAATCTTGCCGGCGTCGCCGGCCTTGTTGCAGCACTCCGCGTCGGCCTTGACGTTGGTGCACTGCCCCTTCACGCCGCTCAGGTCGCACTTGTCGGTGGTGCAGCTGTCGCCGTCGTCGCAGTCGGTGTCCAGCTGACACGCGGTGCACTTGCTGTTGGCGCCGGGGTTGGTGCAGGTCTCGCCCTGGCCGCACTCGTAGGCGTTGTTGCAGCAGTTCTTGACCGGCTCGTACTCGCAGCCGCCGCCGATGCAGGTGGCGATGGAGCACTCGTTGCCGTCCTTGCAGTCGCCCGAGGTCTGGCAGGTCTGGCTGAGCTGCACGAAGACCAGCTGCTGCGTGTTGGGGACGGAGGTGCCGTTCTTGTCGATGAGCAGGCAGGCGATCGAGTGCACGCCCACCGTCTTCAGGTCAGCGATCGTGTTGGTGGTGGCGTCGTTCTCTTTGAAGGTGGTGAGCACCTGGTTGCCGTCGAGGAAGCAGCGAACCTTGCCGTCGGTGGCGCCCAGCGCGAAGTTGGTGACCTTGAAGACCAGCGAGACCGGGTACTTCTGGCCTGCGCCCTTGTAGAGGAACTTCTGGTTCGCGGTGGGGCTGGTGATCGCCAAAACGGGATCACTGGCGTGGAAGGTCTCAACGGCAAACGCCGCGTCAACGCCGGACGCGAAGTCAGTCAGCAAGCCCGCGGTCGGTTGCTCTTGCTGGTCTTCCGCGCACGACGCGAACATGACCAGGCAAGCGAGCAACCCCAACCGCTTCAAGCGGGAGTAGTGCTGATGCCGCATTCCAATCCTCCTCACGACAGGTCCCGGCAGATCGACAGACCTTCGCGTACCTTTGTCGGGGGATCTGGCTCAACCTCAAGCCAAAAGTGAAACGATCTCGCTGGCGAAGGCGTCAAGACGCGGGGTGCGTCGGTGCGCTCTCCGTAGTCCAGGTCGACTCGCTCCTCCAGCTCTTCAGAGGTCCGGGGTGCTTGCGGTACCCTGCAGCCTTCTACTCCATTGGGGGACAGAGATAGAAGGCCCTCAGTAACAAAACGTAGCAAAGCAAGGGCTTGAAGGCAAGCGTACGCTGACGGGGTCAGTGGGTTTTCCCACGGCCCGCGGCGAGGCGCGAAGCCGAGCCCTCTCTCGGCAGAGACGAACCCCATCGATCCATGCTGTTGCCCGCGAGCGGACCGGCCGTCGCGCGCCGAGGGGCGGCCCGCGGAACGAGACCTTCGCCGATCTGAGCGCAGGGTCTACGAGCTTGGAGGGGGGGGCGCAGCGGCGTGCGAGCGGCTGAGCGGACGGCGGACCTGCGGGTGGCGGGCCGTTGGGCGGCGGACCCAGGCTTCAACGCAAGAAGGCCCCCATGGTGTCCCATGGAGGCCTTCTGGAGCGGGAAACGGGATTTGAACCCGCGACATCCACCTTGGCAAGGTGGCGCTCTACCACTGAGCTATTCCCGCGAGGGGTGCGCACCTGCTGCAGCCAGGCTGCGGCGTGGAGCGGGAAACGGGATTTGAACCCGCGACATCCACCTTGGCAAGGTGGCGCTCTACCACTGAGCTATTCCCGCGGTGATGTGCACCGCCACTCTGCGTCGCTCCACGGCCCTGAGCAGTGAAGCGAGCGGCGTTGTACCCACGCGACTGTGACGTGTCAACCGGGTCGGCGGGCAAAATCGACCGGCCGCGCTCCGTGGCTGCCGCTCCAGGTCGCAGAGGCGCCGCGATCGGGCTCGAAGCCCCCGCGGTCGCCGGGCTTGCTGAGGGGTCTGGGTCGCCAACTGAGGGGATTGGGCCGCCAGCTCACGTCTCCAGGGCGCCCGCGCATTGGACTGCGGTCGCCCCGGCCCGAGCGGCGCCCACGCAGCGCGCGTCGAGGGCGGGCGGGCGAGCGTGCGCCGCGCTACTTCATGTCCACGGTCTTGGAGACCGAGCCGCCGCACTTCAACGTGACGCCGACCTTCTTGGTCACCGAGCCCTTGGTGAGGACAAACGTGTGCCGCCCTGCGCTGAGCTTCACGGAGCGCGGGGTCAGGCCGAGGCTCTTGCCCTTGAGGCTCACCTTGGCCCAGGGCCGCGCGTTCACCGTGACCTTGCCCTTCTTACAGGGGGCCGCCACCGGCGCGCGGCGCTCCTTCTCGAGCTTGATCTCGAAGGTCTCGAGCTTCTCTTTGACGAAGTAGTCCTTGGTGAAGGTCTTGTAGCCCGACGCAGTCGCCTCGACCTTGAACGAGTCGCCGGTCTTGAGCTTCGGCACCTTGTAGTTGCCGCTGACGAGCGTCACCGCCGCGCCGTTGACCTTGACCACAGCGCTGTCGGGCTCGACCTGCAGGATGACGATGTTCTCGGGCGCCTTGGCCACCGGCTTCTTCGGCGCCTCCTTCGGCGGTGCGGGCAGCTCGATCTTCACCGACGCGCCGTCCTTCTCGGCGGTGTAGCGGACCAGCTTCTTCACGCCCTTCTTGCCGATGGCGAGGATCTTGATCGACTTGCCCTGCTCTACCTTGAACTTGAGCTTGGACGAGGTGGCCTCGGTCTCGCCGTCAATCTTGATCTCAGTCGCGCCGGGGGCCTCGATGTTGACGAAGAACTTGGGCTTGGGCTTGGGTTTGGGCTTCTCGACTTCCTTCTTCACCACGACGACGGGCGCGGGCTTGTCGAACACGCCCATGCCCACCGCGGCGCCGCCGCCGGCGATCGCGACGAGCAGCACGCCGATGCCGACGAAGAGGCCGGTGTTGGACTTCTTCATCGCCGGCTGACCGGCCAGGGTCTGACCCGATCGGTTGGCCATGGCGATGGCCGCCGCCGCGTCGAGCGCGACCGTGGCCTCGCCGTCGGGGCTCAGCAGCCCGGGGTTGCTGGTGTCGAGCGCGACCGTGGCCTCGTCGTCGGCGGCCATGGCCACCTGGCGGCTGCTGGTCGTCGGCCGGCGCAGCCCCGAGTTGGTGCGCATGTGCTTGAGCGCCTCCGCCTCGGCGGCGACGTCGGCCTTGAGCTTCGAGATCTGGTCGTCGAAGAGCTCGTGCATGTAGCCCTTCAGCGAGATCGCGCTGGGGTCGGGCACGGCGGTGTAGAACCAGCGGCGCAGCTCGCCGACGAAGTCCGCGACGTCCTTGTGGCGCTCGTCGCGGTCCTTGGCCAGCGACTTCAGCACGATGGCGTCGAGCTCGGGCGGGACCTCGCTGTTCATCTCCGTCAGCGACGGGACCTCGGCGCGGAGCACGTTGTTCAGGGTCTCGAAGTCGGAGTCGCCGACGAAGAGCCGCTTGCCGCTGAGCATCTCCCAGAGGCAGACGCCGAGGGCGAAGAGGTCCGAGCGGCCGTCGAGCGGCTTACCGCGGGCCTGCTCGGGGCTCATGTAGGCGCACTTGCCCTTGACCGTGCCGACGCGGGTCTTGGTGGACCGGCTCGCCGCTTTGGCGATGCCGAAGTCCATGATCTTCACCTCGCCGTTGTAGCTCACCATCATGTTGTGGGGTGAGATGTCACGGTGGATGATGTTCAGCGGCTTGCCGTCGACCTCGCGCTTGTGGGCGTAGTCGAGCCCCTGCCCCGCCTCGATCATGATGTAGACGGCCTGCGCGATGGAGAGCGGGCTGCCCACCTTCGTGCCGACGTCGAGCACGCGCTTGAGGTCCTGGCCCTCCACGTACTCCATGGCGATGTAGTAGAGCCCCTCGACCTCGTCGAAGTCGAAGATCTGCACCACGTTGGCGTGGTTCAGGTGGGCCGCGACGCGGGCCTCGTCCTGAAACATGGTGACGAAGGACTCGTCCTCGCAGAAGTGCGGGAGGATCCGCTTGATGACCACGACCTTCTCGAACCCTTCCGCGCCGACGGACTTGGCGCGAAAGATCTCGGCCATGCCGCCCATGGCGATCTTCTGGGTGAGGTAATACCGGCCAAAGCCCTGCGGGTAGTCCTCGTGCATACCGGTCGCCATGCTCTCTCTCTGCGTCGAGCTTGTCGTCTGGGTCGAGACGCTCGGGACGTTGGTGGATCCGTCGGCGGATCAGGCCGGGGACGGATCAAGTCGGGGTGCGCTTCGCCTGGGTTCTGGAGTTGAACTGCGCGAGGGGCTTCAAGCCGGCATCGTGCGAACCGTCGGCCAGCCGAGGGACTGCGCGTGGCTGTGAGCGATGCCTGTCCTGCGTGTACTACGCGGACCAGCGGAGATCAACACGACGTCGAGGCCGAAACTCGGTGCAGTCGCGCGTCTCGTCCTGCGTCCGCGCGCTCCCGCCAGCGGAGGGGGCGCGGCGCCGAGTCGCGTGACATCGCGCCGCCGCTCGGCACGGTGGCGTCGACTCGAATCGCCTACTTCTTCTTCGGTGGCTTGACGTCACCCTCACCGAGGTCGGCGATGAGCCGGCCCCAGATCTCGGCGTCGAGCGCGCCCTCGGTGTCGGCGTCGGCCGCGAAGGTCTCGCGGTTGTCCGCGCCCTGGGTGCAGTCATGGCACACCATGGACTTCACGCGCAGCGCGTTGGCGTTCATGTAGTCGTCAAGGCAGGTGGCCAGGTACATGCGGCGACTGCGGTGACCACAGTGGAAGACGTCGGAGAGTCGGCGCGGACGCCCTACGACCTCACCCTGAACTGCTGCGCTCGTCGGTGCATTCATGCTGCTTGACCTCACTGGAAGGGTTGGGCCGCGCCCTGGAAGAGCCTGTGGCAGAGCGGCTGCGAGGTGCAGCCCCGGCGCGGGAGGTGCCCGAACACACACCTGAGGTAGCGTGTGCGGGCGACGACGCCACGGCGCACGCCCGTCGCCGTCAGAGACGGTGGACGGGGCTGAACGGCCGTGGCGGAGGGCGGACTCTAGCCGAGGGCGATTGGCGGTCAAGGACTTCGTTACTTTGCTCACGTTTCCCGCGTGTTGACTGCGATGTTCACCGCTCGTTCGACCGGCCGCGGGGCCCGAGGCGCCGGCGCTGCAAGGCGATTCGCTCGGCGCTGGTGCGGGACGAACCCACCCGCGATGGGTCGCGATGTCCGCTCGGGGGCAGGTCCACCGCGCGTGGCCAAGAGGGGCGGCAGCGGCTAGCCTCGGGCCATGACGGCAGGTCGGACGAGGACACGCGAGGGGAGCGAGCGGAGCGGGAGCGCGACGCGTCCGGCGACCGCGCGTGCGACGTGCGGTCACCGCGCCGCGCCGGCTCGCGCTGGCCTGACTTCGTGGCGCCGGTGCGTGGCGGTCGGGAGCCTGCTGGCGCTGGCCGGGCTCACGTCAGGCTTCGACATCTGGCGGGACGACGCGCATCGCGTGGTGCGGTGGCCGAGCCGCAGCGTGGCCGTGTTCCTCGAAGATCGGCCCCACGGAGACATGAGCCCGCAGCAGCTGGCCAAGGCGGTGAAGCGCTCGATCCAGCGGTGGAACGACGTGGAGGGGGCCGCGGTGCGCCTGGTGTGGGGCGGCATCGTCGCGTCGGATCCGCGCTTCGACATCTTCGTGCGCTTCTCCGACGAGAACTTCACCGAGCGAAGCGCGAACCTGACGGGTCGGCTGCGCATCGACGCGGAAGGCGGCGATCTACAGCGAGCTCGGGTGGACTTGAACGCCCAGAACTTCCTCTTCACCACGGCGCCGACCTTCGTCTTCGGGCGGCTGAACGCCGACCTGGACGCGGCGCTCACCCATCAGCTCGGGCACGCGCTGGGGATCGGCTTCTCGCAGGAGCGCGCGGCGACGATGTACTTCTTCGCCGCCACGCCCGAGTACCGTTCGCTCGAGGCGGACGACAAGCGCGCCGCGCGGTGGCTCTACCCGACAGGCCCACGCGAGGCCGGGCAGCTGTGCGAGCCCTGCGACGACAAGGACGCCTGTGACGGTCGCTGCCTGACCTGGCCGGACGGCTATAGCTACTGCAGCCGGGACTGCGTCAGCCACGACGACTGTCCAGTCGGCTACTCGTGCGGCACGTGGTCCGGCGGCAAGGCCTGCCTGCCCAACGGCAAGCACTGCGCGCCCAACCGCGCCGAGTCTCGGGCGAGCGGACCCTGCGCCAATGACCTGGCCTGCCCCAAGCCCCTGTTCTGCCTGGACACCGAGGGCGGCGGCTTCTGTACCGCAGGCTGCTCGGGCTTCTGCGCCGGCTTCGGTCAGTGTCGCCAGGTTCAGCTGGCCAACCAGGTCGTGGGGCTCTGTCTGGTCCAGGGCGACGGCGACTTCGGCGCCCCCTGCGAGGTGGCGACCGACTGTGTGGGGCTGCTGTGTTCGCCGTCGATCGGCGGAGGAGGTCGCTGCGGCCGCCCCTGCGCCAGCGGCTGCCCGAGCGGCGCGACGTGCGACACCAGCGCGCAGGTCTGCGTGACGCCCGGGGAGCTCGCCATCGGGTGGCCGTGCAAGAGCGGCTTCGACTGCGCCAGCGGGCTGTGCGTCGACCATGGGGGGGCGTTCGCCAAGGTCTGTGCGGCCAGCTGCGCCGGGGCGTCGGACTGCCCCGCCGGGACGGGCTGCACGCCGACGTCGGACGGACTCTTCTGCCTGCCCTTCGGCGCGCCGCCGCCTGGGGCCCCGTGCGCCTCGCCGGGTGCGTGCGGCACGGGCCACGTGTGCGACAGCCATCCGCTGCCCGGTGTGGGGCGTTGCGCGCCCGAGTGTGACCCCTACAGCGGCGCGGCGACCTGTGGGAGCGGCGAGCGCTGCGTGTGGGTCGGACCCGCGTCGGCGAGCGCAGGGGCCTGCCGGCCGAGCGGCCCGGGGGCGCTCGCGGGAGAGGCCTGCGGCTCGAACCAGGCTTGCCGCGTGGACCTGGTCTGCGCGGGCCCAGTTGGAGGGGCCACGACCTGCCGCGCCGTGTGCACCGACACGTGCGCGGGCGGCGGCACCTGCGTCGCGCTGAGCAACCGCGCGACGGGGCCCCGCGTGTGCAGCGAGGGGGACGCGCCGCTGACGTGGCAGCCCGCGGCGAGCGAGACGACCGGCCTGGGCAACTTCGCCGCGCGGCCGCTGTCGCTGCCTGACGTGCACGCGTTCGGGACCGTGTCGAAGGCGACTGGCTCCTCCGATGGCTGCGCGGCAGGACGGGTCCCCGCCCCGCCGCCCTGGTGGGTGCTGGCCGCGCTCCCGCTGTGGTTTGTGGCCCGGCGACGCGAGGGATGACCCACGCCGCGCTCACGACAGCGGCCAAGGTGGCCCTCGGGGCCGAGCTGAGCTCGCCGAGGGTCCGTCGAGCGCTGGGCCTGCGCGCGCATCAAGAGCTGACGGTGCCCGGCGACATCGCAGCGTGCGCCGCGATCGTCCGCGACGCCCACGCCGACGGGCGCGAGGTCGCGTGGTCGGCGGGCGGGCCGGTGTGGCGGGACGACTATGCGGCCGACGTCGTGCTCTCGCTCGCCGGCGTCAACGGGGTCGACGTGGATCCGCAGAGGGGGCTCGTGACCGCTGGCGGAGGCGCGTCCATGGCCGCCATCGACGGCGCGCTCGCGCGGCAAGGCTGGACGCTGGACCTGGCGTTGCCCGCGAGCCTGCGCGTCGCGGACGCCATGGCGACGCCGCCCTTTGACGCGCCGCTGCGGCGCCGGCTGATGCGTGTCGTCTGGCTGCAGGCGAACGGGACCGTTCAGCGACGGGACACCAGCGCGCTCCACACGGGCGAAGGGCCGCGGTCGGATCGCGCCCTGCCGCTCGCGCGCGGACGAGGCGTGGTGCTCGAAGCGACCCTGCGGGCGCGCCCGGCCCACGGCACACGCGTGCGGCAGTGTTGGACCAGCGCGAGCGCCGCGACCTTGATCACCTTCGCGGAGCGGGCGGTTCGTGCCGGCTGGCCGCACACGCGCGCGACCCTCGTGGGTGGCCATCATGTGGAGCTGGGCCTCGGTGACGGCCGCCTGCGCCCGGTCTTGCTGGCCGCGGCCGCGGCGGCTCGGACGCGGCTCGGTGGCGGTGGACGCGCCCGGCCACCGCGCGTGGTGCTGGAGCTCGAGGTCCGCGCGGAGCCGGGCGTTGCAGAGGTGTGGCTGGCGCAGCTCGCCCAAGGGGTCGACCTGCCGAAGGTCGGCGCGCTCGAGGGCGCACGGTGGCGACGCGATCTGGCGCGCGCGCTGCAAGGCTGGCAGCTGCTGCCGGCCGACACATGGTCCGCCATGGACGGCGCCGACTGTCGAGCTGCCCTCGAAGAGCCCGGGGCTGGCGCGGCGCTGCGCTGCACCCACGCGACCCTCGACGGTCACGGTCGATGGCTGGTCCGCACCACCCGCTTCGCGACCCGCCACGCGGCTCGTCGCGACGTCGTCCCGGCGCTGCAGCGGACCCGCCCCGCCGCGGGCGAGAGGCTGTCGGCCAACCCTACCAGCGCTCCGGCCACGGTGCACGCCGTGCGGAGCTGGCGTCGCGCCGGCGCTCCGGCCGCGCTCGACGTCTCCTTGAGCGCGCTGACCGCGCTCCGACGGCAGGGACCCGACGTGGTGCGCGCGGAGGTCTGGTGCAGGTTGAGCGACGTCGAGCGGCGGTTGCGCGGCGTCGGTCGCACGCTGGGGCTGGCCGACTGCTGGGAGTCGGACGCGCGCGTGCTGGATCTGCTGCTCGACACACCCCGCTGGCGCGTGATCGCGGCGGCCACGGCGAACCACGGCGCACGGTTTGACGCCATGGGCGGGGTCGACGGCGTCTTCGGGGTCGACAGCGAGGGGCGCGCGGGGCGCCTGACCCGCTGGCTGCGGCCCGACGCGCTGCCAGGGCTCGACAGCGTGCCGACGCACGCGACGATCGGTGGGTGGCCGCTGGTGCCGACGGCCACGGACTGGCGTTGGGTGGGGCCGTGGGCCGAGGCCCTGGCGCTGGCGCACCGACTGTCGGTCGCCACGCCCCACCTGCTGCGGCTCGCGGTGGCGGGGCCGTCCACGACGGCAGGCGACCGGCACGCGACGGTCTGGGTCCGCACCGGAGACAGCCATCCTGGGGCGCTGCGCGCTGTGGACCACGTCCGGCGGCTGCTCCCGGGCGCCACGCAGGTGGCCGCAGCCCCCTGGCCGTGCCCGCGTGGCGCGCTGACCGCAGCGATCGAGGCGGTCCGCGCGCCGCCGTTGAGCAGGGACCGACAGGCGTTGTGGGTCAGCCGCTTCTCCCGTGGTCGGGCGGCCGGCCTCCGAGTGGACCTGGCACCGGCCACAGACGACGTCGGCCGGCGTGAACCGGGCTCAGACCTGCCAACCGCGGGGTCCACTCGCGGGCAGGCGAAGACGTCGAGTGTGGTGACCCTGTGGCCGTGAGTCGCCCGTGTGACGCGTGTCACGCCCCCTGCGCGGTCGTCTGCGCTCCGGCCTTGGCTGTGGGCGTGGACGCGGTCTCGCCGGGGACCCTGGTTCGGCTGGCAGAGGCAGGCCCGCACCCCCTCACACGTCATTGCACCGCGTGCGGCGCGTGTGAGGTGGTGTGTCCGCACCAGGTCGCCATCCGCGAGCGTCTGCTGCCGCAGGCCGACCCGACCATGGTGCCAGGGCCCTGGGCGGGGCTCGAGCCGCTGGTGGCCGAGACGGTGGTGCTGAGCGGCTGCACGACGCACCACGACGCCTGGCCCCCTGCGCTCCTGCGAGCGGCGCTCGCCGAGGTCGCGCCCGAGGCCAGGGTGCTGCCTGCCCTGCCCTGCGGCGGCCCGGTGGCCTCGCCTGCGATGCCAGCGGCCAGGGCCATGGCGATCGCCACAGCCGGGTGTCAGACGCTGGTGGTCCCCACTGGGGCCTGTCGGGACGCGATCGGTGCGCATCTGGAGGCTGCGGGCCGCCGCGGCGCTCAGGTGGCGGTCTTCGACCAGTGGTTGGCGCGCTTTGGTGTCGCCCTCCCGCGGGGGGCCCAACGCTTCGCTTGCTGCCGGCTGCGACGGGTCACCGACACGGACGACGACGGCGCGGCGCGCGCGTGCTGCGGTGCGGGAGAGCCGCTCCGCAGCGCCTATCCGGCCTCCGCGCGCGCGACCGCCGCGGCGCTGCTAGCACAGTGGCGCGAAGCAGGGTGGACCGACGTGGTCGTCGAGGACGCGTCGTGCCACGCACACCTGGCGCAGGTGGCCCGTGAGGTCGGGGCGCCGCTGCGACTGTTCAGCCGCGCGTCTGCGTTCTTGAGCCAGGGAGAGCGCCGCTGACCGGCGCGGCATCCCCCCGCTCGCAGCGAGGGCGAGCTCAGCGTCCGCCGCCAGGGGCCGGGGAAGCGGGCGGCGTGCCCCGCGATGCTGGCTGCGATGTCGGCCGCGGCGTCGGCTGCGGCGCTGCCCCCTTGGGCGCGGGCGGCGGCTTGAGCGCGCGTCGTGCCGCAGCCGCGATGCGCTCTGCCGAGAGCGGCCCGTTGTAGGCCCGTCCGTTGAGATACACCGAGGGCGTGCCGCGGACCCGAAAACGGGCGGCCTCGCCGATGTCGCGACGGATCGTGGTCTCGTAGCGGCGCGACGACAGGTACGCAGCCGCCTTCTGCAGATCGACGCCGGCGAGCTTCGCGTGGCGCATCAGGTTCTCGTCCAGCTTGGTCAGCCGGGCCTCGAGGGTCCCGTCCTTCGGCATGAGGCCGCGCATGTCGGCAAAGACGCGCTTGGTGAAGGCCCAGAAGACCTGCTGCTCTTCCGCCGCCATGGCCCAGGCCGCGGCGCGGCAGGCCGCCGGGTGCATGTCGCGCCCCATGGTCGGGTTGCACTGACTGCTGAGCGGCAGGTGCTTGAAGACCACCGCCGCCTTGGCGCCCAAGGTCCGCCGGACCTCGCTCAGCACGTCGTGCAGCCGGGCGCAGAAGGGACACTGCAGGTCCTCGAACACCGCGATCTGAATCGGCGCGTCCGCCGCGCCGAGGCGGGGGGAGCCCGTGAGGTCGAGCTTGACCACGACGTCTGAGAGCTCCTTCGGCAAGGTCAGCGCCTTGCCCTGGGCGATCGCCTGTCCATAGAGGGTGTCGGGCTTCGCCCCGCCGGCCAGCAGCTTCGCCGCGCGGTCGAGCTCCTGCCGCACGACCCGGGCGAACACGCCAAAGGGCTGCGCACCGCTGACCTTGCGCCCATTGATGAAGAGGGTGGGCGTGCCGGTGACGCCGAGCGAGGCCGCGAGCTGTCGGTCTTGCTGCACGAGCTCGTGGGTCTCGTGCTTGTCGAGGCACCGGCGGAAGACCGGCACCTTCAGGCCGATGGCCTTGGCGTGCGCCACCAGGTCCGCCGGGGCGAGCTCCTTCTGGTGGGTGAAGAGGTGCTCCTCCATCTGCCAGAACTTGCCCTGCTTGTGGGCGCACAGCCCGGCCTCGGCAGCGAGCGGGGCGCGCTTGTGGAACGACAGGGGTTGATTCTTGAACACCAGTCGGAGCTTGCCCTTGAAGCTGGCTTCGAGCTGGGCGATGGCCGGACGCACGCGGGCACAGAAGGGGCACTCGAAGTCCGTGAACAGCACGGCGGTGACGAGCGCCTTGTCGGCGCCGCGGGCCGGCTCGTCTCCCCGGAGGGCGACCTTCCACACCGTCGGATCCTTGGCGGGATGGACCGCCTTCTTCTTTGGCTTCTCCGCCTCTTTGGACGGGCCCTTCTGCGGCTTTGGGCGCGCGCTCTTGGGTGGCTTGCGGCCGCGGATGATCCAGTCGATGGCGACGTCGGCCTTGGCCGGGTTGTTCTCGCGCCACATGCGGGCGTGCAGCTTGGAGCGCGGCGCGCCGCTCTGCAGCGCGCGGTCGGCCTTGGCGAGCTGCGACTCGAGCACGGCCTGCACCTTCTCCTTGGGCTGTGCGCCGGAGATCTGGACCCCGTTGACGAAGTAGGCCGGCGTCCCGGACACACCGAGGCTGGCGGCGATGGCGGTGTCGTCGGCGACCTGCTCCGCCACGGCGGGGTCGGCGCGATCGCGCTCGAACTGCGCCATGTCCAGGCCGATCTCTCGGGCGTACTTGAGCACGACGGGCGGCGCGAGGCTGCCCTTGTGATCGAAGAAGCGCTCATAGAGCTGCCAGAACTTGCCCTGACGATGCGCGGCCATCGACGCGATGGCCGCGGGGCGCGCGTGCTCGTGAAAAGCGAGCGGCAGGTGGACGAACACGACGCGGACGTCGTCGGCGTGGGCCTGGCGCAGCTCCTCGAGCGTCGCTCTGCCGCGGGCGCAGAAGGGGCACTCGAAGTCGCTGATCTCGACGACGGTCACGCGCGCGTTGGCGGGCCCCCGCGCGGGGTGGCGAACCACGGGCGCGACCGCGACCTTGGCGGGCGTGGGGGGGGGCGGCTCCGGCTCCGGCGCCGCTTGCGCTGCGACGCTCGCGGCGTCCGATGTGGGCGACGGGCTCGGTGCAGGGTCTTGCAAGCGGCCGACGAAGAACGCCACCGCGGCCACGGCGACGACCAGCAAGATGGTCAGCTCCTTTCTCATCGGCTGGGCGCTCCTCTGTGGCCACGCGTGACGGTTCGGCGAGGCTGCGGTCAACTTATAGGAGCGGGGCCAGATCGCGGCAACACGTCAGCGCGCTTCCAGCGCGCTCGCGCGCCGGGGTGAGCCGACAGGCCGACCCTGGTGAGCCCCGCCGGCAGGCGTATGGCCCCGCCCCGAGCGGCGTTGACGGTTGCTGCGAGCCCCACGCCGGCGCTACAAGGGCTGCGACGGAGACTCATCGATGCCGAATCACATGCGCCTGGCCCTGCCCCCGACCCCGCGGACCGCGCTGCGGCGCCCTGTGTCGGCGCGGCTCTTGCTGGGGTGCGTCTGGGTCGCGCTCAGCGCGTGTCAGGGGCCGTCGACCGCACCGGCGAGCGGGGAGCGGGCAGAGACCTCGGCGCCGCCAGCTGCACGGCCGGTGGCGCCCCCTGCGCGCGCCGCCCGGGCCGTGACAGCCACGGACGTCGACCCCGGTGCCATGGACGAGGCGCTGCGAGCGGCGCTGCGCGACCTGCGGGACCGCTTCCGTTGCAACAGCATCTCCGGCTGCAAGGCGCACGACGTGTTGGTGGGCTTCGGCTATCGCGCCCGGCGCCCGCTGGAGGCCATCTTCCCCACGGCGCCGCAACAGGCGCCCTATCGCAGCCGCATCGTACGCATCGTGGCGGAGCTGCAGGACCCGGCGTCGCGGCCCTTCCTCCGCAGCGTCCTCCAGGACGGCAGCGACAAGGCCCGAGGCTACGCGGTGTACGGGCTGGCCCTGCTCGGCGACCCGCGCGATCAGGAGATGATGCGCAGCTACGCCGAGGCGCCGGGGATCATCGCCAGCGCGATGACCCGGGTGTCCGCGGCGTGGGGGCTGGCTTATCAAGGCGAGGCGAGCGGGGCGGCGCGCTTCGACGCGGTGCTGCGCGAGGCGGCCGTGCATCAGCTGGGCGGCGTGACGCTGCGCTGGGCGCTCGAGCTGTGCCGGGTCCCCAAGGGACCGCGATGCGACACGGCGCTGGCGCTCTCGGCGCGACATCCGGCCTACGTGGTGCGGCGCGAGGTGCTGCGCACCATCGGGCCTCGCCCACAGCGCGCACACGCGGCGGCCTTGGTGGTGCTCGCGGCCGACCCCAACCCGAACCTCGCCCGGCGGGCGAGACGGGCGCTGCAGACCTTGAGCGGCCGGGTCGACATTCGCGACGCCGCTGGCTGGCGGGCGTGGCACGCGGCGCAGCAGGGCGCGGCGCCGGCGCCGGGTCACGCGTCGCGCTGAACCGGCAGCGTGAGACACCGCGGACCGCCGCGCCCGCGGGAGAGCTCGAAGCCGTCGATGGCCACGACCACGCGCTCGTCACCGGACATCCACAGCGGCGCGTTGGCGATGAAGTCCGCGGGCGCGACCACGCGGAACCCGCGCCGGTTGAGGGCGCGCAGCGTGGCGCGGTTGCGGCCGTAGAGGACCACGCGCCCCGGCGCCAGACAGAACGCGTTCGCCCCGTCGGTCCACTGCTCCCGCAGGGCCGCGCGGGGCTCCCCGTCGCCGCACGGCAGCACCTCCAGAGGGCGGCCTCGCTCGGCCAGGGCGGCGAGCAGGTCCTGCCCGCCTGAGCTGCGGCCCGGCGGCTGGGTCGGGTCGTAGACCTGGAGCGCCGCGTCGCCGTGGAGCAGGGGCGCGTACGCGACAGCCAGGTCCCGGTCGAGCAGCGTGAACACCGTGTCGAGGTGCATCGCGGCGCGCTTGTCGGGCAGGCGGACGGCCAGGACCTCGGTGTCGGTCTCGCGCCGCAGCGCGGTCGCCAGCGCGTGCGCGCCCGCTTCGGTGGTGCGGCGCCCGACGCCGACCAGGGCCAACGAGGGGCTCAGGGTCAGCACGTCGCCGCCCTCGACGCAGGCGGGCCCGCTGAGCCCGAGCGCGGCCGCCTCTTCGGCCACGTCGACGCCGCGCGCGCCGGCGAAGAGCGGGTGATGCGCGACCACTGCCCGCGCGAGGACACCGTCGCGCCAGCGCGCCGGGTGCCGCGGACGCATGGTCACCACAGCCTCGCCCACGACGGCGAGACAGTCCCGGGCAAAGAGCCAGTTCGGCATGGGCAGGTGACCAGGGGAGCCTGGGATCTCGCCTGAGAGCAGAGCGGCCACGCAGCTGCGCGAGGAGGCGGCGAGCAGCCAGTCTCGTCCGGTCTGGCTCAGCGGGCGCCCTGCCGTGGCCTCTGTGCGCGCCACCTCGTCGACCACAGCGGCCCGCACGCTGGGCGCCTCGAGCACGTCGGTGATCAGGTCCCGCAGGTCGTGGACGTGGGCGACGGCGCGGACGACGTCGAAGAGGCGCCGGTGTTCGCGCGTGAGCACCTCGCGCAACACAAGGTCGTCGAAGAGCAGGTAGTCCGGGTTGTCGCGGAGCGCGCCGTCGGACCCACGCACAGCGGGCTCGATGTGCCGCGGCAAGACAAAGTCGAACTCTGCGCCCGGCGCGAAGCCGACGCACACGCGGAGACGGCCGGTCTCACTGGCGACAGAGGGGCGCCCTGGCGCGGGTTCGGCGCCGGCGTGGACCTTCGGATGCGGCTGGGAGGGGGGCGTCGGAGGAGCGGACATGGTGTCACCTCACGCGACACACGGCGTCGCCTCGCGCCGGCGGCCCCGCTACTCGGTCACGTCGAACTTGAACTCGAACTGCTCGCTCCACGCGAGGTTCGACGGGTTGCCGTCGTCGACGGACTGGACCTGCGCGACGACCACGTAGGAGCCCTTCACGTCGGGCGTGATGGTCAGGTAGGGGTCGTCGGTGCTCTGGAACTCGTCGCTGATCCAGAGGTTCGACCCAGACGGCCGCGACTTCAGCACCCAGAGGTGGGCGCCGTACTGGCCGATGGGCCACTCGCCCTCGGTGGACGTGGCCTCGAGCTTGAAGGGCTGGCCGACCTTGGGCGTCTGGCCGTTGAAGGCCGCGACCTTGACCGTCGGCAGCTTCGGCAGCTTGGACGCGTCGGCCTCGACCGTGCCCGTCAGGTTGACCGTGCGGGACACGATGGTCTCGGAGCACTTGTCGCCAGACCACGCCCCCGGGCAGTAGACCACGTTGAGGAAGTGGTTGATGGTCTTGTACTTCTCGTTCGGCGGCTCGAACTTCACCGCGATCGGCAGCGAGCCCCAGGGCTTCACCGAGGTCAGGCCGACCTCCTTGTCGAGGCCGAAGTGGGCGGAGAGCAGCGTGGCGTTGCCGCAGGGGTTCGAGTCCGAGCCCTGGCCGGCGACCTGCGTGGTGCACACCTGCAGGATCTGCATCGGCGCGCAGCTCTGGTTGGTCACCACGAGCTCCTTGACCGCCTTCTCGCCGAGCTTGGTCTGCATCCACAAGGGCGTGTTGCTGGGGCCGACGACCAGGTCCGGCGTGTCGCACGCGCCGGCGACCACCGGCAAGGGCAGCACGGCCGGGATGTTGGCCTGCGAGTAGTTGATGACCAGCTCGCCGCTCGTGGTCTTGTTGTCGTTCGGGTAGATGTACTCGACGCAGAAGTAGAGCGACTTCGAGGGGTTGATGCTTCGCGGCAGACTCACGGTCTCAAACGAGCCGTCGGGCAGCTTCTTCTTCAGCTTCACGCCGTAGAGGCTGTCGGCCAGGTCCTGGTTGCCGCTGCTGAGGGCCTGCACGCCGACCTTGCTGATGAGCATGCCGCTGGGGCCCTCGTTGTAGATGTTGCAGCACTTCTCCTCGATGCCGCTCTTGGTCGTGGTGAAGTCGTACTTCAGGCTGCCGTCCGGCGTCGCGCAGGTGACCTTGAAGACGTTGTCCTCTTCCCACCGAGCGTTGAACACGACCTTGGCGAAGGGGTTGGACTTGTCGTTGGTCTCGATGACGAGCTTGGCCGAGTAGTCCGCGCCCTTGTCGCCGGGGGTCAGACGCACGCAGACGTCGAGGTACTTGGGGTTGTTCTTCGGGTTGTCGCCCTGCCCGCGCGCGGCGATGGTCGAGCCCTGGTCCGGCGTCTTGGTCAGCGTGTAGAACTTGGTCGCCGTCTCCATGTACGCCTTCTTGAAGATCAGCGGCGCGTTGCCCTTGTTGGTAAAGCCGATGCACGCGGTGGGCGGGTTGGCGGCCGAAGGGTTCACGAACTCCTGGGTCTTCTGCTTGAGCTCGACGGTGGCGCCGTTGAGGCGGATCTCGAAGAGGACCTTGATCTCCGGCTTCTCAGCGTCGTTGTGCTGGATGGTCAGCGTGGCCGGCTCGTTGTTCTCGATGTTCGGGTCGGGCGCGAAGCGGACCTCGAGCTGCAGACGCTCGTTGGGCTCGAGGCTCACGGGGAAGCTCGGCTTGCCCTTGGGGTAGACGAGCTTGAGGTAGGGGTTCTGCGTGTCGAACTTGATCTCCTTGAGGGAGAGCGTGTTCTGACCGGAGTTGGTCACCAGGACCTTGGCCTGCTTGGTGAGCTGACCACCGGTGGTGTCCGCGGCGAACTCCCACTTGTCCTTGTTGGGCTGACCTTCGACGGTGAAGTCGATCTGCGGAAAGGTCTCGAGCTGGTTGTCGGTGCCGCAGCCAGGGAGGGTCCAGAGCGTGGCGAGGCCGACCACGAGGGCCAGCCGCTGCAGGCGGCGGGATGCGGGCTGAGCGAAAAGGGTCGACATGCTAGGTCCTCTCTGGGCAGGCGACGCGCCTGCTTCGCGATGGTCGCGCGTCGCCTGCTCGGCCTGACGCACGCTTCTGCTTCGCCCCTGTCTCCCCCGCAGGGTGCCGAAACCCGTGGCCGGACGCGAAGCGCGCGTCGCGGTGGCCGCGGCCGGTCGGCGCCAGGGCCGCTACGGGAAGCAGAGGGTCTTGTAGTAGATCTTCACCTTGTCGCCCTTCTTGGGCATGCACGTGCCGTTGGCCGTCGCCGAGACGAAGACCACGCTGTTGCTGGGCTGGTCGTAGGCCCAGCTAGTGTTCCCGCCGACGCACTCGACGCCGTTGATCCACACCTTCACGGTCGAAGGCTCGGCGTTCATGGTCAGGAAGAACTGATGGCTCAGGCCGAAGGCGACCTCGCCGATGTTCTTGAGGCTCTTGGCGAAGGACGCGTCGCAGATCGACGCGGTCTGGCCACCGGTGTCCTTGGCCACCGCGATGTAGCGGCTGCCCTTGGCTGCGCCGCACCCGCCGCCGCCGCTGCCGCTGCTCTTGGTCAGCCCGACGATGGCGTGGGCGTGGAAGAGGCCCTTGTTGGCGGCGCCCTTCAGCGAGTAGAGGAAGTTGACGTAGTAGGCGAGGTCGCTAGGTGAGCTGTCCTCTTCGTCCGAGACGAAGACGATCTCCAGGCCGGCTTGCTTGCGCAGGAAGCCGCGGTTGTGGCCGCCACAGCCGAGCTTGCCGTCCGGGCCCTTGACGCAGGTGCCATCGGTGCAGTCGGTGTCGACCTTGCAGGACTTCCCGGAGTCGAAGACGTGGGGCAGCGTGAGCGCCGCCTTCGCCGCCGCCAGGCCGCGCTCGTCGGCCGAGCCGCTGGTCCCGACCTTGGCGAGCGACTGGAAGGTCCCGGTCGGGTTCGAGGTCTTGGGCGTGACGATGCGGGTGCCGTTCTGGGTGCGGAGCCGGCCCTTGTCGCCGCCGTTCTTCATGTCTGTGGTGACCACCCCGAGGTGGTAGTCGTTCTGCCACAGCGTCGCGAACTGGATGAACTGGCCGAAGTTGTTGGCCAGGTTCTTCTGCTCGTCGCCCATGGAGCCCGAGTTGTCGATGACGAAGAGCACGTCGACCTTCTTGCCGGCGCCCTGCTCGAACTCGTCGGTGAACTCGGTCAGCAGGGTGCCCTCGCCCTTGATCGGGACGCTGAAGGTCTGCCCCGCGCAGAGCGTGTCGTTGGTGCCCTGGCAGTCGCCCGTCACCTTGCACGACCCGCTGGCCGTAGGCGTGCCCGTGGCGTCGACGCACTGGCCCTCATTGCCCGTGGTGACGATCATCTGGCAGGAGTCCTTGCCTTCGTTCTGCGGCGCGTACTGCAGGCCGAGCTTGACCGGCACGGACTGCGTCACCTCGATGCCCTTCTTGGGCACGCCCGGCCACGAGACCTTCTTCATCTCGACGCCGCAGCCTTGGAACTCGAGCTTGGTGATGAAGACCGGCGTGATCCCCGTGTTGAACACGCTGACGTGCTCCACCTTGCTCTTGCAGCCGACCGTGACCAAGCCGAAGTCGATGGAGTCCGGCAGCACGTTGACCGAGGCCTCGCCCACGCTCGCGACCAGGTTGGCGGAGAGCTTGGCCGAGTCCTTGGCCGGGTCCTTGGGGTACCAGTCGGCGAGGCCGGTGGCCTGGTCCTTGAACTTCACGGCGAGGTAGCCGTAGTACTTCAGCAGCGACTTGGGATCAGCGAAGAGGCCGCCGTCGTTGGGCGTGTTGAAGAGGATGTTGAGCTTGCCCGAGTCGCCGGGGGCCAGGTTGAAGAGCTTGGTCGAGGGCGCGAAGGTCTGGAACTTCGGCACGCCGATGAGCGAGCAGGTCTCCTTGCCACCAAGCAGCCCCTTGGGGCAGTCGAGGATCTTCTGGTCGGCGAAGGTGCAGTAGCCGGAGCCCACGTTCTTCACCGTGACGGCGAGGGTCTTGCTCTGGCCGTAGCTCAGCACGCCGAAGTTCATGACGCCGGGGATGATCTTGATGTTGCACTTGCTGCCCTCGGCGCGGTCGGCCAGCAACGAGATCTTGCGCTCGGGCGTGCCCGGGTCGGTGCTCTTGATGACCAGCATCCCCTTGGCCGACGCCCCGACCGGGCCGGTGGCGGTGAACTTGACCTTGAAGCTCTGGTACTCCGCAGCCTTCATCACCTGAGCCGAGGGGCTCGCGCTGACCGGCTTGAAGGTGCCCGGCACCAGCTCGAACTCGCCGTTGCTGCTGTCGGTGATCTCGACGCTCTTGACCTCAACGTCGGCGGTGCCCTCGTTGAAGAGCTCGACCTTGCGCTGGACGCTGAGCCCCTTGCCGACAATGGCGAAGTCGAGCACGTCGGGCGGGGTCACCTTCAAGCTGCCGATGTCGGTCTTGGCGAAGACCGGGATGTTCACCAGCTTCTTGTTGGCGTCGTTGCTGTGGATGACCAGCGAGGCCACTGGCGCGCCGTCGTTGGGCAGCACGATGGAGGCGTCGAGCTCCACGTCGATGAGCTTCTGCTCCTTGGCCTTGAGCTCGAAGGGCCCGACGTCGCTGATCTTGAGCGTCTTGACCTTCGACAGGACCGAGATCTCGATCTTGTCGACCTTCAGCAGCGCGATGCCCTGGTTGAAGATCTTGAACGAGCGGGTCGCCTTGGCGTTGAGGTCGAGCGTGCCGTAGTTGAGCACGGGCGGGACGACGGTGATGCGCGGGGCGATCTCGGCGCCGAAGACCTGCACCACGGTCAGCTTGCCGTCACTGTCCTCGAGGGACAGCTCCGTGGTGTCGTTGTCTTCGCCGGGCGTCGGGCAGAAGGTCAGGGTGATGTCGACCGAGCTGAGCGGCTGCACCTCCTTGCTGTCGTCCGGGGCGGTCTTGATCTTGAAGTCCGGGCTGCCCGAGCCCGAGAGGCTGGCGCTCGTGATCTTGATCGGCTTCTGCCCGCTGTTGAACACCTTGGCCGTGAGGTCCTTGCAGGTGTTCGAGTCCACCGCGCCGAAGTCGATGGGGTCGGGCGAGACCTTGAGGCTGCCCGCGCCGGCCTTGACCTCGATCGGCACCTCGAAGCTCTTGTCGCTCGAGTCGTTGTCGTTGTTGGCGATGACCAGGTCGAGCTTCTTGGTGCCCGTTGCGGTCGGCGTGTAGCGCACCTTGACCGTGAGCGACTCGCCCACCGCGAGGTCCTTGGCGACGAAGTCGAGCAGCTCGAACTGGTCGTTGGCCGGGGCAAAGTTGGCGGCCGTGAGCTTGAGGACGCCGCGGTTGCCGACGTGCTTGAGGCGCACGGTCTGCTCAGCGCTCTGGCCGACCGGGATGTCGAGGAACTGAAGCTTCGTCGGCTCTGCGGCGATCTGGAGGTCGTCCTCCAGGCAGAACGCGCCCGTGCAGCCGCCGCCGCTGGTGCCACCGCCGCTGGTGCCGCCACCGCTGCTGCCGTTGCTGCCGTTGCCGCCCTCGGGTGTCTCTGAGCAGGCGCCGAGGGCGACGATCGAGAAGCACACGAGGGCCAAGGTGGAGATGCGACGTAGCATGGGGGACTCCGAGAGGGGCTGTCTGTTGCGTGCCGCCGGGGCGGCGTGCGTGGCCTCATGCTGCACCCCCCGCCGAGCGGGCGCGTGCAGCGCTGGGGTGCTACAGCTCAGGCGCCGGGTACTTCGGCGTGATGAAGAAGGGCTTCGAGTCTTTGTCGAGCTTGCTGGCGATGCCGCCGCTCGGCCACTGGATGTCAGCGACGTACCACATGTCTTGGTGCGTGAGCGGCTTGGACGTCACCTGGAACTGAAGCTGGCCGTAGATGTAGATGCGCACCTCGGCGATCGACTGTCCCCAGCCGTTGTCATTGAAGTAGTGCACGCCCACGGCGTACTCCTTGCCGTCCTCGGGCAAGGTGAGGTTCAGGTTCTCCGGACCGGCGCCGTCGGTGTCGTCGCGGTCGAGGCTCGGGTTGTCGTCGACGTTGGGGTCGTAGCTGCCCCACTCCGGGCTCTTGTTGAACCAGAAGCAGTCGTACTTGGCGTCGAACCAGGGGTCGTTGGCGCCGTCGCCGTCGAAGTCGAGGACGCTGGCGTAGCTGTGCGCGAAGTGGAGATCGAGATCGGCGCCCGCAGCGGGGCCCTCGTCGGACTGGTCCTTGTCCGCGGGCGTGTCCCACAGCAGCTCGACGTGGATCGCGTCGTCCGGGAGCACCTTCACCGTCTTCACGCCGGGGAAGCAGCTCTCCTTGCCAGCGTTGTCCCACACACGCAGCCGGAACACGTAGTCGCCAGCGACGTTGGGCTGGAAGAGCACCGACGGGGCCGTGGCGTTGGGCGAGAAGAGCCCGACGGAGCCCTTGGGCTGGCTGACCTCCCAGGCGTACTTCGAGATGCCGCCCTGCCCCGGCGCGAAGGACTGGAGCCCGTCGATGTGCAGCTGGGTCTGCGGCACCACCGCGTCGCCCTCCTGCACCGTGATGATGGCGGTCGGGCAGTCCGCGCTCGCGGCGACCCCCTCGACCGTGACCTCGGTCAGCTTCTTCACCGCGTTGCTGGTGAAGATGAGCTTCGCGGTGTCCGGCACCGGGAGCCCGTCCTTGACCGGGTTGGCGCCCTCGGGCTGGTAGTTCAGCTGCAGGGTCACGCTCTGGTTGATGGCGATCTTGATCGGCGCCGCGGCCGTCGGCGCCTTGCCCGTGCCGCCAGGGAGCGAGCTCCAGTCGACCGAGAACTCGCCTGCGCCGGGGGCGGCCCAGGCGGCGTCGGTGATCTCCACGGCGATGTCGCCGCAGGACTCCAAGATGAGGGGGCGCACGCCTTTGCTGCCGACCGCCGCGCCGCCGAAGACGACGTTGCCGGGCTTGGCCACGAGGCAGGGGCCGGTGGAGTTGACCTTGACGTTGATCGCCTTCTTGCCCGGTCCGCCCTCGTTGGTGAGGTTGGCGTCGTTGGTGTCGAGCAAGATGGTGCCGTTGTGCGGCAGGTCGTCCTTGCCGCGGTACACGCCCTTGATGGAGAAGTAGTTGTTCTTGGCCACCTCGAGCGGCGGGTCGAAGGCCACGGGCGCCCCACCGGGGTGCTCCTTGCCGTCGATGATGAAGGTGAAGAGGTCGCCGCTCAGGCTGGTCAGGTCCATCTTCGACACCTTCAGCGGCGAGTTGCCGATGTTGAAGACGCGGATCTCCTGGATCTTCTCGCTGCCGATCTGAACGAAGCCAAAGTCCATGAACTCGGGCTTGACGGACACCTTGGCCGTGCCCGACGCCGTGGAGAAGCGCACCTGGACCACCGGCTTGCCCTTGGCGTTGGAGTGGATGCGCAGGATGGCGTCGCGCTTGAGCTCGTCGGCCTGCTTGCGGAACGCGATCTTGATGTCGGCCGCGTTGACCCCGGCGGTGCCGCCCGGCGCGACCGTCGGCCACTTCGCCTGAGCGCAGGGCGTGCCCGCTGCGTCGGTGCAGCCGAAGGCCGGGTTGGCCGCCTCGGCCGGCGAGGGCGCGGTGTAGACCAGCTCGACCTTGGAGATGACGAGGTTGCCGTTGCCCTGGTTGCGGACCTGCAGGGTCCAGCTCTTCAGCCCGTCGGCGCCGAGGTCTCCGGTGTCGATGGCGTAGGTGTTCTGGGCAGAGAGCTTGGTCGCGTCGTCGCGCAGGTCCATGACCGCGTCGCACTCGAGCCCGAAGGAGCCTGACGTCGCGCACTGGGCGCCGCCACCACCCCCGCCGCCGCCACCGCCGGCCGTGCCGGGCTGGCCACCGTTGTCGGTCGTGGTGCAGCCGGAGCCAAGCGCCAGGGAGAGCGCGGCGACCGCGAGGGCCCGCAGGGGCGCAGATGAGCTGAACAGGGACATGGACGTGCTCCGAATTCTCGAGGCGCGCGAGCGCGTGCCCACACGCCAGCCCAGGTCCGGTTGGACAGGGCGGGCCCGGTCTGACCCTCGGTCACACCGGCGCGACAGGGGGGGCGCCGCCCCGCATAGGGGAGCGCTCCAGCCTCGTCGGCTACTTCAGGATCGGCTCTTTGCTGGTGTCGATCATCGCCTGGCGAAACGACTTCTTCAGCTTGAGCAGCTTCTCGAACTTGGCGCGCGTGCGGGACTCCATCCAGATGGTGCTCGGCTTCTTCACGTCACCGTCGATGAGCTGGTCGGAGAAGTCGTAGAAGCGAGCCTTCTTGTCCTTCGCCAGCGCCGGGGTGGCGACTGCGGCCCCGAGGGACAGCGTGACGAGGACGACGGCGGCGCGGGTGATGATGCGTTTCATGGAGAGCTCCTGAGATTGAGCGGCCGGGTGGACGCCGCCGGGGTGGACAGCAGGCGCACGGACGCACAGGCGCGGGAGGGTACCGGATGGCGACTTGGCGTCGCAAGAACTATGCCCTGAAGTTCGGTGTGCACGCGGGTGGCCACGCCCCGTTCAGCGGGCCCAAACGCGAGAGGGCCGCGCCGATGGTGCTCGGTCGCGGCCCTCTCTGCGGAGCGTGGGCGCAGGCGCACCCGCAGCGATTCAGGAGTTCGGCTTCTTCTTCTCTTCCTGCTTGGCCTCTTTGGCCATCTTCATGCCCATCTCGATGGCCTGGATGCGGGAGTCGATCGCGAGCACGTTCTTCCAGGTCAGCTGCGCCTTGGACAGCTTCTCCTTGAGCTCCTTGCGGTGCGCCAGGTGGGCCTCACGCTTGGCCCCCCGCCGCGGCACACGCTTGGACATGTGGCTCTTCCACTCGGCCTCCAGCGAGGTCTTGGCGGCCTTGGCCTCGGCCTGGCTCGGCAGCTGCGCCAGCTTGCGGTAGCGCTTCCAGTAGGTGATCGCCTTGTTGCCGTCGTTGAAGGGCGCCTTCTCGTAGATGATGGCGAGCCGCGTGATGAGCGCGGCGCGCTTTGGGTCCTTCGCCAGCACGCGCTCGTAGAGCCCGGCCGCCTTCTTGGGGTTCCGACGGCCCTCGAGCGCGAGCGCGTAGCCCACGGTGGCCTCGAGGTTCTCGGGCTCGAGCTTGAGCGCCTGGGCGTACTGACGCTCGGCCTGCTCGTAGTTGAGGTACTCGATGTAGATCGCGCCGAGGTTGAGGCGGGCGGGCACCGAGTTGGGCTTGAGCTTCACGGCGCGCTCGAAGGCGACGACGGCCTTGGGCAGCTCGCCGAGGCGGACGAAGGCGAGGCCCAGGTTGGCGTAGCCCTCGGGGTTGGCCGGGTCGAGCGCGAGCACCTTCTCCTCGAGGATCCAACGGACGATCTCGTTCTTCTTCTGGCGCAGGTTGACCAGGCCACGGATGTTCAAGGCGACCGTGTCCTCGCGGTTCACGCGCAGCACCTGCTTGACGAAGTTCTCGGCCAGCTCGAGGTTGCCGTTGTCGAGCCAGTACTGGGCGAGCACGTTGTTGGCGACCGTGTTGTCGGGATCCTGGCCGCGGATGCTCTCGCAGATGGACCGAGCCGCGTCGCGCAGCTGCTTGGCCTTGGACACGTTGCCGGCCTCAGCGAAGCGACCACCCTCGGCCAGCTTGGCGCGCGCCATGAAGGCCTGCGCAGAGAGCCGCAGCTTGCGCTCACGGTCGTTGCGCGGGTTCACCGACTGGGCCTTCTGGTACACGGCCACCGCCTCGGCGTACTTGCCGAGCCGCTCGAGCGCCATGCCGTGGTTGAAGTAGGCCTCGTAGAAGTGCTCGTCAGCGTCGTGCGCCGCCTTGAAGTTCTGCGAAGCGCCGATGTAGTCGGGGCCGCAGGCCGCGCAGCGGTTGTCCGAGGTGCGGCACTGCGCGGGGCAGGTGTAGGGCTTGCACTTGCCGCCGTCGTTCTGGTCGACCCACTCGCCGATCTTGCACGGGGTGCGGTCGCCGTAAAGCGTCTTGTTGCTGGTCAGCTCCTTGCCGGCGCACTCCCGCAGGACCATCTGGCAGTCCGCGGAGCCGGGCGCGCACTGGAAGAACTTGTCGACCATCTTGCCGGCGGCGGGCGCCTCTTCGCCTTCCTTGGCCTCGGCCGGCACCGAGAGCTTCTTCATGAAGTCGGTGCACCAGCGCACGGGGCCCGACGCGAGCTCCTCTTTCTTGCACTCGTAGGTGTCGAGCTCGCAGGTCAGGTCGCGCTCGCCCGTGGACTTCCAGGGCTCACAGGGGATCTCCTTCTTGGCCTTCTCGAACTCCCCGGGGATCGGCTTGCCGTCCTTGCCGAGCTTCGGGATCTTCTTGCCCTTCTTGCTGACGGCGTCGACCTCGATCTCGCGGACGTACTTGGCGCACTGGGTCAGGCGGCAGGCGGCAGGGTTCTCGATGGCCACGCGCGCGCAGGTCGGCGGGGCGATGCGCACGCAGCGCGAGCCCAGGCTGGCGAAGCCGAGCGGGCAGCAGCCGCTGACCTTCGTCTCCTTGCCGTCCTTGTCCTTGACGGTGCGGTCGACCATGCGGAAGGGGTTGCACTTGGGCAGCGGCCGCAGCGCCGCCTCGAGGCCCTTGCGGTACGCGTCCTGCGCCTTGACCTGCAGCTCGGGGAGGTACTCTCCCTCGGCGGCCATGGCCGGAGCGGCGACGAGCAGCGCCGTGGCCAGGAGGCCGGCGCGGACGAGGCCGACGTGCTGGAGTCGGGCACGCTGGAGTCTGGCACGCTGGAGTCGGGCGCTGTGTGTGGGCATGCGAAGCTTCATGATGATCCCTCGAAAACTGTGTCGTCGCGCTGGGTGTGCGGACGCTAGCGGCGGCCTTAGCGGCGGGTGAGCCCGCCGCCCTCGCAGTGGACTACTGGCGCTTGGCCGCCTTCTTCTGCTTCACCTGGATGTTGCTGGGCTTGAAGTCGACGGTGAACTTGCCGCGACGGACACGCGTGATGAACGCGGCCGAGGTCGACGTGGTCGTCGTCTTGTTCGAGTTCAGCGCCGTGGTCGCCTTGGGCAGGTTCGGGTCCTTCTCCACCGTCGGGTACTCCTCGGGGTTGACCTTGGCCGCGTACTCGCCCGCCTGGCGGGAGCAGCGGTTGTAGGCGCCGAGGTTGTGCGCGGTCCGGATCGCGCCGCGGAGGGCGACGAGGGACTGCTCTTCGATGGGCGCGGCGACCTGCTCGATGGCCTGACGGTAGCGCTCCTCGACCTCGTAGAAGCCCGCGTCGACGGCGCGCTCGACCTGCTTGGGCAGCGGCGCGTTGAAGAGGTCTTCCTTGAAGTTGAAGTACATGAGGCCGACCTTGAAGGCGGCGCACGCAGCGAAGTCCTTGCCCTGACCCGCCGCGGTGGCGTCGATGACCCCGAAGTACGACTTCTCCGCCGCCTTGAGCGCGATGGCCTGCTTCTCGAGCATGGGCTTGAGGCCCTTGGCGTTCTTCACGTTCTTCAGCGTCAGCTTGGCGAAGTCGTTGTAGAGGAACTCAGCGCTCTGGAAGAGGCCCATGGCGAAGTAGTACGCCGCGTTGCCCTTGCGCGCGCCAGGCTGCTTGAAGGCCTCCTGGATCTTGGTGATCGCCTTGACGATCTTCTTCTTGTTGCGCGGACGCTTGGCGCCCTTGTCGGCGTCGACGTAGAGCTTGAGCATGCGGCCCAGGGCCTCGACCTGCAGGTCGGGACGTCCTTTGAACTTCTTCGCCACCGTGCCGTAGGCCTTCATCGCCTTCTTGATGTTGCCGGCGGCCTCCCAGACGCGCCCGATCTCCAGGTTGGCGTCAGGGATGAGCGCCTTGAGACGGGCGGTGTCGGGGCCGTCTTCGATCTTCGGCGCGAGCTTGACGAAGGCTGTGAAGGCCTTGACCGCCTGGTCGTGTTGGCGAAGCGCCTTGAGGATGGAGCCGGCGTTGATGAGCGCCTGGGCCGCGTCCGCGTTCTTGCGGATCTTGGCCATCTTCAGGAACGAGTCGGCGGCCTCCTGGAACTGCGTCTGGGCCTCGTAGATCATGCCGATGTTGAACATGGCCTCCGGCGCGACCTTGGACTTCTTGAACTCCTTCACGACGCGCTCGTAGGTCTGAATCGCCTTCTTCTCCTCCTTCTGGATCTCGTAGATGGCGGCCTTGTTGAAGAGCGAGACGGCGGCCAGCTCGGGCTCGTCGCGGCGGAACTCGCGGAGGATGGTGTCGTACTTGGCGTGCGCACCGTCGAAGTCCTTGCGCTCGGCCAGCTCGCGGGCCTGCTCGCCGACGCTGATGGCGACGTACTTCCGCAGATCCTTCTTCTTGAAGAGCTTGTTCTTGCGGCGGTCGAGCATCTTGCGGGCCCACTCCTCGATCTTCACCCAGTTCTTCTGGCGGGCGTAGATGTCGATGAGGGTCTTGACCGCGATCTCGGACTCGATGCGCTTGCCGTCGTAGCGGTAGACGATCTCCAGACGCTGGATGGCCTCGGGGTACTGGCCCCGCTCGTAGTAGGTCGCCGCGGCGAGGTACATGATGCCAGGCACGTCCTTGCCCTTCTTCTTCTTGCGCATCCACTTCTCGCCCTTCTCTTTCTTGAGCGACTCCATGAGCTCGACGTACTTGTCGGCGGCGTTGACGTAGTCCTTCTCGAGGGGATGCAGCTCCTGGCGCTTCTTCGGCACCTGGGCCTGCTTGATCTCCTCCTCGCTGACGAGGTCGTCCTTCTTCTTCTTCGTGGTCTTCACCGACGACTTGCCGTCCGTGGTCTCGATGGCGAGCAGCGGCGGCGCCGTGGCGTCGGGGATCCAGGCCTTCTTGTCGTAGTCGTAGCGGGCGCGGGTCTGGTGCAGCAGCTGCTCCACCGAGTAGATGACACCCAGCGCCGCGTCCTCGAGGAACTCACCCTTGCGGTCGAGCTCGATGACGCGGACGTACTGCTTGCGCGCAGCGTCGAACTGCTTGAGCTGCAGGTAGAGGATCTCGGCGTAGTAGAACTGGACGATGTACGCCTTCTTGCTGTTGGGGTAGCGGCGGACGAACTCTTTGTAGTCGAACGCGGCCTTCTCGTAGAAGGGCTTGGCGGCGTCGAGGCTCTTGGTCTCGTCCTCGACCTTCTGCGCCTTCTGGTGGAAGTGGTTGCTCATGTAGAGCAGGTACTTCTCACCCAACTCGCGGGCCTTCTCCATGGCGTCTTCGTTGTTCTTGTTGGCCGCGACCCAGGCGCTGGTGCGCTCGTCGGTGAAGGCCAGGAACTTGCGAATCGCCCCCTCGATGCCCTTGAACTCCTCGAGGCTGAGGTAGATGTCGATGATGGTCTCCCACCACTCGACGCAGCGGGCGTCCGTCGGCTTGCTGTCGATGAAGTGGCTGTGGAGCTCGATGGCGAGGTCCTGCTTGTCGTTGGCGACGTAGATGCGGGCCAGGCGCTCGAGGCGCACCCACATCTGCTTCTCCCCCTCGACCTTGGCGAAGTAGGCCTTGGCCTCGGGCCAGCCGCGCTCGAGCTCGGCGTAGGCGGGCACCAGGTCCTTGAGGGCCTGCTCCTTGAAGCTGAGCGCCTTGCCCTTGAGCTTGGAGATCTCGCGCACCACGGCCTGGAAGGTCTCGACCGTGCGGCGGAACTCGCGGAGGTTGAAGTACACCCAGCCCAGCTTGTAGAGGGCGTAGTTGAACATCGGCGAGCGCTTGTAGTTCTGGACGATCTGCTCGTAGTTCATCTTCGCCAGCGTGAGGTTGTTGCTGTCGAAGAAGTGCTCTGCGAGCGCCAGGTGGGCGTTGGCGATGTAGCGGCTGCTCTGGTGCTTCTGCACGAGCTGGTTGAGGTACTGCACGCCCTTGTTGCTCAGCACCTTGTCGCCGAGGGCCTTGCCCTGGCTCAGCGCGGCCTTACCGAGGCGGTAGAGCACCTCGTCGATGCGCTTGTAGTTCGGGAACTGCTGCAGGACCTTCTCGTAGTACTCGATGGACTTCTGGTAGTTCTCGACCGGCTCGGTGGGCTTGGTGGAGCGGATCTTCTTCTCGAAGGCCTCCATCTCCTTGTTGTACTTGTCGCGCGCGAGCAAGTACTGGTAGTGCGTCTCGCCCCAGTAGGTCTCCGCCAGGCGGAAGTAAATGCTGGCCATGCGCGAGTAGCGCGCGCCGCCGCCGCCCTTGCGCTGGATCAGGCGCTCCATGGTCTTGATCAGGTTCTGGCGCGTCTGCGACTTGCGGGCCTGCAGCTGGCGGGCGCGGGCGTCAAAGGAGAGCTGCTCGAGCTTCTCGTAGTTGAAGCCGCCCTTCTTGACCGCGTTCGGGTCCTCCTTGGGCTTCTTCTTCTTCTCCTTCTTCAGCGTGTCGTTGAAGAGCGACTTCTTCTTGTCGGCCTTCTTCTTCGCTGCGCCGACGCCAACGTCGACTGGCGCCTGGGCGACCGCGTCGGCGGGCGTCAGGAGCGCGACTCCGGGGAGGCAGGCGGCGGCCACGAAGGCCGCTGTCGCCAGAGCTGAAGCCGGGGATGTCGCGTGCAAGCGCGCCATGAAGGGGCTGGTCATCTCGCTTTTCCTCTCGCTCGCCCTCCCCCCTCGTGGTCTCGCCTCAGAGGCGTAGACGGAGCGGGGACGGCATCGATTCAATTCAGGACACGCTCACTGGGACTCGGACAGCACGACAGGGTCGCGCCGCGGAGCCGGCCAGGCCTAGCGGTCCTCCGTGCACTTGCTCTTGAGGAAGGACCGGTACGAGCCGATCTCGTCCTTCCAGAACTCGCCCTCGAAGGGCCACACCATGCTGTCGGAGCCGGCGATGGCCACGGCGCCCTGCTGCTCGACGGTCTTGCCGAGCTTCTTCTTGTTCTCGGTCTGCGCGATCTTGTCGTCGAGGGCCTGCAGCTTCTTCTCTTCGAGGTCGATCTTGAGCTCGTCCAGCCGGTCCTGGTACTCGCCGATCTCCTTCTGGACCTGACGCAGGGTGCGCTGCACCACCACGCCCGCCTCGGCGATGCGCTCGCCCTTGAGCTGGCCGAGCTTGGCGAGCAGCTCCTGGCCGAAGCCACCGAGACGCTGCAGACGACCTTTGATCTTGCGCTCCTCGCGCTCGATCTGCTTGACCGTCTTGTAGAGGTTGTAGAACTCGACGTTCTGTAGGACCGGGCTCACGAGCTTGCGCGGCAGGGTCGCGGTCTTGGGCGTGTTCACCGCGGCGACGACGCCCTGGAAGAACTGCTCGGGGCGGCGGTTGCGCTTGAGGAAGTCGCGCAGCGGCGGACCGAGCACGAGCACGTCGCTCTGGAAGCGCTTGATGGCCTCAGTCGCCTCGGTGATGTTGCAGGTGTTGACGTAGATCGTCGCCTCGAGGATCCACAGCTCCGGGTAGAAGTGGTGCTTGAAGTAGGGGCTGTGCAGGGCGTGGAAGATGCCCAGCGCGCGGCTGATGTCGTTCTTGAGGAAGTAGGACCAGCCGCTCTCGTAGAAGGCGCGCGCGATCTTCGGCGAGTTCTTGGAGATCTTGCGGTAGTAGAAGATGGCGGCGTCGTACTGACGGTAGGTGTAGGCCAGGCGCGCCAGGGCCAGGTAGCTCAGGTCGACCATGCCCTGGTTCTTGGTCTCTTCGCCGGCGACGACCGCGTTCTGGAAGGCGGTGGCAGCGCGGCGGACCTTGTCCGCGACCCCCAGCGACTCGTCCTGGAAGGCGACGAGGCCGAGCAGGTACTGGGCGCGGGGGTAGTCCTTGCCCTTGGTGGAGACCTTCTCGAGGTAGGGGATGGCCTCGGTGCTCAGACCGAAGTCGTGCAGGAACTCACCGACGAAGTAGTGGAACGAGTCCTGGAAGGGCTTGGGCTTGCCGACGACCGAGAAGCGGGTCAGGTCCTCGAGCTCCGGCGGCCGGTAGTTGATCTTGCGGCGGAGCTGGCGCAGCTGCTCGAAGGCCTCCTGGAAGAAGAGCTTCTCCGGACCGGCGCGCACCACCTCGAGCAGCTTGTTGGCGGCGGACTGCAGCAGACCGGCACGGGCGAGGGCGTTGGCGATGCCGTAGGTCGCGATGTAGGCCTCGTTGGAGTCCGGCGCGAAGGGCACGCCGCCGACGCCGTCGTTGACGAACTTGGTGAAGACCTGCACGGCCTCGACCCAGCGGCCCGACTTGGCGAGGGTCTGGCCCCGCTTGAGCACCTTGCCGGCGAAGGCCTTGCGCTGGCCCTCCTCGCGGGAGCGCTGCTCCTCGGCGAGGCGGAGCGCCTCTTCCTTCATCCGCGCCTCTTCCGCGGCCTTCTCGGCGGCGGTGAGCTCGCGCTTCGGCTTCTCGGCGGCGGGCTTGGCGGTGACCGTCCCGCCCGTGGCGCCCGGCTTGCGGCTGGCGGTGGCGAGCATGTAGCGGATCAGCTTGTCGCTGACGCCCTGCTTCTTGAGCTTGAGGATCTCGGAGGGCTTCAGCTTGAAGGTCGAGCCGTCCTTGTCGATCTTCTTGATGATCTGCGCGTCCGGGATCTCGAGCTTCACCAGCGTGATGACCTCGTCGACCGTCAGCGCGCTCGCGTCGGGAGCGGCCAGCAGCGTGACGCCGAGCGCCAGCGCCAGGGCGGCGCCGCGCAGCGTGCGGAGGCAGAGAGTAGGGGTGGACCAGGTCTTCATGGGTCGCTCCGAAGGGCGGATGTCGTGTGCGGTCGTGGGGTGCGGTCGGCGGCCCGCGCCGACGATGCGGCGCGGTGTCGCCCGCTAGTCCAACGGCGCGGTGAAGAAGGTCAGGCCTGCGGAGGCCGCGATGGGGAAGGACACGCCGCCCCCCTCCTTCGGGTAGAAGAACTGCCGGTAGTCCACGCGGAACGCCCAGCGCTGCGAGAGGTAGAAGTGCCACGTGAGGCCGATGTTGCCCTGCGCGTCGAACTTCTTCTCGTTCTGCTCCTTGGCCTTGCCCTGGATCTCCGTCATCAGCGCGCCGATGCCGAAGCTGAGGCCGAGGTCGAACTCGGTCAGCTTGGTGTCGAAGAAGCCGATCTTGCCGTGCACCAGGTTCCACATCGCGGCCACGGAGAAGTGCGCGTTGAGGGTCTGGGGCAGCCGCACGTCGAGGCCAGGGCCTTCGGGGCGCGGCGCGCTCAGGCTGCCCTCGAGGCTGGTCTTCTGCGGCACGGTGTAGGCGCCGCGGACCTCGAGGTTGATGTCCTCGGAGAAGTAGTAGGAGTAGGCGAGGCCCGTGTTGATGTAGGCGAAGAAGTCGTCGTTGGGGACGACGCCGCCGATGAGCGAGAAGGCGTGGCGCCCCTGCTTCAGCACGTCGCGCTTCTGGATGACCTTGAGCTTGCGGCGCTTGGCCCACTCGAGGCGCGCGCCGACCGGCACGGCCTCGTCGGTGACGCCGTAGGCCTGCATGCCACCACCGACCGCCGGGGCGGCCTCGGCGGGCGCGGGCTTGTCGGCGGCGGGCGCTGCTGCCGGAGCGGCGGCTGGGGCGGCGGCCGGAGCTGCCGCAGGCGCGGCGGGCTGGGCGGCGGCCTCAGGGGCGGCTCCCCCGTCGGCGGGGGGCTGCTGCGCGGCTGCCGGGCTGGCGAGGAGCGCGACCGCTGCGAAGGCGGCGAGGAGGCGATGGCTGGTCATCTGCAGAACCTCAAGTTGGCTTGAGAGCGTGGCGTAGTCGGGCGCGGTGCGGGGCCCGAGGACCTGGGGTCCGAAGGCGCGCCGCGGGGCGTGACTCACTTCGAGAAGAACGAGACTCCCACCGTCATCTCGACGGGGAAGAGCGCGGAGTCGTAGGGCTTGTAGACGAACTGACGGTAGTCGGCCCGCACGGTCAGCCACTCCTTCAGGAAGAAGCGGAGCGTGACGCCCCAGTGACCCGCCGGCAGGAAGGTGCTCGTGAGCTCGTCCTTCGCGTTCTCCGGGGTCTCGTCGATGTTCGCGGCGATCATGCCTGCGCCCGCGACCAGGGCGATGTCGAAGCTCGAGATCTTCTGGTCGAACACACCGAGCTTGCCGTGGAAGGGGCTGTACATCAGGTCGATGGCGGCCGACATCCACATCTGGGCGGGGTTGCGCGCGCCGTCGAGCAGGTTGATGCCGTTGGCGTCGAGCAAGAACGCGTGCAGGTCGCTGTTGGCGCCGAGCCCCAGGTAGCTGCCGGAGAGCTCCAGCGCCAGCGACTCGGTCATGTGGTACGTGCCGCGCAGCGTGATGGGCAGCGGCAGGTAGTACGAGTCGTTGGGGACGAGGCCGATGCCGATGGTGCCCTCGAGCGCGCCCTTGTGCGTGTACGCCGGGTTGGTCAGCGTGGGCACGGCGAGCTCGACGTTCCAGTACTTCTCCAGCTCATGGTCGATGGGCTGACGGAAGTCCTTCTCTTTGGCCTGCGCGGTGGCGGCCGTGGCGCTGACCGCGAACACGAGGGCCAACGCGGTGGCGATCGTGGTCGTCAGGGGCGTCGCCCTACGGCGGCGTGCGATCCTGGAGTGATGCATCGGGTGAGTTCTCCTCAGCAGTGTCGGGCGCTCTCGCCGCGACGGGGTGCGCACCGCACCGGGCCGCGCCACGCGCGGCCCGGTGGAGCGCTCGCTCAGTTGCAGGCGGACGCGCAGTCAGCGCTGCAGACGCCGCTGCAGCAGACCTGACCCTGGCCAGCCGGGCCGCAGGGCAGCTTGTCCGGCGCGGCGCCGGCGACGCAGGTGCCGTCGACGCTGCAGTGGTTGGCGCCGCACTCGTCGGTGCCGCCGCAGTCTGCGTGGGTCTTGCAGCCCTTGCGGAAGAGGACGCGCCGGTCCTCGTTGCCGCTCTCGGGGCCGAACTTCCACGACGTGAGCGTGGCGTAGACCTGCTCGAGGCTCGGGAAGTTCTCGTTCTGCACCTTGATGAAGCCGTCGGCCGCGTGCATCAGGCCGGTCTTGACCTCAGGCATGGCCTCGTCCTTCTTGCCGAGGCGCAGGCCGACGCGCCACGAACCGGAGAGGGCGTAGCGGACACGGGCCATGGCGCGGCGCAGCGCGCTCGAGATCACCTGACCGTCGCTCAGGTTCATCTCCTGGGTGTTGATGAACTGGTAGGTGCCGCCGGTGCGGCACGCGAGCTCCTGCAGCTTGGCGTCGGGCTCGCGGTAGCCCTGGGCCTGGAACTGCACGATGTGCACGACCACCGGGTAGCCGTCCTCGTACATGCGCTTGCGCAGGGCCTCGTAGGACTGCTGCGCGTTGAGGCACGGCGACCGGCACTTGCCGTCGCTGCCCACGTAGGTGAAGTCCTCGCCGTGGCTGCAGGTCTCGGGCCCGTCGGTGAGCACCACCACGTGGCGCACGCCGGTGGGGATGTTGTCCTTGAGGTGCGCGTACGAGGTGTCGATGGCGTCCCACACGTTGGACCGGCCCTCGCCGCCGTACTTCACCTTGTCGTCGAGCGCGGCCAGCAGGTACTTGCGGCTCGCGGCGTTGGAGCCGAAGGCCTTCTTCTGCTGGTCGCTGAGGCTGAGCACCTCGAAGCTGTCGCCGTCGGACGCGCCGCCCGAGAAGCAGCCGCTGCCGCCAGGGCAGTCCGAGTCCTGGACGCACTTCTTGCCGTCCTTGGAGCCGCCGACGCACGTGATGTTGTCGCTGCCCGCGACCTGCACGTTCACCTTCTCGTTGAAGTAGTAGCCGATGAGGCGGTCGCGCGCGTTGAGGCTCTCGACGAAGAACTCGGCGGCGGGGATGCGCGAGTTGCTCGGGTCCGAGGGCTTCAGCGTCTCGGGCGGGATGCGCTTGGCCGGGTTGTCTTCCTTGTTGGTCTTGCCGTCAATGAAGCCGGAGACCGAGCCGGAGTGGTCGAGCACCAGCGCCACGTTGAGGCGGGTGTCTTCGCGCGAGGGGTCGCAGCGTCCCGCCAGGCTGACGTAGTTGACCGCGGCCGGCGTCAGCGCCTGCCCGGCGATGCCGGTGGTGCACGCAGCGCCGGGCACGCCACGGGGCTCGATGCAGTTGAGGCTGATCTGGAAGTTGTTCGGACCGACGGTGCTGTTGGACCCGGAGGCCCGAACGCGGGTCAGCTCGATGAGCTCACCTTCCTTGATGCTCTGGTCGCGATCGCCGTCGCAGAGCGGGCTCTTCAGCTCCGTGGAGACGAAGTTCAGGTTGAACTCCACCCCGTTGGGCGACAGCTGCACATCGCTGTCGTCGAGCGGCGCGCCGCAGACACGGACGATCGTGCCGGTGTCGTCGATGTGCGCCGGGAAGCCAGAGACCACCTGCACGTCGTTGAACTTGCGGTCGGGCAAGCTGAACTTCGCGGTGGAGTCACACGACGGGAGTCCAGCGAGCAGGGTGCCGGCGATCGCCAGCCCCACGCCCAAGCTCAGACGAGGCCGCTGAAGGAGGGTGGAGGGAAAGAAAGACGCAAGGTTGCGCTTGGTCACGGGGAGCTCCTGATGTCGCCACGGGTGAACCATCGGCAGGGAGGCGAGGTGCGACTCGCCATGGTCCGGCCGCATCCGCTGCGGCGCGATCCCACTTGAGACCCGGTGCCGGGCCTCGCTTCACGTCGGCTCTCCGCGCGGGGCTTGCGAGGGGTGAGTTGCCTCACCGCTCCCTCACGACCGCTTTGTTCTCGGTGCCTTGGCGGCACTGCGATGGAGAGACCAGAGGTGCCTCGAGCGACGCGTCTGGACAGACGAAGCCGCACAAAGGGCGCTGATTCTCAGGGGGCCGCTTTGTCAAAGTCAACCCTGCCGACCCGCGTACGGGGAGCGATTCCCGGACGCGGCGTCGCGGCCCCTGTCACCTCCCCAATTGCGTCGCCATGGACGTTCCCGTCATGGCGCCCGCGCGCGTGGCGCACCGACGAACGCGCGGACGCGCCAGCAGTGACGTCCCCGGGCACGCCCTCTGGTCGCGGCGGAGCACCTGGCGTCGGCGAAGCGGCCGGATGTCAGGGGCAGATGTGTAGATACGTGTAGGCGCTGGGGACCGCCCGGTCGCTTGCCGGTCGCCAGCGGCGGCGCGCTGCCGGTGCTGGCGTGGCGCCCCCAGCGCCTCTGGGACCGCCGCGCGCGCGTGTTGGCCCCGCGGGGCAGCGGTCGAGATTTGTGTGACGGATGCCGCCCACACGCCGCAAGTGGGGGGGCAGAGACGGGGTCGGGTGACCCTGTTGTTCTGTTGACGCTCACAGGGGTATTGGCTACCGTTCGGCGCTCGCGTGCGCCCATCGGGCGGATTCTCACCGAGCTCTACCAGGTCAACTGTTGGTCCAGGTCAGCGTTGGTCCAGGTCGGGTGGGTCTCGCAGGTCTCGGGGACAGCCCGGGTCTTGTACGCGAACTCAGGTACGCACGGTCCGCGTCGCAGGTAGGCACAGCGCTTGTTGCGACGGCCAGACGGCCCCCCGCGGTCCCGACGCGAAGAGAGGAACTTCTATGTTTGGTGCACTCAGCTCAAACTTCCCCCGTGCACGGCGCACGGGCGGCCCCATCGGCACGCTCAGCGGGCGGGTCACGCTCGCGTTCGCCCTGGTGGCGCTCGCGGCCTGCGGGACAGATCCCGACGGCACAGGGCCCAACGGCAGCAACAGCGGTGGTGGCGAGACGGCGTGCATCGCCGGCGGTGGCGGCGCGGTGAACTGCATCGCCGATGTCGAGCTGCTCGAGGCGGCGACCGGCGGCGGCGTCAAGAACGGCGGCATCATCAGCGTGCCGGTGGGCAACGTCGCGACCGGCGGCACCATCGACCTGAAGTTCAAGGTCCGCAACAACGCCAACATCGCCACGGCGGCGCTGCTCGAGATCCGCGGCATCCGCGTCGAGTACAACGCGGCCAGCCCGGCCGAGGCCGACGGCCTCGCCTTCCAGTGCTTCAAGGGCGACGGGGTGACCCCCTGCGACGCGCCGACCCCGGCCTTTCTGCCCATCGCGCCCGGCGGCGTGAGCAACGGCGCCTCGTGGAGCAACGAAGAGACCTTCATCATCCGCTACAAGCGCTACGACGACAACGCGCGCAAGGCCAACGTCTTCATCAAGCTCGCCGGCGACCCGGACTTCTTCAGCAGCGAGTTCCTGCTGCGCTTCGACACCAAGGCCGGCTCGCCGAAGATCACCATGTCGCCCCAGCTGGTCTCCTTCGACCAGGTCTCGCCCGACACCAAGGCGGAGAAGGACTTCAGCGTCGTCAACAGCGGTGACGCCATCCTCGAGATCTCGAAGATCGAGTTCTCGGCCGACAAGGTGTTCACGCTCCTGGCGGACGGCAAGGAGTTCAAGCCCGGCGACCTCGTGCTCTTCGACCCGCCGCTCTCGGTCAAGCCGAACGAGAAGCAGGACTTCAAGATCCGCTTCGAGCCCAAGGATCCCCACAAGAAGCAGGGGACCATCACGGTCATCACCAACGACCCGACCCCCAAGGGCGGCGAGCTGCCCATTCTGGCCAACGCCAAGGTGCCCTGCATGCAGCTGGAGCCCGCCGGCACGCTGAACTTCGGCGGCGTGAAGCTCGGGACCCCGACCCCGCGCGTGATTCGCGTGAAGAGCTGCGGCGGCGCCGAGCTGGTGGTCGACAAGATCGAGTTCGGCGACGCGGGCAACAGCGACGAGTTCACCTTCGACTTCAAGAAGATGACCGGCGTCGACCCGAAGACCGGCCCGACCAAGGACAAGCCCCTGAAGATCGGCGTCAACAGCGAGGCCGAGTTCGAGGTCATCTACACGCCCGAGGACGAGAGCAAGGTCGACCCCAACACGGGCAAGCCCAAGCCGGACATCGCTGAGGTCAAGCTGACCACCAACGCCTTCGACTCGAAGAACTCGGTGCTCTGCGAGGGCATCGGGGTGGTGCAGACCTGCCCGACCGCCAAGATCATCATCAAGGAGGGCGAGGAGGTCATCCCGCAGACCATGCTCCACCTCAAGGGTGACCAGAGCCAGCCCACCGGCGGCGGCAGCATCAAGACCTACAAGTGGTCGGTGAAGCAGCCCGGCGGCTCGAACCAGGTCTTCGTGCCCTCGACCAGCTTCCCCAACCCCACCTTCACGGCCAACGCCGCGGGTGAGTACGAGTTCTGCCTCGAGGTCACCGACCAGGGCGACGTGAAGTCCTGCGCGCCGGCGTGTGTCACCGTGCTGGTGCTGCCCGAGGAGGCGATTCACGTCGAGCTGCTGTGGAAGACGCCCGCCGACCCGGACGAGACCGACACCGGACCGGCCGCCGGCGCCGACATGGACCTCCACTTCGCGCACCCGCTCGCGAGCGGCCCGGACATCGACTGCGACAGCAAGCCGGACCCCTGGTTCAGCAACCCCTTCGACACCTTCTGGTTCAACCCGAACCCGAACTGGGGCAGCGTGAACCCGGCCGTCAACGACGACCCCTCGCTCGACCTCGACGACACCGACGGCGCAGGCCCCGAGAACCTCAACCTCGACGAGCCCGAGGGCAAGGTCGGCGCGCCGAAGTACTACCACGTGGGTGTTCACTACTGGAACGACCACGGCTTCGGCACCTCGTACGCCACGGTCAACATCTACATCATGGGTGTGCTGGCGCTGCAGATCGACAAGGTCGAGATGGACGTGCTCGACATGTGGTACGTGGGCAAGATCAACTGGCCCAACTCCATGAGCACCAAGGGCATTACGGTGGATCCCTTCCAGATCTGCTACCAGAGCGGCGACCCCTGCGACAAGACCAAGCCGGGCAAGCTGTGGCAGCCCAAGGGCGCCTGGTGCATCACCAAGTGCTACATCAACCCCGCCTTCACCGCGACGCAGTCCGGTGCTTCGGCGAGCGCGTGCAAGGCTCCCTGAGCCTGCCGCCGACTACCTGTCAGCGCGCGGGCGTCAGGGATCGCTCCCTGGCGCCCGCGTCGCATTTCGGCTCCGGCCGTGCGACGCCCTGGCGGCTCTGCTACCTTTCCGCGCGCGAAACGCTCCAAGACGCGGGGCGCGACGCCCACTGGAGAACCCACCATGCAGCGACTCCCGACCCAGCCCTGGCTCCCGGCACCTCGGACCTCGACCTGGACCTCTTGCCTCGTCCTGGCGCTGTGCGCAGCCCTGGCCTCCGGCTGTGGCACCGACAGCGGCGAGGGGGACGGCGGCGGTAGCAGCAGCGGCGGCGCCAGCGGGGGCGGGTCGGCATGTGACAAGCAGGGCGCCGGCACGGGCATCGACCTCCGCGCGGACATGCAGGTGTTCAACGCCGGCCAGTCGGTCAAGAGCGGCAGCACCATCAACGTCGCCGCTGGCGGCATCGACGCCGGCACCGCGGTGGACACGACCCTGTCGATTCAGAACGTGAAGCAGGCCGACCTGGCGCTCGAGCTCAAGGTCACCGGCGTCTCGATCAGCTACACCAAGCCGGAGGGCGCCAGCGACAACGGCAAGCCCTTCGAGTGCCTCGTCGACGACGGCACCGGCACGCTGGTGGACTGCGCCGACGCCGACCTCGGCTCGGTCACCCCGCCCGGAGCCGACGCGAGCTTCTGCACCACGGGCACGGCGCGCAAGAGCCTCGACGTGGTCGTGCGCTTCAAGAAGCAGGACGACGAGATCGTCCGCCGTGTGGTGCTCTCGGTCTTCGTTCAGAACGACGAGGAGTTCGACGGCAAGCCCTACCGCGTGACCTTCAGCACCAAGGTCGGCGCCCCCAAGGCCGTGGTGCCGAACCTGGTGGAGCTGGGCACGGCCAAGCTCGGCGAGGCGACCCCCAAGAAGTTCAACATCACCAACGCTGGCGAGGCGCCGCTGCTGGTCAGCAAGCTCGACATCACGCCCAACAACGGCAAACCAATCGAGGTCGAGATCGGCGGCAAGACCTACAAGGGCGGCTCGGTCGCGGTCTTCGAGCCGCCCATCTCGGTGGATCCGCAGAAGTCCGAGCCGGTCATCGTCACCTACACCGCCACGTCGCCCGCGCCCTACCAGGACGTGATCCACGTGTGGACCAACGACAAGGGCGGCACCAAGAAGGACGGCCGACACTCGGTGAGCGTGCTCGCGAACCAGAAGGTCCCCTGCCTGAAGATCATCCCCGCGACGCAGGTGAACTTCGGCTTCGTGCCGATCGGCACCGAGGGCTCGCGCAAGGTCATCTTGCAGAGCTGTGGTGACGCCGACGTGCGGGTGACCGGGCTGGATCTCGGCGACGACAAGGACGACATCTTCAAGCTCAACACGGCCGACGTGAAGGGCCTCGGTGGCAAGCCGGTGTCGGAGGACAACGCCATCGTGCTCAAGACCAACGAGCAGGTGACGGTCGAGGTGCTCTGCTCCCCCGAGGAGGAGAAGAAGGACAAGGACGGCAAGCCAGCTGCCTACACGGCGAGCATCGGCGTGGCGGACAACACGATTCAGCAGGACAAGAAGATCGCGCTCTCGTGCTGGGGCACCAAGACCAACTGCCCGACGCCGGTCATCGTCAGCCAGGAGGGCGAGGAGATCATCCCGCAGCAGGAGCTGAACCTCGTCGGCGCGCAGAGCTTCGCGGGCCCCAACCAGAAGGTCGACAAGTGGAAGTGGACGGTGCTCAAGCAGCCCAAGGGCTCTGGCGACCACAAGTTCTGGCCCAACGCGGGCGCGCCCGACGTGAAGTTCGGCGCCAAGACGAGCAAGGACGGCACGGACTACATCACCGTCAACATCGCGGGCGAGTACGTGTTCCAGCTCGAGGTGTGGGACGACGCCGGCAACGAGGGCTGCGTCGCGGCCAAGCAGACCATCTTGGTGATCCCCGACCAGGCGATTCACGTGGAGCTGCTGTGGGACACGCCCGGCGACCTCGACAAGCTCGACTCCGGGCTCGGCAACGGCAGCGACATGGACCTGCACTTCGCCCACCCCAGCGCGGCGGCGAGCAAGATCTGCAAGACCCCCGCGGAGATGTGCGGCGTCAACCCCTGCAAGTGTCAGGACGACCTCGACAAGGACGGCAAGGCTGACCCGTGGTTCCACGGCCTGTACGATGTGTTCTGGTTCAACGCCGCGCCCAACTGGGGCAGCCAGGACCCCACCGTGCAGGACAACCCGACGCTGGATCTCGACGACACCGACGGCTGGGGGCCCGAGAACCTCAACCTGAAGGAGCCCGAGAACAACAAGGTCTACCGGGTGGGCGTGCACTACTGGGACAACCACGACTACGGCGACTCGACGGCCAACGTGCGCATCTACATCTTGGGCGTGCTCAAGGCCGACATGACCTCCACGGTCATGTCCGAGTGCGACTTCTGGTGGGTCAAGGACATCGAGTGGCCCTCGGGCAAGCTGCTCGACGTGAGCGGCGGCACCGCCAACGGCAAGATCACCAAGGGCTACTCGCCCAAGTTCGCCAAGAGTCTCGGCGGCAAGTGCAAGTGACGGCCCCCCTGTGGCCCCGCCCAGGAGGCTCCATGTCTCGCGTCTCTCGTCTCCACCTCGCGGCTGTCGCACTCCTCGTCACGGCGACCGTGTCACTGGCGGGCTGTGGCAGCGACGGCCAGCCCGGCACCTGCTCTGAGTCCACCTCGTCGGGCATCGACAAGAAGGCGGTGGTCGCGCTCAACGACCAGCTCGGCACGGCCAAGGCCAGCTACACCTTCGACGCCAACACGGCGAGCGGCGGCGAGCGACGCTTCCCCTTCCAGGTCACGAACATCGCCAGCGCGGTGACGGCCGCGCCCCTGACGGTCAAGTCTGTGACCCTGAGCGAGACCGACGGGGCCGGCAAGCCGGTGTCGGCGCCCACCTTCACGTGTGTGGGCCCGAGCGGGAAGCCCTGCGCGGCGGCCGACTTCGCCGCGGTCATCCCCAGCGGCTACAACGACGACGCCTGCAAGCCGAGCGGCGCCAAGACCGGCGTCGGCTTCGAGATCGTCTACACCCACACGGCCAGCGCGGGCGCGCGCAAGGCGACGCTCACGCTCGAGCTCGAGGGCGATCCGGAGACGCCCTCGGTCACGGTGAACTTCGAGACCACGCTCGGCGTGCCACGGCTGACCTGCGCCGCGTCGGTGGTCAACTTTGGCACCGTCAAGGCCAAGGGCGAGCCGCAGACCAACACGGTGAAGTGCACCAACGTCGGCACCGCGCCCGTGACCCTGAAGAAGGTCGAGCTCTTCAGCACGACGCAGCCGCCCGTGACGGTAGGCATCGAGAGCGTGCCCGGCACCGCCGCGGCGACGGTCTCGCTGACGGAGCCCTACACCGGCACGCCGGTGGTCACGGTCACGCCAGGCAAGTCGGTGGGCTTCGTGATCACCCTCGGCAAGCTCGAGGTCGAGGAGCAGATCGGCGCGACCCTGCAGATCACCAGCAACAGCACCAGCAACGCCGGGGTCGACAAGATCTTCGTCAACGCCAACTCGTCGGGCCCTTGCCTCAAGCCCAGCCCGGGTGCGCTCGCGTTCGGTGAGGTGGGCGTCGGGCAACCCAAGCCGATCGAGGTGCTGCTCGACGGCTGCGGGACCGAGGAGGTCACGGTGCAGTCCATCGCCCTCGGCGAGGGGACGAGCGCCGACATCAAGCTCGACTTCTCCACGGGCAGCTTCGAGGGCAGCGTCGGCCCGACCAGCGAGAAGCCGCTGGTGGTGCAGCCCAACGCGCAGGAGAGCTTTCGCGTGGTGTGCACGCCCTCGTCGCTGGGATCGGAGATCAAGGGCACGGTGGTGATTCAGTCCAAGGACCTCGACGATCGGGTGCTCGACATCACCTGCAAGGCCGCGGAGCTGAAGTGCCCCGTGGCGTGTGTCGACAGCGTCCAGCCGAGCAACGAGGTGGTGCCGCAGACGCCGGTGAAGATCTGCAGCAAGTGCAGCACGGCCGGCGCGGGCCACGTCATCGCCAACTACACCTGGTCGCTCAAACAGCCCGACGCCTCGCAGGCCGCGCTGACCCCCAACAACAAGGTGCAGTGCGTCAACTTCACGCCGAACGTGGCTGGGGAGTACACGCTCGAGCTGCAGGTCAACGACGACGTCGGGACGCCGAGCTGCAAGCCCGCCGTGTCGGTGTTGACCGTGGTGCCGAACAACAAGCTGCACATCGAGCTGACCTGGGACACGCCCAACGACAAGGACAAGACCGACGGCAAGGGCGCCGATCTCGATCTGCACCTGGCGCACCCGGACGCCACCAGCGTGAGCGGCCAGCCCGATCTCGACGGCAACAAGGAGCCGGACTGGTGGTGGGCGCCCTGTTTCGACTGCTTCTGGCTCAACCCCGCGCCGGAGTGGGGCGATCCCTTCGACCTCGCGGACAACCCGAAGGTGGAGCTCGACGACCAAGACGGCTGGGGGCCGGAGAACATCGCGATCCCGATCCCGGAGACCGGCGTGGACTACACCATCAGCGTCTACGCGTGGGACGACGCGAACCTCGGCGCGTCGACGCCGCGGATCCGCATCTATGTCGACAAGCAGCTCGTCATCGACCAGGTCGGCCCGGCCCTGAACGAGCGCGACATGTGGTGCGTCGGTCAGATCAGCTACGATCCCAAGGCCACGACGACCGCGGCCAAGCAGAAGCTGTTCAAGCCGTGCAAAGGCGCCGACAACAAGGGCAACCTGGTGACGCCCAAGTACCCGCCGGTCAGCCCCACCAAAAACCTGAAGTGCTCCTGAACGGGGCCCTGAGCCACGCCCCGACCTCGCGGGCTGGCGCCCCTTGCGGATTGCCGGCTCTATGGGCCTAGCAGACTGCGCCTTTTCTCCGTTCTTGCGGCCACGCCGGTCAGTCTGCTGGGTAGGGGAAGCCAAGGCTTGCGGTGGCTGGGGGCGCTCGTAGGTGTCGTGCCAGTTCGCTGTCGCGACCAGGCAATTCAGCATCTAGCGCGCCCGTCTCCTTCGGCTGCGCCTCAGGGGGCTTGCTCCCCCAAGAAACAGAAAATCTAGCAGATTGCGGCGACAATCAATTTCGCCGCAGTCTGCTAGAAGCGCCCGTGACGCGTCGCGGCGCGAAGCGCTCGGGCGGCGGGACATGACCGATAACTATGCGGTTTTTTTCGTCCGGCACCCTTGACGCGTCTAGGCCTGCCGTGTAAACCGCCCCTCCCGAGCGAGCCCGCTTGCACGGGGCAGAACCCTAAACCGTCCGGAGACTTCCAATGACCAAGTCGGACCTGATCGAAGCCATCGCTCAGAACGCGGGGCTGACCAAAGACAAGGCCAGCATCGTCGTCAACGAAATCTTCGACCAAATGGTCGAAGCCATGAAGCGTGGCGAGCGCATCGAGATCCGTAACTTCGGTAACTTCACGGTGCGGGACTACGACGCGTACACGGGCCGCAACCCCAAGACGGGCGAGCCGGTGAACGTGGCTTCGAAGCGCATGCCCTTCTTCAAGGTCGGCCTCGAGCTCAAGCGGCGTGTCAACGGCGAGTAAACGCGCCGCCGAAACCGCGGACGCCATGGGGCTGAGAACGCAGTAAACCTGCCGTCGCCTGCCCTGTTCTTGGCACTCTGTCCGCTTTGGGGCATCTTTACCCCGTCGGTGGATAGCCTTCCGCCCGTTCCTTCACGGCGACCGCTGCAGTCGAGGGCGTGCCCCTCACCTGTGCGGCATCGTGCCCGTACCGCGGACGCGGTCGACAGGTGGTCACATGCCCGCTGAGCGTTCATCCAACAGCACCAAGCGCTCGAAGAAAGAGCCGTTCTCGATCCGCTTCAGCGGAGCGACGGACGTCGGCTTGGTGCGCGAAGGGAACGAGGACAGTCTGCTCGCGCACCCAGAGGCGGGCCTCTACGTCGTCGCGGACGGCATGGGGGGCCACAACTGTGGTGAGGTTGCGTCGCAGTTCGCCGTAGAGGCCATGATGGCCTTCTACGACTCGGACGACATCACCAAGCGCGTCAAGGCGGCCCACAAGCAGGCCGTGAAGCAGCTGCCCAAGAGCTCTCGCGACCCCAGCTTTCACGCCCTGCGGCTGCGCAAGGCGGCGGAGAGCGCCAACATCTCGGTGTACCGCCTGTCGCAGCAGCACGAAGCGCTCCGCGACATGGGCACGACCGTGGTGGCCTGCGCCTTTGCCGGCTCACGGCTCTACGTCGCCAACGTCGGCGACAGCCGGGTCTACCGGATGCGGCGCGGCGAGCTGGTGCAGCTGACCGAGGACCACAGCCTGGTCAACGAGTACGTGAAGATGAACATGCTCCGACCGGAGGATGTGGAGACCTTCCCGTACAAGAACGTCATCGTGCGCGCCGTCGGCCTGCACGAGCGCGTGACGGTCGACATCACCTGGACGACGGTCAAGCAGGGCGATCGCATCTTGCTGTGCAGCGACGGGCTGACCGATCTCATCAAGGACGACGTCATCGCGCGCGTGCTCGGCGAGGTCGAGGACCCGGACGAGGCGACAGCGTCGCTGGTCGAGCTGGCCAAAGAGGCCGGCGGTCACGACAACATCACCGTGCTGATGTTGGAGCTCGCGCCCTTCGACCCCGACGCCGAGCAGCCGGAGATGATGAAGAAGCCAGCGAGCCTGGCCGACGCGCAGCAGGAGCCGGCGCCGTCCGCCGGGCCGCCCCCCGGCCCACCGCCGAGCGCCCCGCCGCCGAGCGCCCCACCACCGACGACGCCACCGCCGGTCGCGCCACCGCCAGGTCCCGCCCCCATCGCTGGCGGCGCCGGCGGCCCCGAGGGCCCGGCCGAGTAGCCGCGCTCTCGCTCCGCGGAGCGTCGTGCACGACGACGACCGTCCCCGCTCGTCGCGACAGGCGCTGTCTCGGGGCGCGCTGTC
>JAUIAC010000251.1 GCA_030425545.1 bacterium | reverse complement strand
TGTCGCCGTCCGGGTCGGTGGCCTGCGCCGTGTAGCACTTGGCCGCCTCGTCGCTGCACACCGCGCTGAGCTCCAGGCTCGCCTCCGTGTGTTTGGCCGCGGCGCCGAAGAAGCTCCCCTCCTCGCAGTTCGCGTCCTTCAAGCAGACGGCCTTGGCCCGAGAGATCGCGCTGCTGATGCCCTTCTGGCAGGCCTGGTAGAGCTTCTCGGCGGCGCTGAGCGCGGCCGCCTTCTCCTCGCTCGGCAGCGCCTGCGCGGCTTGTTTCGCGTCGTCCCGCTCGTCGCGGCAGGCCTGCGACGGCTCGCTCTGAGCCGCTTGCACCGCCTTCGCGCAGCAGTCCATGGGCCCCTTGTCGCAGGGCTTGGTGACCGGCCCACACCCGCTGGACGGCCCTGCGTCGGTGCTGCCTCCGGCTCCGTCTGTCGCGCCCGCGTCCACCACCGGCGCGCTGCAGCTGCCGCTGGTCAAGGTCTTGCTGAGATCGAAGAGGGACTTGCTCTCCTCCTTGTCTTCCACCGGCCCGAACCCGTCGAGCTTCGCCGTGATCTTGCCCTCTGCTGCGGCGCTCAACGTGTAGCTGCAGCCGCTCGCGACCTTCACCTCGGCCTTGGCGGAAGCCGCCGCCTCGAGCTCCACGCTCACCCGTTGGTAGAGCTTCACCCCCACGTAGGCGGTCACCGTGAGCTCGGCCTCCCCCGCCACCTCGGCCTTCGCCACCTTCACCGGACGCGGCTTGAGCGTGACCTTGCCCGTTGTGCTCTTGCTCCAGTGCGGGCTCTCCTCCAGCGCCCACTTCAGGTTGAAGCTCCCCGGCAGTGACGCGCGAAAGCCGGCCGTGACCTCACCCTCGGCGCTCAGCTTGGCCTCGCCCTTCACCTCCAGCTTGACGTAGGGCGTCACCCACACGGGCACGCCGCCGACGAGGGCCACGATCTGCCGCTCCACCAGGGGGATCTCCAGCGACTTGTCGATGCTCTTCTCGCTCTTGCCGGAGAGCTTCAGGTCCGCCTGCACCACGAAGAACCCGGCGCTGGTGAGCTGAAAGAGGTGCAGGTCGCCCCAGCTGATCACCACGTCCATGTCGAAGCGCGGGTTGCCGGCGATGCGGCCCTTGTCGATCTCCAGCTTCATCTCCCAGCTGTCGCCGCTCTTGTCGCTCAGGGTCTTGCCGCTGAGGTCGATGTCGACCCAGGGGTCCACCAGATCGCTCTTCGCCGCGTCGCCGCCCACGGACACCTTCAGGTCCGCGTCTTTGACATAGTCCTTCACCGTCGCCGGGCCGGTGGTCACGGTCACCGTGCCGCCGCTCGTGGTGTTGCCGGTCACCACGCGCAGGTCGCCTCCGTCCAGGCGGGGGACGGCGAGCACGGTGCCGGGCTTGAGGGTCAGCTGCGACACGGTGTCCGTCGCCGGGAAGGTCAGGGTCCAGTCGCTGCTCACCTGCTTGTTGCTCCACGACGCGGCCGCGTAGGCCAGCGCGCCGTCTTGCAGGGTCACAGCGCCCGTGACCGAGCTCTGCGGCGTGCGCACCCCGGTCGGCGCGTGGGCCGGGAAGGGATCAGGCTCAGCGGCGGTGTCGCCGGGCGAGGAGCCGCAGGACGCCAGCAGGCTCAGCGCGGCGAGCTGGAGCGTCAGGCGCCGCAGCCGGCGTGGGTGACGACCGCTGATGTCCGAGTGACGGGAGATGGGGTGCACCATGGGAACCTCCTGGCAGCGGCGGAGGGGCAGGGCCCGCCGTGCGCCAGCAAGATAGGTTGGAATCCGGATTGGTCCATGGTGAAGTGCCTGATATTGCGATTGAAATACGACAAGTTCGGGTCGTGATCCAAGCCGCCTCACGCGGGGCGCGCCGCGCCTGCGTTCCGATTCGGGTGCACGCCGCTCGGCCCGGCGGTACAAGGACGGCGGAGGTGGCCCATGACGACGCCAACACGCCCCCAGCTCCGCGCCGTGGTGACCGCAGGGGGGACCAGTGAGCCCATCGACGACGTCCGGGTGATCACCAACCTGTCCACCGGGCGCTTCGGCGCCGCGTTGGCGAACGCCCTCGACGCTGCTGGGGTGGCGGTGACCCTGCTCGCGTCGCCGCGGCTCCAGGAGCGCACCGACTGGCTGGCGGCTGGGGTGGCGGTGCGCCCCTTCTCCACCTTCGCTTCGCTGCGGGACGGGCTCGCGGCGGCGGTGACCGAGCTCGAGCCCGACCTCGTGTTCATGGCCGCGGCCGTGTCGGACTACAGCCCTGTCCGCGCGTCGGGGAAGCTGCGCTCCGACGCCGACGAGCTGGTGATCACACTGCGCAAAAACCCGAAGATCCTGGGCTCTCTGCGGCGTCAGTGCGGTCCGGACACGACCCTGGTGGGCTTCAAGCTGCTCTCTGGCGTCAGCCCGGAGCACCTCGTCGCCGTGGCGCGGGCGCAGATTGAGCGGAACAGCCTGGACCTGTGTCTGGCCAACGACCTCAGCGAGCTGCGCGACGGCCAGCATCCCGCCTGGATCGTGGGCCCAGCGGGGACGCCGCTCCGGGCCGAGGGGTCCAAGGCGGACACGGCCTCGCAGCTGGCGGCCCGGGCCATCGAGCTGCAGGAGGCCAGGCGCGCGGCTACTTCCGCGTGATCGAGGTGATCAAGATGTCCGTGAGCGGCTTGTCGGCCGGGCTGCCTTGCTTGCCCGTGGTGTCGACCTTGCCGATGGCGTCCACCACCTCCTGGCCGGCGGTGACCTTGCCGAAGACGGCGTAGCCAAAGCCCTTCTGCGTCTCGGCGGTGTGGTCGAGGAAGGCGTTGTCCTTCAGGTTGATGAAGAACTGCGACGTGGCGCTGTCGATCACCGACGTGCGCGCCATGGCGATGGTCCCGCGCAGGTTCTTGAGGCCGTTGGTGGCCTCGTTCTTGATCGGCGCGTCGGTGGGCTTCTTCGAGCCGTCGGGCAGCAGGCCGCCGCCCTGGATCATGAAGTCGTCGATGACCCGGTGGAAGAGCAGCCCGTCGTAGTGGCCCTTGTCGACGTAGGCCAGGAAGTTGGTGACGGTGATCGGCGCGGCGTCGCCGTCGAGCGCCACGGTGATGTCGCCCTTGGAGGTGCGGATGATCACGGAGACGGTGCCGAGCCCCGCGCTCGTGTCGTCGTCGGACGCGTCCCCCGCGTCGTCGCTGGCCGTCGCGTCGGCGTCGGTCACCGCGGGCTGCTGACCGGCCGTGTTGCCGGCGCAGGCCGACAGGGTGAGCGCGACCGCGGCGAGGGGGAGAAGGAGCGCTCGGCTGCGCAGTCGGTGGGTCATGGGGACTCCTGTTTGCGTCGCCGGGGTCCGCCTCGGCGCTCCGCCACGCTACAGGGAGGCGGCGCCCGTGACGAGGCGCGGGCTCAGCCCCCGACCCCGCGGAGCCAGAGCCAGGCGCGCCCCAGCCACTCGTGCCAGGCGCCCGTCGTCGTGCCCAGGGCAAAGGTCGACGGCACCAGCGTCCAGCGAGGCGTGGCCGCGCTCACGTGCCCTGTGGGCGCGGGCACGACGCGCAGGCCCGCGGCGCGAAAGAGCAGGGCGGCGCGGGGCATGTGCGCGGCGTGGGTCACCAGCACCACGGGCGCGCCGAGCTGCCCGCGGGCTCGCAAAACGCGGGCCACAGCCGCGGCCTCTTCCTCGGTGTCGCGGGGGCTGGCGTGCACCACCACCCGGGTCGCTGCGACCCCGAGCGCCACGGCGAGATCGCAGGCCGCCTGCCCGTTGGACCCCGACTGACCGCCGCCCCAGCCCGAGCAGTGGACCGCCGCGGTCGGGTGGAGGCGGGCGATGCGCACCGCCTCGGCGACCCGGGTGACGGAGGCGCCCGACACCTGCCCGGTGAGCGGTCGGCCCGGCACGGGGTGATAGCCAGCGCCCAGCGCGACGATGGCGGCCACCGCCGGGCCCCCCCCGGCCGCGTGCGCGTGGGCCGCGACGTAGCCGTCGGCGCCCCGCTCCAGCGGCGCCAGGGCCAGGTGCGCCACCGGCGGCAGCGAGGTGACGTAGAGCAGCGCGAAGCCAGCGGCCACGAGCCGGAGCCCGCGCTTGCGCCGCGCCTCGGAGCGGGCCCACCACAGCCCTGCAGCCAAGAGCACGAGGGCGGCCGGCAGCGGCATGAGGCAGGCGCTGATCGCCTTCTTCAACCAGAAGCCCAGGGTCATGGTGGGCCGCCTGTGAGGGGCGCGCTCGTCACCACGCCCAGGTCGACGCCGAAGGCCCGCAGGGCCGCGGCGCGAGTCGCAGCGGGGTCGCCGGTGGTGACCGCTGCCGGCGACCCCGAGCCAGCCAGCGACGCCCAGCCCGCCACGTGGGCCAGGGCGCTCGCCAGGGCGGCGTCGCCGGGGTCCACCAGCGCGACGCCGGGCAGGGCCGCCGCGAAGGCCTCACGCGCCGCAGGGTAGTGGGTGCAGGCGAGCACGAGCGCGTCGACCGCGCGCAGCGGCCGGCAAAGCCGGCGCACGAGCGCCCGGGTCTGCGGCCCGTCCGGGTCGCCGGCCTCGATGCGCGCGCTGAGCGGCTGCGCCACCCGCTGCCGGACGCGCAGCCCGGCGGCGCGCAGCGGGCGCGCCCAGGCGCCGGAGCGCACGGTGCGTTGGCCGCCGACGACGCCGATGGAGACAGGCCGCCGGGACGCGCTGGCTCCCGCTCCGCCCCGCGCCTGCAGGACCAGCGCGCGCACGCCGGGCGTGATGACGCCGAGGACGTCGACGGCCCCCAAGCGCGTGCTGGCGACGTCGCCTGAGTTCTCGTTCGAGGGTGCGCGGGCGAGGTGTGGCAACACCGTGCTGCCGGCGTTGCAGGCCACCCACACCACCCGCGTCCCGGCGGCCTCCTCGGCGGCGACGATGGCGCGGATGCGCGCGCGGAGCGTCGCGGTGGGCACGGTCCCCCAGGGCGCAAAGCCCGCGTCGGACCGGTAGCGGACGGCCAGGTCGGGGCGCGCGTCGCGCAGCCGGCGCCACAGGTCGACCCCGCCGATGCCCCAGTCCAGCACGGTGACGTCTGCCGTCGCGCGGGGCTGGGGCGCACCGCCACCGCGATCGCCCTGGGCGCCAGCGCGCGCCTGCGGCGGCCCACCGCGCGGTGCCGGGATCACGGCCATGTCAGCTCGACCTCGCGCATCTCCGAAACGGGGCCGCTGTCGAAGGCCAGGATGCGCGACGACCGAGCCAGGTTGAGCACCTCGACGCGCCGGCCTGGGAAGCGGCTCTGCAGGTACCACACGTACTCGTGCTCCGCGCGCATGGGGTTGTAGCGCAGCATGGCCTGCCACCGGTCGTCGCGCACCAGGCGGTGCAGGTGCGCCCGCCAGCCGGCCCTGCGCTGGCCGCGCAGCGAGGCGCGTGCGTGGTCGCGCAGCAGCCGGGGCCACTCGTGCCACCGCGGCGCCTTGGCGGCCATGTCGACGATCAACAGCCGCCCGTCGGGCGCGAGCACACGGCGCAGCTCCCGCATCATCGGGTCCCAGTCCAGGTAGCGAAACGAGAGCAGCGACACCGCGACGTCCACCGACGCGTCCGGCAGCGGCAGGCGAGGCTCGGGGGTGTGGACGAAGCGCAGGTGGCCCTGGTCCGCGTTGCGCCGGCGCGCGTGGGCCAGCATGCCCTCACTGGCGTCGACGCCGACGCCGCTCGCGATGCGCGGCGCCCAACGTTGCAGGAGCGCGCCGTTGCCACAGCCCAGGTCCAACACCCTCGGCCGCCCCGGGGGCAGGTGGCGCTCCAGCCACCGCAGCTCCTCGACCCGCACGCTGATGTCGTCGAACACCTGGTCGTAGAGCGGCGCCACCGCGTCGTAGGTGTCCGCGTCGCCCGGGCCCACCGGGTCGAAGCGCTTCATGGTCTCGGCGCGCGCGACGCCGGCGTACTTGGCGAGGGAGGCCAGCGGCCCGTGGGACGTGCGCCCGGGGAAGCCGATGAGGAAGACCCGCGCCTCCGGGTCGCGCCAACGCGGGAACACGAAGCGATCCGCCCGGGCCGAGAAGGTGGTGTACCAGTGGTAGCCGTAGGCTGGCACCGCGAAGGTGCGCGCGAAGAAGGGCGCAAACCAGCGCGCCGTGCGGCAGGCGTGGAACCAGGCCGCGCCCTCGGCAGAGAAGGGGATGTGAAGATCGCGCCACTCGTGCGGGCTCAGCTGCTCGGGCCACGCCGTCGTGCCGAACATCGGCCCATAGAGCCCGCTGTGTGTGAAGAGGTGGAGCGCGTCGAGCCGGAGGCCCGCGCCTGCGACGCGTCGCATCTCGTCGACGAACACGTGCTTGCGCTCGACCGGCCGGCAGAGCACGTGGCGGCCGGCGGCACGCTCCGCGCGCGCGAAGTCCTCCGCCGCCCGACGCAGCTCGGCGCCGCCGGTGCGATAGCGCGTGGTGTAGCCGATCCAGACGCAGCCCATGGCCCCTCCGCGCGTCTTGCGCGCCGGCGCCCCACCGGTTGGGCCGCCCGTCGCATGCTTCACCGCGCACCGCAGCCGTGGCAAGCGAGGTCCGCCGGTGGCGCGGGGCGGCTGTGGGGGCGGGCCCGGTCGACGCGGACGTGCCTTCCCCCTGTGCCGACCAGGGGGCACACTGCTCCGCGCGGTGCCCCGCGCGCGAGGTGGTCATGGTCCGAGTCCGAACAGCAGCTGTTCTTCCCGCTCCCTCCGCTCGGTCACGGGCCTGGGTCGCGCTCCCCGCGCTGGTCGCGGCCCTGGCCGGGGCGCCCACCGCCGCCGAGGCGCAGGCCGGCCCGCCCCCGGTGGCTGGCGAGGCGCCGCCCGACGATGTGCTCAACCCCGCCGCGGACGCCGCGGCGCCGCGGGAGATCAAGCGCATCGTCATCGAGGCGCCGTCCGCTGCGCCCTCGGCGCCGGCGCTGAGCTGCCCGCCGGCGCGCCCCGACCCGGGCGCGGACCTGGCTTGCTACGAGCGCGCCCACCACGCCACCTCTCCCACCGAGCTGCGCGAGCTGGCGCTGCGCCTGGAGCGCGCCGGTCTCTTCGACGAGGCCGGCCACCGGTGGCGGGCGCTGTCGACCCGCGGCAAGGGCCAGGAGGGGCTCGAAGCGGGGCGGCGGGCGAACGCGCTGGCGGAGCTGGGCCTGGCCATGGACGTGGCGTCGCGGGGCAAGGCGCGCCGGGCCAAGGCGCGGCTGCGGTCGGCCTTGCAGACCCTGGTGCGCCAGCGCAAGGACCGGGGCTGGGCGGTGCCGCAGGCGGTGGCGCTGGCTGCGGCGCGCGTGGCGACGGCGGCGCGCATGCGGCGCGAGGCACGCAGCTGGCTGAAGTTGGCCAGGCGGGCGGGGGGCGGCTGGGCCACGGCGCGCGCCAACGCGCCCACCGGAGGGCGTCGGTCGCCCAGCGTCCTCGTGGAGCGGTGCCTCGGGGGCCCGGGAGGGGACCACGTGCGGCACATGGTGGCGCACGGCGAGGGCTGGCTGGCGGTGGGGGACGCGACGGGCCCAGACGGTGACACCCAGCTGCGCACCTGGGTGCTCGACGCCACGGGGCGCACCCGGCGGCGCGCCGACTTTGGCGCCCAGGGTGTCGACCGCGGCCACGCGGTGGCGGTGGACCCCGCCGGGGGGGGCTGGGCCGTTGGCGAGACGGCAGGGCAGGGGGGGAGTGACGTGCTCGTCGTGCGGCTGGACCGGGAGGGTCGCGTGCGGGGGCATGTGGACCGCGACGGCGGCGGCGTGGATCGCGCGGTGGCGGTCGCCTCGGCCGGTGGCGACGTCGCCTGGGCGCTGGCCGAGGCGAACACGGCCGCCGACGCCGACCTGTGGCTGCTCAAGCTCAACCGGGCCGGCAAGATCGTCTCGGACACCCGCGAGCGGCGGCCGGGTCATCAGCGCGCCGCGGCGCTGCTGCGAACGCGCCGCGCGCTGTGGGTGCTCGGCAGCTCGGACGCCAGCGGCCTGGCAGAGCGCTACACGCTCGCAGGTCAGCGCCAGGGCGGGGTCAAGGGCGCGCTCCCGGGCCCCGTGCTCGCGGCCGCCGAAGGGCGTCGCGCCCTGTGGCTGCTGGGGCGCCGTCCGGACGGCCGTGGCTGGCTCGCCAAGCTGGACCGGCGGGGGCGTGTCCGCGCTGCGAAGCGCTTCAAGCCGCGGCTGGCCAGCGACGCGCGCGCCCTGCTGCTGCCGCAGCGCCGCGGCCTACGACTGGTGGTCACGGGCGCCGCGACGCTCGGGCCGGCGTGGACGGCGACCCTCGACCGGCGCGGCAAGCTGCGCGGCCGCACCGCGCTCACCGCCGACGCCATGACGGGGGTCGCCGGTGCGACGCGCTCGGGCAAGAAGCGGTGGTGGGTGTACGGCGCGGCCAAGGGCTGTGGCCGAGGCACGCGCGACGGCTTCGTGGCGCAGTACTGAGCCCGACCGGAGCCTCGGGCTTGGGCGTCGCCGCGCTGCCGCGGACCCAGGCGCGCTGTCTACCGCCGCCATGGCCCACGCACGCGGGCGCTGGACGTCGCTGGCCGCGCCCAGCACCCTGGTCGACATGCGGCCACACATCGTGCTCTTCGACATCGACGGAACGCTGATCACCACCGTCGGCGGCGC
>JAUIAC010000250.1 GCA_030425545.1 bacterium | reverse complement strand
ATGACCACGGGCTACGCCTTCGGCCTGCTCCCCGAGCTGAGCCTGCACTTCTCGCAGAAGCACCTGCTCGAGCGCACCGGCGTCGACGCGCAGGACCCCAAGGCCGCCCTCGACCAGGCCGGGCTGCCGCGCGTGTTCAAGTACGCGCCCGGCGGGCGCAACGCCATCGCCAGCAACTTCTACACCCAGGCCATGCCCACGCTGAACGACCGCGACGCCGTGCGCGGCCTGCTCGCCGGGGTCGACATGGCCACCCGCGTCAGCGACTTCGGCCCGGAGGCCAAGAGCGTCGACCTCGCCGTGCCGGGCTGGGACCCGGCCAACGACGCCGACAAGGACGGCGCCCGCGACACCCCCGCCTTCTTCGGCATCGCGGCCCAGGTCACCGGCGGCCGCCGCGTGGTGGTCGAGCCCGGCCCGAGCGGCGAGAAGCTGGCCTGGAAGCCCGACCAGTGGAAGGGCGCCACCCTGCTCAGCCACCGCGGCCAGCGGGTCACCGTCACCGGCAACGACGCCGACTCCCTGGCCGTGGACGCCGACCCGGCGCTGACCCAGGGCGACCCCAAGAACGGCAGCTTCCGCCTCTTCAAGCCCGGCGCCAAGGGCCGCTCGACCTCGTCGGCCATGACCCCGGTGCAGCGCTTCGTGGTGGTGCCCAAGGACGAGTTCTCGGCGCTGAACTTCCACTTCCGCCGCGCCCACAAGGGCCGCCACATCCCGGTGGTCGACGCGCGCTCGTCGCGGCTGGTGCTCACGGCGACCCACCTCGAGCCCAAGCAGGCCGACGACTCCTGGCTCAAGGCGCACGTCTTCGACAAGGCCCGCTACGCCAAGGAGCAGGGCGTCACCCCGGTGGAGGTCAACTTCGACGACAAGCTCTTCCTCGTCGGCTACCGGCTCAAGTCGCGCACCGTGCGCCGCGCCAAGAAGTACGAGCTGGAGGTCTTCTTCGAGGTCCGCCGCGGGCTGGCGTCGAGCTACATGATCTTCATGCACCCGCACCCGCTGCACCGCGACCTGTGGCCCCACGCGATTCACCCGCAGACCAAGCGCGAGGCCAAACGCTGCACCGGCTGCTTCCAGACCAATCACTGGGTGCAGGGCGACATCGTGCGGGTGCCGATCATCCAGGAGGTGCCGCTGGGCACCACGGCCGGGGCGCACGACGTCATCTTGGGCTTGTTCAACCCGCTCAACGACAAGCGGCTGATCATCAAAGCGGCCAAGGGGCCGGGCGTGCACCTGCACAACGACAACCGCGTGACGCTCACCAAGATCACGGTGCGCTGAGCGACCCGGCGTGACAGCCGCCGGCACGACGACAACACGGACGACAGACCATGGACGCGACCACACGCATCGAGGCGGTGACCTGCCACCGGGACACCGACGGCCAGCTGCACGTGCGGCTCATCGACCAGCGGCTGCTGCCGACCGAGGAGATCTGGCGCGACCTCACCGACCCCGAGGACGTGGCCCAGGGGATCACCGACATGATCGTGCGCGGCGCGCCGGCGATCGGGGTCACGGCCGGCTACGGGCTGGCCCAGGCGATGCAGGTGGCCGTGGGAGACGGGCGCTCGGGCGACGTCACCGACGACGCCAGCTGGGACGCGGCCTGGCAGCGCTGGAGCGCGCGCTTCGCGGCGACCCGCCCGACAGCGGTGAACCTGTTCTGGGCCATCGACCGGCTGGCCGCGCGCGCCGAGGCCGACGCGGCGCTGGGCAGCACGGCCGACGCGCTGCAGGCCCGCGCCTCCGGCCTCTTCGCCGAGGCGGTGGCCATCCACGACGAAGATCGCGCGGCCTGCGCGGCCATGGGGCGCCACGGCGCGGCGCTGCTGCCCGACTCGGGCGGCGTGCTCCACCACTGCAACACCGGCGCGCTGGCCACGGGCGGCATCGGCACCGCGCTCGGCGTGCTGCGGGCGGCGGTGGCGGCCGGCAAGGACATCCACGTGTGGGTCGACGAGACCCGCCCCTACCTGCAGGGCGCCCGCCTGACGGCGTGGGAGTGCGTGCAAGACGACCTGCCCGCCACCCTCATCACCGACAACATGGCCGGGTGGATGATGCAGCAGGGCCGCATTCAGGCCGCCATCGTGGGCTCGGACCGCATCGCCGCCAACGGCGACGTGGCCAACAAGATCGGCACCTACGCGGTGGCGGTGCTCTGCAAGCACCACGGCATCCCCTTCTACGTCGCGGCGCCGACCTCGACCGTGGACCTGGCCTGCCCCTCGGGCGCCGAGATCCCCATCGAGCAACGCACGCCGCGCGAGGTCACCCACGTCGGCGGCTGGGCGCCAGCCGAGCTGCTGCCGCCACTGCAGGTGGCGCCGGAGCACATCGGCATCGAGAACCCGGCCTTCGACGTCACGCCCGCCGAGCTGGTCACCGCCATCATCACCGAGCGAGGCGTAGCGCGGCCGCCCTTCGCCGCCGACCTCGCGGCCATGGTCGCCGAAGCCCAGCGCTAGCCCGCGCCCTCACGAATCACGAAGTCCCTACAGCAGCGCGTCCTGCTCCGGCATGTCGAGACACAGGTCCTTGCCGAACTCGCGCACGTCGCCAAAGGGGATGTGGTCCGAGATCGCCTGGCCGTAGTACGAGCGCCACACCAACCCCTCGGGGTCGAGCAGGAAGTCCGCCGGCACCATGGCCTTGGGCCCGTCGATCTTCAGCGAGAGCTGGCCGGCGAAGGTGGCCTGAATCGCCCGCATGAACACCCGCGGATAGAACATGCCCTTCCAGCTCGGGCGCACGCCGTAGGTGTCGTAGAGGGTCAGGTCCGGGTCGGCGATCAGCGGAAAGGGCGGGTTCTTGCGGCCGACGTGCTTGGCGATGTTCTCCGGCGGCGACTGGAACACCGCGAGCATCTGGATGCCGGCGTCCTCGAACTCCTTGTAGCGCTCGATGACCTCGATGATGCGCATGTTGCACAGCGGACACGAAGCCCAGCGGTAGAAGCCGAGCCACACCTTCTTGCCGCGGTAGGCCTCGAGGTCGATCGGCTGACCGTCGTAGGTGGTGGCCTGAAAGGTCGGCGCGAGCTGGCCAGCGTGAATGCCCATGGTCGTCTCCCTGCTCCAAGACTGCGTGACGGCGCTTCGTGACCCGCTGCCTGCGCCCGCTCGTGGGGCCTCCGCGGCGCCGGCGGTGTGTGCTCTGGACCCAACCAGCCTACCCCATGAGGCCCGACGACGTCGCCAAGGCCCTGCGACTATCCTTCTCCCGTCGAGCGCAGCCGCGTCAGCAGCTCCGCCGGCAGCTTCGGTCCGGTGGTGCGCTCGGCGCTCGCCGTCGGCAGGGTGAAGGCGAAGCAGCTGCCCTGGCCGAGGGCGCTCTCCACCCACAGCCGCCCGCCGTGGTGAGCCACGATCTCGCGGCAGATCGGCAGGCCCAGCCCGGTGCCCTTGGGCCGGTTGGTCAGCGTGTCGCCCACCTGCTGAAAGCGGTCGAACACGCGCGCCTGGTCCGCCGGCGCGATGCCCACGCCCTGGTCGCGGACCTCGAAGCGCACCTGGTCCGCCTCGGCCACAGCGGCGACGGTGACCGTGCCCGTGTCGGTGAACTTCACCGCGTTGCTGAGCAGGTTGATCAGCACCTGCAGCACCCGGTCGCGGTCCACCACCACGTCGGGCAGGTCCGGCGTCACCGCGCGCACCACGGTCAGCGTCGGCTTGTCGGCGAAGAGCATCTGCGTCGCCGCCAGCGCCCGCTCCACCAGCTCTTCCGGGCCGTGGGAGCCCACCTGCCACACCATCTGGCCCGACTCGATCTTCGACAGGTCGAGCACGTCGTTGATCAGCTCCGTGAGCCGCCGGCCCTCGAGCGCCACGATGTCGAGGTTGCTGCGCACCGTGTCCGCCGCCTTCTGCGCCCGCCGCGCGTCGGCAGGGACATGGGGGAAGACGTGCTTGTCGAGCTGCGAGCGGATCAGCTGGGTGAACCCCAGCACGCTGGTGAGCGGCGTGCGCATCTCGTGCGACACCGTGGCGGTGAAGTTGCTCTTCATGCGGTCGATGTCGTGCTGCAGCGTCACGTCGCGCGCCAGCACCACAGCCCCCCAGAGCGCGCCCTGCAACACCACCGGCGAGCCCACCGCCTGCAGCACCTGCTCGCCGTGGCGGAACTCCGCGGCGTTGCCCCGGCCCTCGCCCAGGCAGGTGGCCACCAGGGTCTGCATCGCCTCGGGCAGGGTCGCCTCGTAGCCCGCGCCCACGGCCAGCTCGTCGACCTGCAGCAGGGTCCCCAGCGCCGGGTTGACGATCTCCACCCGCCCCGCCGCCGACACCGCCAGCAGGCCCTCGCCCAGGTTGTCGACCACCGTGCCCAGCTTCGTCAGCGCCGCCTCGGTCTCCGCGATCGCCGCCTCGAGCCGGGCGTTGGACCGCACCAGCTTGGCCCGCGCCACCTCACTCGCCGTCAGCGCCTTGGCTCGGCTCCGGCTCAGCCGCTGCACCTGCCAGGCCAGCAGCCCGAGCACCACCGGCACCCCACCGAGCTCCAGCGCAGCGCCCGCCAGCCGCTGCCCGCCGAGGTCGCCCGCGCCCAGCGCGTCGCCCGGCCAGCTCGCCAGCCGCGCACCCACGTAGACCACCGTCGCCAGCGCCGCCCACAGCACCGCGGCGCGGTCGTGCTTGAGCCGCGTCCCCGCGATCAGCACCACGCAGCAGAGCCCCGCCACGGCCACAGGCACCAGCGCCGCCTGCCCGGAGAAGAGCAGCGCGCCGAGGCCAGCGAGCAAGGACGACAAGATGAGCTGCATCAGCGGCATGACCCCGAGCGCCGAAAGGTGTAGACGCCCGAAGGCTACCCGCACTTGGCCGAACGTGCTCGAAACCCTCCCGGAGCGCCCGATGTCCAACGCCCTGCACCCCTTCATGACCACCGGTCCCGACGGCCGCACCCTGGTGCCCGGCGGCTCGGTCTACCGCCCGCCCTCGGAGCACGACTCGCTGCTGCTGCAGGTGTCGGTGGGCTGCTCGCACAACAAGTGCAGCTACTGCGCCATGTACCTGGGCAAGCGCTTCGCCATCCGTCCGCAGGCCGAGATCGACGGGCTCCTGGCGCGCTACGCGACCCAGCCACCGGCGCCCTCGGGCCGCGTGTTCCTGTGTGACGGCGACGCCTTGATCTTGCCGCAGCGGCGCCTGGTGCCCGTGCTCGAGGGCATCCGCAAGCACCTGCCCTGGGTGCGGCGGGTGTGTACCTACGGCGACACGCGCTCGGTGCTGCGCAAGTCGGTCGACGAGCTGCGGCAGCTGCGCGAGCTGGGGCTGGGCATGGTCTATCACGGCGTCGAGACCGGCGACGAGCAGAGCCTGGCCGCCATCACCAAGGGCGCGACCCGGGCGGAGGTCGTCGAGACCGCGGCGCGGCTGAAGGCGGCCGGCATCGCCCACTCGGTGATCTTGCTGCTGGGCATCGCAGGGGTAGAGGGCAGCGAACGTCACGCCCGCGAGACCGCGTCGCTGCTCACCGCCATCGACCCGCCCTTCGCCGGCGCGCTCACGGTGACCCCGGTGCCGGGCACGCCGCTGCACGACGCCTTCGAGCGGGGCGCGTTCACCCTGCCGGACAAGTTCGGGCTGCTCACCGAGCTGCGCACGCTCATCGCCGAGTCGACGCTGACGCGGTGCCGCTTCTCCAGCAACCACGCGTCGAACTACCTGCCGCTGCGGGGCGAGCTGCCGCGGGACCAGGAGCGCATGGTCGCCGCCCTCGACGAGGTGATCCGCCGGCGCGACGAGCGCGTGCTCAAGCCGGAGTGGCTGCGGGGGCTGTAGCGCTGCGACGACGCCGCGGGCGGCTCAGGGGCAGCCGTCGACCGTAACGCGCACCTGGTCGAGGTAGACGCCGTCGCCATTGTTGTTCTTGTTGTCCTCGGCGTCGAAGTACCAGCGCACGCGCACGCTCTTGCCGGCGTAGCTGCCCAGCCCGACCTTCACGTCGTGCCAGGTCGCCTTCTTCTTGCCCGACTTCAGGCTGCTGACCAGGGTCTTGTAGCTGCCCGAAGAGCCCTCGCCGATCTGCAGGTAGAGCTTGTCGAACTTGGGGTCGCTCTCGATGTCGAACCAGAGCCAGAAGCGCAGCTGCGGGTTGCCTGACTTCGGCACGGCGAAGACCTTGGTGCGCAGGTAGCCCTTGGGGGTGTAGCTGCCAGCGGAGTAGCTGCTCTGGTCGTAGCGACCGAAGTAGGCGGTGCCCTTGCCGTCCTTGACCTGCTTGGGCTTGTCGAGGAAGCGCCACCGCACCGTGTTGCCGTAGTTGTAGACGTACCAGCCGCTCGGCGTCGACGTGCTCTCGAAGCTCTCCTTGAGCAGGCCGGTGGGGCAGCAGCCCGCCGTGACCTTGTGCACACACTTGCCCGCGCTGCACGAGTCGACGGTGCAGCTGAGCCCGTCGTCACAGGAGTTGGGCGTGCCACCGAGGCACTTGCCGTTCTTGCACTGCTCGCCCACGGTGCAGCCGTCGCCGTCGTCACACTTGTCGGTGTTGGGGCCAAAGACGCAGCCGCTCTTGGGGTCACAGCTGTCGCTGGTGCAGGGGTTGCCGTCGTCGCAGGGCACGGCCGCCTTGCTGCACACGCCGCTCTTGCAGGTCTCCTTGTCGGTGCACTTCGAGTCGTCGGGGCAGGGGTTGCTGTTGACCTTGAACACGCAGCCGGTGCCCGTGACGCAGCTGTCGCTCGTGCACACGTTGCCGTCGTCGCAGACCTTCGCTGCGCCGGCCTTGCAGGCGCCCTTGTCACAGCTGTCCTTTTCGCTGCAGGGGTCGCCGTCATCGCAGCCGCCCGCCTTGGGGGTCGTGCCGCACACGCCAGCGCTGCAGGTCGCGGTGGTGCAGGCGCCCTTGGGCTGGCAGGTGGTGGGCGCGCCGTAACCGCCGCCGTCCGCCGCGCAGGGGAAGGTCGCGCCGCCCGCGCAGGCCGGGCCGGTGCACAGGGGCGCGCGACAGGTGCCGGCGTCGTCGCACCAGGTGCCCTTGCCGCAGTCGGCCGTGGTCAAGCAGGCCACGCAGACGCCGGCCTTGGTGTCGCACACCAGGGGGCACTGCTTGCTCGAGGTGCAGGGGGTCTGCGGGACGCACTGATGGTCGGCGCAGGCCTCGCCGGTGCCGCAGTCGCCCTTGGTGTTGCAGTCCACGCACGCGCCCTGGGGCTTGTTGCACACGCCCTTCACGCCCTTGCAGGCCACGTCCGACGCGCAGGCGGTCTTGGGGATGCAGACCTTGGCCTGACACACGCTGCCCTTGCCGCAGTCGCTGTCTTGCAGGCAGTCGACACACGAGAGAGTGGAGGCGTCGCACACGCCCTTGGCGCAGGGGTGCTTGGTGTCGCAGGGCAGCGCAGGCCCGCCGCAGCCCGCGATCGCGGCGTTCTTGCAGGCGCCAGCGCTGTCGCAGCTGTCCTGGGTGCAGGGCTTGCCGTCGTCGCAGTCCTTGGCGCTGGTGCAGCCGCCGACGGTGTCGGGCGTGCCCGCGTCGGGCGTGCCTGCGTCGGGGGTGCCCGCGTCAGGGGTGCCCGCGTCGGGCGTGCCAGCGTCGGGCGTGCCAGCGTCGGGCGTGCCTGCGTCGGGCGTGCCAGCGTCGGGGTCGCCAGCGTCGGGCGTGCCTGCGTCGGGCGTGCCGGCGTCAGGCTCCCCTGCGTCAGGCTCCCCTGCGTCAGGCTCCCCTGCGTCGGGCTCAACGGCGTCGGGCTCAACGGCGTCGGGCTCTCCCGCATCAGGCTCCCCTGCGTCGGGCTCAACGGCGTCGGGCTTGCTGACGTCGGGCTCAACGGCGTCAGTACCACCTGCGTCGGGGCCACCCACGTCGGGGCCACCCGCGTCGGGGCCACCGACGTCGGCGCCACCGGCGTCGCCTGCCGCCCCGCCGTCGGTCGCCGAGCCGTCGGTGGACGCCGCGGCGTCCCCGCCGCCGCCCGCGTCGGCCGTCGCGCCGTCTTCGGCCACGTCCTGATCCACCAAGGACGGGCCAGAGCCCGCCTGCGGATCAGCGCCACACGCCGCGATCAGCAGCAGCGCAGCGAAGAGGGCCGGCGCGCGCAGGCCGCGCGACGAGAGAGGGGTCGACTTCAGGACAGCAAACATCACGGCTCCATGGGCGCGGTCGCTCAGGCTCACCCACGGGGCAGCAGGCGGCGCGGCGACGCCCACCACATGCCATCTTCGAGCCCCCTCCTGCAAGCCTTGGAGCCCCAGCAAGGGCGCAGCCCCGCGGGTGTCGGCGAGCGTGCAGGCTGGCGCTCAGGGAGGCCTCCGGGCGACGCAGAGCCGACGTCGGGCCGCGCGAACGCGAGACCGCTCGTCTACTACAGCGTACCGGCCACGCACTTGTCGAAGGTGGGGTCGCAGTTGGACGCCAGGCACGCCGAGCAGGCCGAAGATCCGGCGTCGACCGCGCACTTGGAGATGCACTTCTTCGCCCCGCACCACCCCTTCCAAGTGCCGTAGCAAGCCGCGCAGCTCGCGCTGAGGCCGTGGGTCTTGCTCAGGGGAAAGTCGAGCAAGCAGTCCCGAATGCAGTCCTGCTGGGCCGCGTCGCCGCTCTTGGCGAGGCAGCCCTTCTGCA
>JAUIAC010000249.1 GCA_030425545.1 bacterium | reverse complement strand
GAGACGACCCTGCACCTGCAGGGCGACGCGAGCGTGGTCGGCGTCGGCCAGGTCGCGACCTACGCTTGGACGGTGAAGCAGCCCGCCGGCTCCAACGCGGTCTTCGTGCCCTCGGCGGCGTTCCCGAACCCGACGCTCACCGTCGCCGCGGTGGGCGTCTACGAGGTCTGCCTGCAGGTGGGCGACAGCCTGGGCGCGCTGTCGGAGCTGGCCTGCGAGACGGTCCTGGTGGTCGGCGGCGTCGACGTCACGGTCACGCTGACCTGGACGACGCCGAACGCGCCCCTGACGCCCGACCCGGGCCAGCCCGCCGGGGCGGACCTGGACCTCCACGTGGCGCAGCCGCTCCCCGCCACGACGACGCAGGTCGACCTGGACTGCGACGGAGCGCCCGACCCCTGGTTCCTGCTGCCCCACGACGCCTACTGGGGCAACGTGTCGCCCAGTTGGGGCCTGCCGGACGCCGCCCCGCTCTACGGTCCGTCGCTCGACGCCGACACGGGGTCACCGGTGGAGACCTTCACCTGGACCGTGCCCGACGGGCTGTCGAAGTCGAAGCAGAGCTTCCCCATCGCGGTCCACTACTGGCAGGACTACGGCTACGGGCCCGCGCTGGCCTCGGTCGACGTGTACGTCGCGGGCGTGCTGGCGTACTCGGTCTCGAAGGTGAAGCTCAACCCGCTGGACCTGTGGACCGTCGCCACGCTGAACTGGCCCAACTCCCTGAGCACGAGCGGCGTCCCGACCGAGGTGCTGACCCCGTGCAACCAGACCGGCGCCCCCTGCGCGCCAGGGGCCACGGGCGCCCTCTGGCAGGCGAGCGGCGTCCCCTGCGTGGCGCCCTGCGTCGTGCCCGCGTCCACGGGGACGCCGCAGCTGTGGAAGGGCCCCTCGGCGAAGGGCGTCTGCGGCCTCTGAGCTGAGACGGGCGATTTCGTTGGAACGTCTGCGGAGTCGGTGTAGCGTCGAGAGTCCGAAGGGTCAGCTCTAAAGCGCCGTCTATTCAGGGTTCAAGACGTCGCTGGTGTCTCGTTTCGAGCGAGTTGGCGCGTTCCGCGTGTGGCGTTGGCCGCGCGACTGAGGGGAGAGAGGATGAAGTTGTTCCACAAGCACACATGGGCCGCTGGTCTGGGTGCGGCCGCGCTCCTTTGCGCGCCCGCCGCCGGGGCGAAGCCGCCCGGAAAGGCCGCCAAGGCGGAGGCCAAGGCCGCGAAGGCCGCGACCAAGGCAGAGGCCAAGGCCGCGAAGGCCAACGGCAAGGCCGGCGAGGCGCACGGCAAGGCCGGCGAGGCGCACGGCAAGGCCGGCGAGGCGCACGGCAAGGCTGGCGAGGCGCACGGCAAGGCTGGCGAGGCGCACGGCAAGGCTGGCGAGGCGCACGGCAAGGCTGGCGAGGCTGAGGCCAAGGCGGCAAAGGCCAACGGCAAGGCTGGCGAGGCGCACGGCAAGGCCGGCGAGGCGCACGGCAAGGCTGGCGAGGCGCACGGCAAGGCCGGCGAGGCGCACGGCAAGGCCGGCGAGGCGCACGGCAAGGCCGGCGAGGCGGAGGCCAAGGCCGCAAAGGCCGACAAGCCGGAGAAGGCCGCGAAGGCCGACAAGCCGGAGAAGGCCGCGAAGGCTGACAAGGGCGCCGCCAAGCGCAACAAGGAGGTGCGCAAGCACATCAAGCGGCTGGCCAAGATCGACCGGCTCGCCAAGCTCGCGGCCGAGACCAAGAACGACAAGCTGGCAGCGACCGCCAAGCGTCTCCGCGACAAAGAGACCAAGCGGCACGCCAAGCGGCTCAAGAAGCTCGACGCCAAGTCGGCGAAGTAGGGGAGGGCAGACTCATGAAGACGCGTTTGATTCTTGCGCTGTTTGCGCTCTCGCTCACCGTCGCCGCCTGTGGTGACAAGTCGAAGAAGGCCGCGGCGCCTGCCGCAGCGCCCGCCGCTGCGCCCGCCGCGCTCGACGAGGCCGCCGAGAAGAAGGCCGCCGAGGCCGAGGCCGCCAAGGAGATCACGGCAGCCAACGCCGAGCAGGCCGCCAAGGACCTCGAGGCCGCGCTCGACAAGGAGCTGGCCGAGTAGCTCACGCGGGCGCTCGTCGCCTCCGCACCTCGCTTGGAGCCCCCAGCGCGCAGACGCACGCTGGGGGCTCCAAGCACGTCAGAGTCCCCGTCGGCCCCGGCGTTCGCTCGCATCGGCGAGATCGGTTAGCGTCGTCGGGCTGTGGCGCGGTCTCGGTACCGGCTTGGACGTGCCCTCCTCCTGGAGGTGCCTATGTCCGTGCGACTTCGCTATCAGACCCTCGAGTTCTCGGACATGGACGTGCACGTCCGGTCCCTCTTCGACAACCAGCAGGCGCCGGACGACGACACCGCGGCCGTGGCGGCCGGTGTGCCGACCGCCATGTGGGCGGTGTTCGGGGTCGTGTGGGACTCAGGGCGGGCGCTGGCCGAGCTGATGCTGGACTACCCGGTCCAGGCGCGCAGCGTGCTCGAGGTCGGCTGTGGCCTGGGGCTGGCGAGCCTGGTGCTCAACCGCCGGGGCGAAGACATCACCGCGACCGATCGGCATCCGCAGGCGGGGCCCTTTCTGGCGGCCAACACGGCCCTGAACGAAGACGCGCCGATCCCCTTTGTGCGCACTGGCTGGTCGGACCTCGACAGCACGCTGGGCGGCTTCGACCTCATCATCGGCAGCGACATCCTCTACGACGGCGAGGGTGGCCAGGCGCTTGCGCAGTTCATCATTCGCCACGCCAACCCGACCTGCGAGGTGGTGCTGCTCGACCCCCGGCGCGGCGAGGCCGGCCCCTTCGCCAAGCACCTGGCCGCGGCGGGCTTCAGCTTTGCGCGCCGGGCTGCGGCGGCCGGCAGCCGCGCGCGGGCCTACAAGGGCGAGGTGCTGACCTTCTCGCGCTGAGCTGGTGCGCAGGGCGGCTCCGGACCTGCGTTGGCTTGCGCCCTGCCGGGCGCGGCCCGATGCTGGCGCGGTGATGGGATGGGCGTGGATCATCGACGTGGCAGGCGCGGCGACCCTGCTTGGGGCGGTGGCATGGGGGCTTCGTGCCCGACGTCTGGCCGCTGTCGCTGCGGTGACGGGCGCCACGGCGGCCGCCCTGTTCATGTGGCAGCGCGCTCCCGCGCGACAGGCTCGCGCGGCCGTCCTGGCAGCGACCCCAACCCAAGCCCGTGGCGAGTTCGTCGGTAGCGCCGCCTGCCGCAGCTGTCACCCCGCCGCCTACAAGACCTGGCGCGACACCTACCACAGCACCATGACCCAGCGCGCCGGACCTCACAGCGTGCAGGGCCTCTTCGACGGCCGCGTGCTCAGCCGCGGTGGCGTCGCGTGGCGCGTGCACCGCGCGGGGACGCGCTATCTCGCGACGCCGATGCAGGGGCCGCCGTGGACGCCCAGCGGCCCGGCGCGACAGGTGGTGCAGACCACGGGCTCGCATCACCGACAGATCTACTGGCTCGCGGCCGCCGATCCCACCCGGGGCAATCCGCTGGAGATGCTGCCCTTCCTCTGGTACCGGCTCGAGCAGCGCTGGATGTTGCGCGCCCACGGCTTCGTCATGCCGGAGGGCAAGGGGCTGCAGCTCGCGACGTGGAACCAGCGCTGCGTGCACTGCCACAGCACCGCCGGGGCGCCCCGGCAGCAGGGCGAGGGCTTCGACACCCAGGTCGCCGACCTCGCCATCGCGTGCGAGGCGTGCCATGGGCCGGGCGCCGCCCACGTCGGCCACTGGCGCGAGCCCGTGCGCCGCGTCTTGGCCCGCCGGGCTGCCGAGCGCCCGCATCCCCCCGGTGCAGCGCAGGCGCCGCCCGTCGCGCAGCTCGCCACCGCGGCGCCGCGGCCGGCGCACCGCATGGTCTCGCCGGAGCGCGCGACGCCAAACCAGGTCAACAGCCTCTGCGGGCAGTGTCACTCCATCGGCGACCGCCGCGGTAGCCACTGGGACCGCGAGGGCTCCCACTTTCGCGCCGGCGGCGACCTGCACCGCGACCGGCTGCTCGTGCGCCGCGCCCACTTCATGACCGTCGACCCGCGCATGCCACCCGAGATGCAGAAGCTGAAGCGCCAGTGGGGCGCCTACAAGGCCCGCAAGACCTACTGGCCGGACGGCGAACCCCGGGTCACGGGCCGGGAGTACAGCCAGCAGCTGGAGTCGAAGTGTCACCAGGGCGGGCAGCTCACCTGCCTGACCTGTCACCAGCTGCACGGCTCGGACCCCAACGACATGCTGCGCGGCGACACCGACGACGCGTGCGCGACCTGCCACGCCGGCTTCGACACCCCGCAGCACCACCACCACGCCGCGCAGAGCCCCGGAGCGAGCTGCGTCAACTGCCACATGGCCAAGACCAACTGGGGTCTGCTCAAGGCGGTGCACAGCCACACCATTCGCTCGCCGCGGCTGCGCGACAGCCTGGCCGCCGGCCGCCCCAACGCCTGCAGCACCTGCCACCTCGACCGCAGCCTGAAGTGGACCGACCGCTGGCTCTCGTCCTGGTACGGGCATCCGCTCGCCGCGCTGGACGACGACCAGAGCACGCTCCCCGCCGCGGCCTGGCACGCGCTCACGGGCGACGCGGGCGTGCGGGCGCTCACGGCGCGGCACCTGGGCTGGAGCGCAGCGACCCGCGCGAGCGGCGGCCCGTGGGCGCTGCCGTGGCTGGCTGAGCTCATCGCCGACCCCTACCCAGCGGTCCGCGTGGTGGCCGCAGCGACCCTGCGGCGGCTGACCGGGCTGTCGGCCTTCCCCCACGAGCGCGACAGCAGCCCGACCGAGCTGGCGCGGCGGCGGCGCGCGGTGCTCGAGCTGTGGCAGGCGACCAAGGAGCCAGGCGCCATGCCCGACGCGGAGCAGGTCGACCGGCTGATGGCGACCCGCGACCCGCAGCCGCTGACCCTGGCGGAGTAGGCCCACGCGCGCAGAGGAGGCTCCCATGGCCCGCATGTTCTGGATCGACGGCAGCGCGCCCCATGACCCGCGCATCGACCCGTGGCTCGCCGCCCAGCCGGAGCCGCTTCGTGAGCTCGCCACCCTGTGGTTCGCGCGGCTGAGGGCGAGCGGTCCGGCGGTGCGCGAGACGCTCCACGACGGCTACCCGGTCGTGTGCCTCGACCGCTACCCTTTCGCCTACGTCAACGTGTTCCGGGCGCACCTGAACGTCGGGTTCTTCTTCGGCGCCGAGCTGCCGGACCCGCACGGGCTGCTCGAGGGCACCGGCCGGTTCATGCGGCACGTGAAGGTGCGCCCAGAGCGTTCGCCCGACCCCGAGCGCGCGGCCGCGCTGTCGGCCCTGGTCACGCTCGCCCACGCCGACCTGGCCGCTCGCATGTCGAAGGCGCCAGGCGATTGTCAGTCGGATGGATAAGGACGCGGCCGCCTCCGTAGGTGCCAGGCGATTCACAGTCGGCGGTCCACCCGCGTCGCCGAGCTCGGGAACGGTCGGCAGGAACGCAGCGGACCCGAGCACTGTCACCTGGTCGCACCGGGTGAGCGCCCGTACCGTCTGCACGACATGAATCAGTGCCGAAAGCCGCATAGATCGCTCGCTTGACGGCGCAGCTCGGGCGGCAAAACGCTGGCGAATGGGCTGAAATCCAGCAGTCGACGACCCGCCGCCGAATCTTGTGTCAGCGCGGCCATCAGGCGCCGAAACCCAGCGCGGTCGGCTTCGGCGTCGGCCAAGAGCTTGTCCCATGCGCGGAGCGGCTCTGTCGCTTGCACACCGAGCGCCAGCTAGCGGGCGATGTTCATGCGGGTCCGGGCGACGCACTCCGGGTGTTCCGCGACGTAGTCGGCGATGAGCGCGTCATACGTTCTTGCGGTCAGGTCGGGTGCTTCCGGGACGCGGGGCAACTCAGGTGCTGACTTGGACACGCGGGGCTCCATTCTGGGGGCAGGGTAGCAGGAGGTGGGTATGCCTCAAGGGCGCCCGGACTTGTGGTGCCCTCAAGAACGTGCGTACGCTATTCTCGTGCGGCGCTCTCTGGGTGAGCGGCTTTCTTCCTGGCAAGGCACCCCATGAGCTGGCTCTCTGTTGCACATGCAGTTCCCGCGATTGGCATCGGGCTCGACCCGGTTCCGATCGCGGCAGTCGAGTACCTCGCTGCTCTGCGCCCTTTCCTGCGGACCGTCCACCCCACCGCGCACGACGAACAGCAGCTCCAGTGCGACTTGTCGTCTGGTGCCCCGCTCGCGTTGAAACTCCACGGCGACGGCTCGGGCCTGACCTACGCTGTCGAGCAGGCCAAGGCCTACGTGAACTTCCAACACCCGAACAACATCCAGCTAGTGCCCGGCGGCGTGGGAAAGGTCGACACCCCCACGGTGGGGATGTTGTACGACGAGCTGATGGAGCAACTCCGACCCCAGGCACTTGCTTTCTTCGACCGCGTGCTCTCGGTCGGCCGACAGAACGTGCACCGAGTCGGGATTGTGGCGAATGTCCACCTGGACCCGAAGAGCCTGCCTCCCGGCATCTCCGACTTCCTCACTGCCATCCCAGCGCCGGGCGGCTCGCACGCCGCGTCCGACGTGCGCGTGACGGTCGACCTCTCGGCGAAACCGGGCTCGATCCAGCGGTGCATCATCCGGTGCCAACACGACGAGACCTCATCTCCCTCCGTGTTCGTCCAGTTGGACTGGCAGCAGACCTACCTGGAGCCGCGGATGCTTTCGTCAAGCGCCCTGGCCAAAGCGGTGGAGGCTGCTATCGTGTTGGCCCGCAGCTACTTCGACGACTTTGGTGTCGGAGGACAAGACGATGATGATCTCGACTAGCGTTGATACCGCGCCGCCGCCACCGCGGTTGGACGAGTCTTCCGTCTACGAGGTCCGCGCCTCCGCTGACGTGAAGGTCGGCGAGACCCAAGCCTCTTCTTTGGCGCACACCGTGCCTCCCCTGAAGTGGGGCGCCCCCCCACCCACGCAGCGTTCGGTCAGCCAGGAGACGGCGGCATACACGCCAAGCCGCCACGCCAATCTGGGGGCACCACGGCCTCTGGACGCCGACTTGCTGCGCGCGAAGAAGCAGCGCCACTTGGAGCTGGCGATCCTCAAGGCGCGAGGAGAACTCAGCCGCCGACAGCGGCGCGAGCTCGCCATGCTCCGCTTCGAGTTCGAGCAGCAGAGCAAGGCGCTGGGCGAAGCTGATGAGTTGGCGCCTCTGGAGGAGATTGCCGCGCGGTACGCGGACCTGTCTCGCCAGCTCGGCGATCTCACCGCGCTGCTTCAAAGCCGAGGAGCTCGGCCCCGCAACGCGCAGCCCCGCAGTCGCGCGCGCAAGCGTCAGGGCTAGCTGTGGTCAGGGAGCCGTCGGTCGAGCGCTCGGATGTCGAGTCGGTTGAAGACTATGGTGAGCACAAAGAGGTCCTGCGTCGGGACTTCTGGTACTCGTGCGCGTATTGCACCCGGACCGAGCTGGAGACCCGCGCCAAGGGCTTTGAGATCGATCACTACGTTCCGATCTCCATCGCCCCGGAGCTGAAGCACAGCTACGCAAACCTGATGTGGAGCTGCGGCTGGTGCAACGGCAAGAAGCTCGACCTGCACCCACCTGAGGAGGCTCAGCGGGAAGGGATCATGTTCTTTCGCCCGGACGAGCATCATGAGCTCGATCACTTCACTGTCGAGGCCGATGGGACGATCGAAGGGCTGACGAAGTGTGGGGTGTTCACCGTGGAGATGCTCGAACTCGACCGCGACGCGATGAACAAGCTGCGTAGGCTGCGGGAGGAGCTGGGCACTGGTGTGGCGAGCATGCGCATGGGCATCCGAACCCTGCGCGGGATTAACCTCGATTCGTTGCCTGTGGACGGGCGTATGCATCTGCTGCGTTCGCTGACAGCCGCAGCCAAGATGGCCGACGACCTGGAGGCGACCTGGCAGCAGCTCCTGGTCAACTTGTCGAAGTCTGAGGACATCGACCCGGATCCCGCGGCCGGCGCGGGGCAGAAGCGGCGCAAAGCGACGCTGGACGAGCTGCGAGCGCAGCACCCTGGGAAGTGGCGGGGGCGGGAGTACAGTAGGGACCAGAAGTCAGAGAGGACTCGGAAGACGTCCTAGACTCAAGCCGAGCGCCTTGGGTTCGAGCTCCTCACCACGAGCATCGAGTCCAATAGCTTCGACGCCACCGGGGGGAAGCGCCGTACCCGTTCGCTCTGCCACGCCTCGCCGCAACTGCCACGCCTCGCCGCAACTGCCACGCCTCGCCACAACTGCCGCTACTCGCTGCATCTGCATCTGCATCTCGTAGATGCCAGGCGATTCACAGTCGCTGGCGTCGGGCGGACGTGTGACGAAAATCTCGCTGGCGCGCGTCGGACTCTAGGGGGGCTCTCTTCACCACAGCCCCTCAAGGAGAGTCTGCATGCGCCCGCTTCGCTACATCCACCCCGACCACATGGTCGAGGTCACCACCCGCTGCATCAACGGCACCAAGCTACTGCGGCCCAGCAAGGAGGTGCACCGCATCATCGCCGGGGTCATCGGCCGGGCGCAGGAGCAGTCGGGCATCGAGCTCTACGCCTTCGTGTTCATGTCGACGCACTATCACATGCTGCTGGGCTGCAAGGACGCCGAGCAGCAGGCGAACTTCATGCGCCTGCTCA
>JAUIAC010000248.1 GCA_030425545.1 bacterium | reverse complement strand
CCCAGCACCCCGCGTCGAAGTGGGCCGAGCCCTTCAGCATCTTCAGCGTGCGCTCGGCGCGACCGTAGAGGTCGAAGCGCAGCCACAGCCGCAGCGCGTGCAGGCGCCGACGCGCAAGGCTCCGGCGGTCGTCTTTGGCGGGCACCGCGGCCCGCCTCAGCGCCAGCGCGTTGCTGTACGCCAGCTGCAGATCTCGCGTCTGGGGGGACTGCGTGAGCGCGGCGAGGGTCATCTCCACGCCGTCGTCCCACCGCGACCGGGCGAAGGCCACCCGTGCCAAGGTCAGGCGCGGCCAGGGATAGGTCTTCGAGCGTTGAATCGCGGCGCGGGCGTAGCGGGCGGCCGCGTCCAGGTCACCGTCCAGCACGGCGATGAGCCCGGCCATGTGGTGCGCGTAGGCGCTCTTGGCGTCCGCGTCGAGAGCGGCGCCCAAGGCCCGTTTGGCGCGCGCGCGCTGCCCGCCGCTGTAGCGAATCCACGCGAGATCACGGAGCGCGTCGGCGCGGTCGTGGCCCAGGTCCACCCGCGCCTGTTGCAGCAGCTCGGCCGTCGCCCGCTCCCACACGTCGCGCGCAACGTCGGCGGCGTCGCTCAGCAGCTTGTCGACCCGCTTCGTGCGCTTGTGACGCCGACCCAGCGTCACCAGCGACGCGGCCCGCAGCTGGACCTTGCCGAGGGTGTGGCTGCGAATGCCGCGCTTCAGCTTCTCGCCGAGCGACTCGATGCTGCGCAGGTCGCGGAGCCGCAGCTGCGCCGCACGCACCTGCTTCAGCTCTGTCGCCGTGGTCGCGCCGTCGGCGGCGAGGCGCAGCCGGCGCTGGGCGTTGTCGTAGGACCCCTCGGCCTCGTCGATTCGGGCGATCGCCATGTGGGCGGCGAAGGAGCCGGTCTTCGCCGCGATGCTGGCTCGAGCTTTGGCGTAGCTCACCCACTTCTGCAGCCCCTTGTCCGGGCGCTTGGCGAGCAGCGCTTGAAAGAGCGCCAGGGCCTCGGCGAAGCGCTCCTGTCGCACGTAGGTTCGCGCTCGATAGATCTGCACACGACGAACGTCGTGCCCGGCGCGCTCGAGCTTCAGCAGCTCCGCGAGCGCGAGCTCGTGGGCCCTCAAACGATAGAGCTCCAGCGCGAGCTTCCAGCGGGCGGCGTGGTCCGCGGGGCGTCGCGACACCACGCGTCGGTGCATGGCCACGGCGGCCAGTCGGTTGAGGTGCAGCTTGGCGGTGGCGTTGCCCGGCCAGGCCTTGATCACGGCGCGCCAGAGCTGCTCGGCCTTGGCGAGGTCCCCTGCCGTCTCGGCCGCTTTCGCGGCGCGCCGCGTGGGGAGCGTCTCGCGCTTGATCCGCGACGTTCGTCCCGACGGTGTGCGGTTGATCACCCACGTCGCGTAGACGTTGACCAGCTTCCAGTCACGGCCGATGTACTTGCCCGGGAAGGCGACGACGAAGTCGACGAACGCGCGAAGATCGTCCGCCGTGGTGGCGCTGAAGGCGTCCTTGAGCGTGCGGCCGTGAAAGCGGCCACCGGGGATCGGCTGCTTGTAGACCTGCGTCGCCACGCTGGCGTGGGAGCGGATCTCCTCCACCATCGCCGTCCACATCGGGCCCTGGGGCACACCGCGACGCAGCGCGTGAAAGCTCAGCAGCGGCTTCTTGCCCCGCAATGTGACCAGCCCGATGTCATAGGCCGCGAGCCGCAGGAGCGAGGAGTCCTTGGCCGGTACGGTGCTCAGCCACGACGCGTGGTCGCCGACCTGGACCTTGTCGGTGACCAACCGCAGCCGCACGTTGGCGCTGTGGGGCGTGACAGACACCACGTCGCCGCGCGCGAGCCGGATCAGCGTGTCCACCGAGCGCGACTTGGCGCCCGCCTTGACCCGGTTCGGATGGACCACCACGCCCGACTCCGCCACCTCGAGCCCGTCCAGCGCGCCCCGGTTGACGACCACGGTCCCGTCGCCGTTGACCTGGGTGACCCGCGCGCTCACCGAGAGCTGCAGCCCCGCAGGCTGCGGGGTGCTTGGGGGCGTGGCGACGGCGGCCTTGCGCTGGCGCCGAGCGGGCGCCCGTTGCCCACCGGGCCGCTTGACGCCCTTGCGGGGCCGCGGTTTCGCGTCGACCTGGGTCGCGACGGCCACGCTCCCTGTGGCCAGCGTGAGGCTCAACGCCGCGACGAGGCCGCGACGGGTCAACCTGCCAGCGAGCCGCCGTGGACCGCTCCGTTGCGGGGCATCGGAGACCGTGGGCAGCGTCGGCGCGGGGGCGAGATCCTGGGGCCGCATTCGTCCTCCGTGGGCAGCGTTGCGTCTCCGCTGACCCACAGACCATAACGCGGTCCGGTCTCAGGATCTTCGCCCTCGGCCAATTGCGTCCCGGTCAGGCCATCTCGCTCGCGCAGGTGACGCAGGCGGTGGCGGCGGGCATGACCTCCAGGCGGCGCGGCGCGATGTCTTCTCCACAGCGAATGCACATGCCGTAGACGCCGTCGCTAAGCCGCTGCAGCGCCGCGCGGATCTGGGTCAGCTCCTTGAGCCCAGCCTCGTCGAGCCCCTCGAGCACCTCGTCGTTCTCGTGCTCCGTGGCGCTCTCTTGCCAGTCCTGATTGCCCGGTTTGCGCAGATCCCGCTCGATCGCGTCCACGCGTCGCGTCAGCTTCGCCAGGCGCGCCTCCAGTTTCTCGCGGATCTCGGTGTTCGCGTCCGTCATGTCGACCTCCGGCGGCGTGGCCGCCCAGCTGCGTGGGCTCGTCGTCGAGCACGCCCAGGCTAGGGTCGCAGGTGCCGGCGACAAGACCCTTCTGCGGCCGCTGGTCGCTTGGTGGTAGGCTCAGGCGCGCACAGCCCGCCGCCCAGTCGTCGTCCGTCACTCCCCGCTCCGGAGAGCCACGTGGCGCTGCGTGCGGCGGCGCTGCACCCAAAGCGAGCTCGAGAGACCCATGGACCTGCTGCTCTTTCATGTCGAGATCGCGACCCTCAGCGCGGCCATGGTCGGGCTCTATGCCCTGCGCGGTCGGCTGGGCCTGGCGCCGCTCTACCTGGCCGCTGGGCTGCTCATGGGCTTCATGGTCATCGGCGCGCGGATCCGGATTCCGGCGCCGGTGTGGGGGGCCGCTGGTCACGAGCGCTACGTGTCCATGGGGCACCTGCCGCTGCTGCTGGTCACGGTGGCGTTGATCTACACGCTCGAGGGCACGCGAGAGGCGCGGCGGGTGGTCGCGGGCATCGTGCTGGTGAAGGTGCTGGTCAACGTCCTCAAGGCCCTGGTGGCCTGGCGGCTGCTCGACAGCGGCATCGATCTGGAGGCCCACGGGCGCGGCCGCTGGCTCCGTGTCGGGCTGCGCTCCTCAGCGGTGTCGACCTTCGCCATCCTGTGCGCGTGCACCACGATGGTGGTGGCCTATCAAGGGGGGCTGAACTTCGCCCGTCGGCTGAGACTTCGGCTGCCCTTCGTCATCCCCCTCGCGGTCGCGCTGGTGGCCGCCATGCTCGTCGACGGCACGGTCTACGCCGCGCTGACCGGCCGCCTGCACAAGCTCAACGCCTACGTGGTGGGCAAGTTCTTCGCCGGGTTCGCCGTTGCGGTCCCGGCCGCGACCTACATCGGCTGGCAGCTGCGCCGGACGCCGAGGGACGTGCGCCGGCAGCTCTCTCGCACGCGGGAAGCCTTGAGCCAGAGCCAGGCGCAGTTCGACCACCTGAAGGACGTGTTTGGCCGCTATGTCGTGCCCGACGTGGTGGACGAGATTCTCGCGGACGCGTCACAGCTCGAGCTCGGCGGCGCCGTGCGCGAGGTCACCATCCTCTTCGCCGACATCCGCGGCTACTCGACCCTCAGCGAGCAGATGTCGCCCACGGAGGTCATCGATCTGCTCAACCGCTACTTCAGCGCCATGAGCCAGATCCTCGACGCGGAGCGGGGCACCATCATCGAGTTCGAAGGCGACGCCATCTTGGCGGTGTTTGGCGCGCCCCTGCACCAGCCGGACCACGCGGCGCGCGCGGTGCGCACGGCGGAGCGCATGCTCGCAGAGGTGCAGGTGCTCAACACGCGCTGGGAGGCCGACGGGACCGCGCAGCACTGGCAGCGGCTCTCCATCCCCGAGTTCCGCATTCGCATCGGCGTGCACTCGGGGCCTGTGGTCGTCGGCAACATCGGCAGCGAGACCCGGACCAAGTACGCCGTCATCGGCGACACGGTGAACACGGCGGCGCGCATCGAGCAGATGAACAAGAAGCTCTCGACGTGGGGGCTCATCAGCGCGAGCACGGTGGCCATGGCTGGCGACGTCGCTTCGGGCTGGCGTAGCCTTGGCTCGCAAGACGTGCGCGGTCGGCGGGAGGGGGTCGAGGTCTTCGCCCGCGAGGCGGATGCTTTGATGTCGGAGAAGCTGGCGCGCGCCGCCGAGCGCGCTGAAGCCCATGGCGCCGCACTCTCACAGCCGTCACCCGGGTCAGCGCCAGGTCCGTTCGTGTCCGAATCTGGCGTGGAGCCGGCCTAACTGCCATCCTGGCCGCGTCGCCGTTTGCCCGACTCGGGTCCCCCACCCCGCGGCGACATCAGGAGAAGGCATGACGCGCTTTGTGAGCGATGTGCAGCGTGAGGTCTACAAACGGGTCGCCCGGCTGATGCTGGAGCAGTTCGGCGACCGCGTGGAGGCGAGCGTCGACTCGGCCAAGCTCAGCGTCGCCGTGGGTTCCGCGAGCGTCGATGTCAGCGTCCGGCCCTGGCGCGACGACGCGCTGATCCTGGTGCGCTCCGTGTTGCTGACCGGCGCGCGCATCGAGATGGGGCTGCTCGATTTTCTCCTGCATGAGAACGACAAGATGGACCTCGGGGCCTTCGCCCTCGGTGACCGCGGCGAGGTGCTCTTTCAGCACACCGTGTTGGGTAGCACCGCCGAGACGCGCGACGTGCGGGCGGCGGTCTGGTCGGTGATGAACGTGGCCGACCAATACGACGACCGCATCCAGGAGCACTGGGGCGGCATGCGCGCGCTCGACCGCGCTGTGGCGGCCCAGGTGCACGTGGAGCGCGGCGCGAGCACGGTCGACGAGACCGTGCAGTTCGCGCCCGGTGAGCACGAGGGGTGAGCCCTCAGCGATCGTCTCCGTGACGGTCCGCAACGAGCACGCCGGGGTTGAGCACGCCCTCTGGATCCACCGCCCGCTTCGCCGCCGCCAGCGCCAGCCCGAAAGGGGCGGGCCGCTGCTGCACGTACCAGGGCATGTGCGTACGCCCGACCGCGTGGTGGTGCGTGATCGTGGCGCCGTGGGCCAGCAGCGCGTCGCTGGCCGCGCGCTTGACTCGCCGCCATTGGTCCAGGGCCCGGTCCGGGTCGGCCAGCGCGAGCCAGGTGTAGTAGGGCGCCGGACCGTCAGGGTAGACGTGGGTGAAGCGGCAGGACACGCGGCCGCCCCCGCAGTGCTCGTCCAGCGCGCGCTGCACGGCCTGGCGCACCGCGGCGTCGAGCGCGGGAAAGTCGGCCCAGGTGCAGGCGGTCTCAAACGTGTCCGCGAGCACGCCGAGGCTGACCATGACGTTCTGCAGATAGGGCGCGTCGAAGAAGGCTTGCCGCCACGACCCGGCCGCGTCGTCGCGCGCCACGCCGGCGCCGTCGTCCCGGGTGCGGACGCCGTCGGGACACGCGCCGCCGTGCGCCGTGGCGATGGCCAGGGCGCGGTCGATCCAGGCGTCGAGCGGGTGGTCGGCGGACTCGAACGCGAGCAGCAGCACGGACGAACCGTCCATGGCGACGCCGTTGAGGAGGGCCTCGCCTGGGTCGAGGAGCCGACAGTTGGCGGGGTAGAGGCCCGACTGGCTCACCGCCCGCGCGGCGGCGACACCGGCCGCGAAGTCCGCGAAGTGAACGCTCGCAGCGGCGCGAAAGCGCGGTCTCGGGCGCACGCGCAGCCACGCCTCGGTGATGACCCCGAGCGCGCCTTCGGAGCCGATGGCGAGGCGGTCGGGGCTTGGCCCCGCGCCGGAGCCGGGCAGTCGGCGGGAGTCCCACACGCCAACGGGCGTCCACATGCGCACGGACTGCACCAGATCGTCGATGTGGGTGTAGAGCGTGGCGAAGTGTCCGCCCGCGCGGGTGGCAACCCAGCCGCCCACTGTCGAGAACTCGAAGCTCTGGGGAAAATGCCGCAAGGTCAGCCCGTGTGGCGCGAGCGCCGCCTCGAGGGCGGGGCCCTTGCAGCCGGCCTGGACGCGGACGCTGAGGCTCTCGTGGTCGATGTCGAGCACGGCGCCAAGGCCCGCGAGATCGAGGGCCATCACGCCCCGCCAGCCGCTGCCCACCGCGCCCTCGACGCCGCCTGTGACCGATGTGCCGCCGCCCCAGGGCACCACGGCCACCCCCTCAGCCATGGCCCACCGCACCAGCGCGGCGACGTCGGCCTCGCGCTGCGGCAGCCCCACCACGTCGGGCGCCCCGCTGAAGTCGCCGCGGAACCCGCGGAGCAGGTCGGGGTAGGCGCGCCCGTAGGTGTGGCGCACGCGGGCCTCGTCGTCTTGCGTCGCGATCTGCGCGAGCGCCGGCGGGAGCGCGACGCGGGGCGGCCGCAGCGTGACCTCCGCGAGCGGCACGGGCTGCCGCGGCGTGGGCGCAGGCACGTCGAGCAGCGCCGCCACAGCCTCCGCCATGTCGGCTCGGTCGGACAACGCAGGGAAGCGGTCCGCGTACCCCCACCCCCAGTGGCTACGAGTCGACATGCTGGCTCCGGCTGGCTGCGCCGCGCGCGGTCGGATCTCCGCGCAGGTGCGGCGGGTTGCGGCTGCAGGGTGCGCGGCGCGAGCGTGGACGGCAAGGTAGCCGGCGGGGTGGACGGCCTGGCGAATCCGTGGCGCGCCGCCACGCGTCTGTGTGCGGACGTGTGCGTGCGCGCCGCTGGCCACGAGGTTCACGGCCCGGAGGTCAGGGTGCAGAGTTCAGACACCGGGACGAGGCGCGATCCGTGGCGCGGGGCCGACACGGCCGACGCCTATGCGGCCTTCTGCGCGCGCCATGGCCGCTACACGGACACCAGCGCCTGGCTGGTCGACGCGCTGGTTGACGCGCTGACCGACGAAGGGCGCGGCGCCGGCGGGCATGGGCCGCCGCGGATCCTCGACTGGGGCGCCGGCACGGGCGTGACCACCGTGGCCTGGTGCCGCGCGCTCGCGCGAGATCCCGTCGCCGCTGGGGCCGCGCTGGGCGCCACGGCAGCCGGCGCCGAGGTGGTGGCCCTCGAGCCCTCACCCGCCATGGCGCAGCGGCACCCGGCGGCGCGAGCGCTGCGCCTACACGGCGTGCGGGTGCGGCTGCAGCGCGCCTTGGCACCGCCGCTCGGGGCCGGCTTCGACGCCGTCAGCGGCAACTCGATGTGGTGGATCCTCCCGCACCCGGCGGCCGCGCTGACGCGCTTGCAGCCGTGGCTGGCGCCGGGGTGTCGGCTCGCTTGGACCACGCCGCGCCTCTACATGGGCGAGGCCCCGTCCACCGAGGAGCTCTCGCTCTCGCTCGCCTTGGCCGACGTGCAGCGGCGCTTCGCTCGGCCCCACGCGGCCACGCCGACCGCGGCGCCAGCGCTGGGCGACGCCCCCGCCGGCCCGCTGGACCCCGTAGCGCCGCTGGTGGCGGCGGGCTGGCAGGTCGAGGCGCGGCTCCGGCGCGAGCGCTCCTGCTCACCGGCCGAGTGGCTCGCGCACACGTGGCTGCCGCCGGTTCAACCGCCGTGGTTGGCGGCGCTCGACCCGGCGACGCGCGCCCTGGCGCTGAGTGACGCGTCGGATCGCGTGTCGTCGGTGGCGCCGCACGCCCAGGGGTGGGAGATCACCGTGGCTCGTTGGCCGGGGGCGGGCCGCTGAGGCCTCGGTGCGCGGAGAGCGCGCGCCACAGCGCCCCCACGGCGTCGGCGCCGTCCGCCTGGCCACCCAGGGGCAGCTCCGGGCTGACGCCCCGCGCGTCGAGCGACACCAGCTCCGGTGGCGGGCGCGCGCCAGCGGCGCCCCAGCGCAGGCCCCGGTTGTCGCGGATGTCGAGCACGCGCAGGGTGGGTGGCAAGGCCCCCAGGGTCTGCAGCCCGCAGGCCCGGAGGCGCAGCTCGCGCAAGGCGGGTAGACCCCGCCACAGCGCTGGGGCGACGCCTGACGAGAAGCTCAGGTCCAGCGAGTGCAGGGCCGGCAGGCCGCGCAGGGTGAGGTCCAGGCGGGCGCCGTGAACCGTCAGCCGACGGAGCGCGGGCAGGTCGCACACCCTGCGCAGCGACCCGCATCGGTTCGCCCGCAGGACGACGAGCTGAGGGTGGTCGGCGAGGGTGTGCACCCGTCCGCTGGCGCTGAGGTCGAGCCAGCGCAGGCGTGGCGCCGCGGTGAGCAGGTCGTCGACGTCGCGGCCGGGCCAGCCTCGGAGGTCGGCGTGGCGCAGCGCGGGCAGGTGGTCGAACGCGACCGGTCCGCCGTGCGGCGTCGCTGGGGCGTCGGCGCCGTGCGTACCGTCCTCCCGTGCACGCTCGAGGAAGCTCGCGTGCAGCAGGCGCAGCGTGCGGCTGCGCAACACGCCGGTGGCGCGGCCGTCGTCCAGGGTCAAGGTCGTCAAGCCTGGCGCGCTGCCCACCTCCTCCAGGTCCAGCCCCGCGCAGTGGTCCAAACGCAGGG
>JAUIAC010000247.1 GCA_030425545.1 bacterium | reverse complement strand
GCAGGCCCGACAGCGGTCGTGCGGCCAGGGACACGTCGCCGGTGGTGCGCAAGCGCGCGCGGTCGGTGCGGTGGACCTCTCCGCTGCGATCGCGGCCCTTGGACGCGGTCTTGCCACGCTGCTTGTCGCGTGACTTCAGCCGAGATTTGGACCTGTTCTTGCCGTCGAGCTTCCGCGTCACGCTTCCTCCAGGGATCGATGCACACCGAGCACGCTTCGCATGCCCGCGCCCAGGTTAGGACTGCGAGGTGGTGTTGACCACTTGGGATGTCGCAGAGCGCGTCAGGTCCGGCCGAGCGCGTCAGGTCCGGCCGACGGCTCAGGGCGTGCTGCCTCCGCGACGGGCGCGCTACTTACACGGATCCAGCGAGAGAGGGCTGAACCCGGCCTGCGCCAGCTTGCACGCGTTGGCGTAGGTGTTCTTGTCGCAGCCGCACACCGGCTTGTTGGACTTGTCGCAGACCGGCGGCGTGGGGGTGCACTTGCCGTACCCGCTGCACATCCCGAGCGTGTTCAGCTTGCAGTAGTAGCCGCTCGGGCAGAGCACCGGCTTCACCGGGCCCAGCTTGCAGGTGGTCGACGTGGGGCCGGTGGGGCAGGCCCCGTCGTGAGCCAGCCCGACGCCCGCCTGCTGCCGAAAGCACGCGCTCGGGTAGGTCTTGCCGTCGCAGCCGCACTGCTCCGAGCCGCCGTTGGGGCAGGTCTTCGGCGGCGCGGGCTGGCAGGTCCCGGCACCGTCAATGCCGCAGCCCTTGTCGCAGATCTCACCGCCAGCGCAGGTCGCGCCCTTGGCGCCACCGCAGGCGACCGGCGGCTTCGCGCACGCCCCGCCCGCCTTGACGATCGCGCCGGCGACCTGGGCGTCGCAGAGCGAGCTGTAGGTCTTGCCGTCGCAGCCGCACACCGGCGCGACGACCGCCGGGCACACGTTTGGTGTCGGCGCGCACTGGCCGACCACCAGGCCGGCGCACTTGCCCACGCCCACCAGGCAGCTCTGGCCCTGGGGGCACTCGCTGCCGTCGGGTCCTTTGCTGGCGTCGTAGGTGCACGCCTTGGGTCCACCGCCCGATCCGTCCGCGCCGCCGCCAGACGAGCTGCCGGCCGCGTCGCCGCCGCCGGATGAACCGCCGCCAGACGAGCCCGCGTCAGCCGCGCCACCGCTGGACGAGCCGCCTGCAGCGTCGCCGCTGCCGCCGCCCGATGCGCCGCCGCCGGCGTCCCCGCCACCAGACGTGCCGCCACCAGAAGCGCCGCCACCAGAAGCGCCGCCACCCGAGCCGTCGCTGGCGCCACCTGCCGCGTCGCCCGCGCCGCCGCTCGACGCGCCGCCGCTCGACGCGCCGCCGCTGGCGCCGTCTTCACCCGCCGAACCGTCGTCACCGGCAGCGCCGTCGTCCGTGAGGCCCAGGTCGTTGCTGTGGGTGGTGTCCGCGTTGCCGCCGCCGCCAGGGACGCCGCCGCTGCAGCCCCAGACAGTCACCAGGGCGACCGCAGAGACGGCCTTCCAGCCCATCGTTCGTGGGACAAACCAGGCCATAGCGACCTCCTTTCCCGGGACTGCCGGGGCGTGTGGACACCCACTGAGTTTAACCGTGGTATTGAGCCCTTGCAAGGCCGGCGTTCGCGGCGCTACTCTAACCCTGGCCATCCCTGCGTCCTGGAGTCTGCCATGTGCGACCTCCCCACCAACTTCATGCGCTGCATCGCGGCGCTGTCCCTCGTTCTCGCCGTCGGTTGCGGCAATGAACCGGGCGGCGGCGTGACCCCCATTGGCTTCGACCCCGGCGGCACGTCCGGCGGAATCGGTGGCACCAACGGCGGCGGCGGCGCCAGCGGCGGCGGCTCAGGATCGGAGACCGGCGGCGGCGGCGAGACCGGGGAGACGGGGAGCGGCGCGCTCGACCCGGCGGCCCCGGACGACGACGGCAACCTGCCGACCACCGTGCCCGTGGACATCACCGTGCCTGGCGGAGCCCCAGGGCTCATCGACGGCGACGACGCCCCCACGGAGATCGGCGGCGGAGCGAGCAGCGGCGGAGCGAGCAGCGGCGGAGCGAGCAGCGGCGGAGCGAGCAGCGGCGGAGCGAGCAGCGGCGGAGCGAGCAGCGGCGGCGGAGCGAGCAGCGGCGGCGGAGCGAGCAGCGGCGGCGGTGCCAGCGGCGGCGGAGCGAACGGCGGCGGGCAGACAGGTCAGGGCGGCGTCAAGGCTGCCGTCATCGCTCTCGACGACGAGGCCCCAGGGAGCGCTGGCAAGGTCATCGCCAAGGCCGGGCCTCTGCAGGCTGAGCAGGCCTTCACCACCGAGCGGCGCCCGGCCGCTAGCGTGTCGCTCATCGTGCGCGAGCCCGAGGTCACGGCGGACCAGCCCCACGCGATCGCTCACGTGGTCGTGCGCGACGCGGCCGGCGGCCCGCACGTGCGGGCGGGCACCCAGGTGCTGGTGTCGGCGGTCAAGAGCGGCGCGACGCCCGTGAACACCAAGGTCACGGTCGACGCGCTGGGCCACGCTGCGGTGAAGATCGCCCTCCCCGGCGGCTGGTTCTCGGCCAGCGCCACGGTGAAGGTCACGCTCGTCGCCCACCTCACGAGCGTCCAGGGCGCCAAGTCGACGCCGCAGACCGTGCACCTGCAGCCGAAGCCCAAGCACGCCGCGTCGCCGCTCACCGGCGTCGACCTGAACCTGCCGTGGTCGACTCAGGGCCCCGGCGCGGAGTTCACGGTCCCGGTGTACGCACACACGATGGTCAACCCCCTCGAGCACATCGACGTGGACGTCCAGTACGACGACGCCAAGCTCGAGGTGGTCAAGGTCGACCTGAGCGCCAAGCTCGAGGGCGAGGTGAAGCAGGGCAGCGCCAGCGTGCGCGTCGTCGCCAAACGCGGCGCCAAGGTTGGCATCACCCAGGTCAGCGGCAAGGTGCTGGTGGCCACGCTCACGTTCCGCGTCAAGATCTCGCTCACCATCGGCAAGGGCGGCGCCAAGGCGTGGATCAAGGCCGTGGTCCACAAGCTCCACACCCTGCAGAGCGTCCCGCTCGTCGGGCCCGGCACGGCTGCGGTGGTCCACGACGGCAAGGGCTCGGGCAACACCGGGTGGCTCAAGCTGGCGGCTGAGGAGGCGCGCGGGCTCTACGCCTGGGCCGAGCGCCACGTCGTCTACAACACGGCCCAGCTCACGGGCGTCTCGGTGAAGGTCAAGGTGCACGCGCGCGCCGTGTGGCGCTTCAAGGGCGTCCACCCCTGCCTGCCCGAGCTTATGAGCGAAGACAGCAGCACGCTCGGCGTGGACGGCAGCACCGGGGTCAAGCTCACGGGCGACGAGTCCAGCGGCGCCGCCAAGGTCCAGGTCCTGGCCAAGTTCAAGGGGCTCACCTACACGCTGCGCTTCCGCGTGTGGTTCGTCACCAAGGTGTCTGTCCGCGTGTCGGACGCGGTGCTCAACGCCATCGAGGGGCTGAAGGGCTGCGGCCTGGCGAGCGGCCATTACCAGAGCGCTCGGGTGCGGGTCATCGCCACGCTGCGCTGCGGCGACAAGAGCGCGCTCGGCGACGTGACCGACCTGGTCTCGCTCGGCGTGAGTCACGACTCGCTCGCCCGCATCGAGGGGGCTACGGTCATCGGCAAGGCCCAGGGCAACTTCCAGGTGCGGGCGCATCGAGGCGCCAACGGCCCCGTGCTGGGCGCCGCCAAGCTGGCCTGTAGCGACGAGCTGGTTCAGGTGAAGAAGGTCCACGTGAACGTGGCGACGTCGGTCGGCTTCGTGCCCTTCCCCGGCAAGCCGGTGGCCACGGACGGCAAGCTGGACTGCACGGCGCGGCTCAAGCAGCACCTCAACGTCAAGGGCAAGCTGGCGGACGTGGTCGGCGCGGCCGAGTGCAGTGACGGCGCGACGATGTCGCTCACCGCGGGCATGGGTCTGGTGGTCGAGACGCTCAAGCCGGCGTTCGTGGGCGTGGTGAAGGGCAAGCTGAAGATTCAGGCGCTCGGCGAGATCGAGGGCAAGTTCGTCAAGCTGGTGTGGAAGACCTGCAACGGCATCATCGGCGTCGGGTTTGGGTACATCCGTATCAAGTGGAGCCACGGCGGCGGCTCGTCGGGCGGCGGTTCGTCCTCGGGCGGCGGGACCTCGGGCGGCGCTTCGTCGGGCGGCAGCTCTAGCGGCGGGACCTCCGGCGGCGCTTCGTCGGGCGGCAGCTCCAGCGGGGGCAGCTCCGGCGGCGCCTCGTCCGGCGGGAGCTCCGGTGGCGCTTCTTCGGGTGGCGGCTCCAGCAGCAGCTCCGGCGGCGCCTCGTCCGGTGGCGGCTCCAGCGGCGGTAGCTCCGGCGGCGCCTCGTCCGGTGGCAGCTCCAGCGGCGGCAGCTCCGGCGGCGCTTCTTCGGGTGGCGGCTCCAGCAGCAGCTCCGGTGGCGCCTCGTCCGGTGGTAGCTCCAGCGGCGCGTCGTCGGGTGGCGGCTCCAGCAGCAGCTCCGGTGGCGCCTCGTCTGGTGGCAGCTCAAGCTCCAGCGGCGGCAGCTCCGGCGGAGCTTCGTCGGGCGGCAGCTCGAGCGGCGGCAGCTCTGGTGGCAGCTCCGGCGGCGCTTCGTCGGGCGGCAGCTCCAGCGGCGGCAGCTCCGGCGGCGCTTCGTCGGGTGGCAGCTCCAGCTCCAGCGGCGGCAGCTCCGGCGGTGCCTCGTCCGGTGGCAGCTCCAGCTCCAGCGGCGGCAGCTCCGGCGGCGCCTCGTCCGGTGGCGGCTCCAGCTCCAGCGGCGGCAGCTCCGGCGGCGCTTCTTCGGGTGGCGGCTCAAGCAGCAGCTCCGGCGGCGCCTCCTCCGGTGGCAGCTCCAGCTCCAGCGGCGGCAGCTCCGGCGGTGCCTCGTCCGGTGGCAGCTCCAGCTCCAGCGGCGGCAGCTCCGGCGGCGGCGGCTGCGTGGACAACGACAAGGACGGCTACGGCAGCAACTGCGGCCCAGGTCCGGACTGCGACGACAGCAACCCGAACTTCGCCGTGGTGTGCCCCGACTGCAGCAAAGGCAACCACCCCGGCTGCCCGTGCACCGTGGCCGCGGCCAACTGCTACAACGGCGACCCCGTCTGGATCGGCAAGGGTCAGTGCACCGCTGGCGTGCAGCTCTGCCAGGCTGGATTCTGGGGCGTCTGCAAGGGCGAGGTGCTCCCCACCCCCGAGGCCTGCGACGGTCAGGACAACAACTGCAACGGCCTGGTCGACGAGGGTGTCCTGTCGAGCTGCGGCACCTGCGACCTGTCGTGCACGCAGCAGTGCATCGGCCCGGACTGCGGCAACCCCTTCACCCCCGGCGACGACAGCAAGGGCGTGACCCTCGACAAGAACGGCTACCTGGTGCTCTCCGACAAGAGCAAGGAGATCGACCTCAACCACATCTGGATCGCCAACTCCAAGGAGCAGACGGTCAGCAAGCTCAACACCAAGACCGGCAAGGAGGTCGGTCGCTACTGGGTGTGCCCCGACCCCTCGCGCACCGCGGTGGACCTCAACGGGGACGTGTGGGTCGGCTGCCGCGGCGGCGCCAAGATCGCCAAGATCATCACCAACACCAAGAAGTGCATCGACAAGAACGGCAACGGCAAGATCGACACCAGCGCCGACCTCAACGGCGACGGCAAGATCGGCGCGGGCGAGATGACAGCGCAGGGCGCCGACGAGTGCATCAAGTTCGTGGTCAAGCCCGCGGGCGCCAAGTACATCCGCGCCATGGGCGTCGACAAGGAGAACTACGGCTGGGCCGGTGACTGGTACGCCAAGGTGCTGTGGCGGCTGCATCCCGAGACGGGCAAGGTCGTCGACACCGTCAACATCGGCTGCAATCCCTACGGCATCACCATCGACCAGAAGGGCACCATCTGGGTGGCGGGCCGCGGCTGCAAGGCGCTCCTGGCGGTGGACCCGAAGACCAAGAAGGTCACCAAGTACGCCAACGGCAGCAACTACAACCCCTACGGGCTCAACGTCGACATCTACGGCAAGATCTGGGTGGGCAACTGCTGTAGCCACCACGCCGGCTACCGCTTCGACCCGCTCACCGGCAAGTTCACGGCCGTGCCGACGCTCAAGCGCCCCCGCGGCGTGGCGACGAGCATCGACGGCTACGTGTACGTCGCCAACGACCAGACCCACTCTGTCGCCAAGATCAACGCCAAGACGCTCAAGAACGAGGGCCAGGTGTCGTTGGGCAGCGGGCGCTTCCCCATCGGCATGGCGCTCGACTACGACGGCTTCGTGTGGGCTGTGAACCAGCAGAAGAGCACGGCGACGAAGATCGACCCGAAGACCATGCAGGTGGTCGGGGAGTACCCGGTCGGCAAGAACCCCTACACCTACTCCGACATGACCGGCTACACGCTGCACCACTTCACCGCGCCGCGTGGGCACTACAACGCTGTGTTCGGCTTCACCAAGTGGAGCGGACAGGTCGCCGACATGGGCGTGCCGCAGACCCACTGGCAGACCGTGGACGTCAGCGCCAGCGTGCCGAAGGAGGCCTTCATCAAGGTCCGGTACAAGGTCGCCGACGACCTCAAGTCGCTCAACGCAGGCACGTGGTCGGAGGAGCTCGGCCCCTTCCCGCCGCTGCAGATGCCGATCAAGCTGGGCAAGAACGGCAAGAAGGTCATCGGCCGCTACCTGATGGTGCAGGTGCAGCTGCAGGCTGGGACCGACAAGAAGTCCCCCGTGGTCAAGGCCATCAACGTCAAGGGTGTGCAGCTGGCCGGCAACTGAGCCTCGGCGCTGCCCTGCCCCGCCGTGCGCACACCTTCGCGCGCGGTCGCTGGAGCCAGGCGGCGTTCGGTCGCGCCTTGTCGGCGAGCCCGCACTGCGACATGGTCTCGACGTCCAACCAGGAGGTCGACATGAAGACCAACGTCGAGATTGCCGCGTCGTACACCCCCCGCCCAATCGTCGAGGTGGCCCGGGATCTCGGGCTGACTGCCGATCAGCTCGAGCCCTACGGGCACGACAAGGCGAAGGTGCGGCTGAGCGTGCTGGACACGCCGCGACAGCGGGACGGGCGAGCCAAGCTCGTGCTCGTGTCTGCCGTGACCCCGACGCCGGCCGGCGAGGGCAAGACCACCACCACCATCGGGCTCGGGCAGGCGTTGACGCGCATCGGCGAGTCGACCTGCCTCGCGCTGCGTGAGCCGAGCCTCGGCCCCTGCATGGGCGTCAAGGGCGGCGCGACCGGAGGCGGCTACAGCCAGCTCACCCCCGCGGGCGCGATCAACCTGCACTTCACCGGCGACTTTCACGCCATCACCGCAGCGCACAACCTGCTCGCCGCGACGCTCGACAACCACCTCCACCACGGCAATCAGCTCGACATCGACCCGCAGCGGGTGCTGTGGCGGCGCGTGCTGGACATGAACGACCGCTCGCTGCGCAACGTCATCATCGGCCTCGGCGGGGTCAACCAGGGCATCCCGCGGGAGACCGGCTTCGATATCACCGCGGCGTCTGAGGTCATGGCCATGCTCTGCCTCGCCGAGGGCTTCGAGGACCTGCGGGCGCGCATCGACCGGACGCTGGTGGCCTTCTCCCGTTCCGGTGATCCGGTCACGGCCGGACAGCTGCAGGTGACGGGCGCGATGCTCGCGCTGCTGAAAGACGCGCTGATGCCCAACCTGGTGCAGACCCTCGAGGGGACACCGGCGCTCGTCCATGGCGGCCCCTTCGCCAACATCGCCCACGGCTGCAACTCGGTGCTCGCGACGCGCATGGCCATGCACGTGGCGGACTGGACCATCACCGAGGCGGGCTTTGGCTTCGACCTGGGGGCCGAGAAGTTCTTCGACATCAAGGCGACAGGCGCGAAGCTGCCGGTGGACGCTGTGGTCCTGGTCGCGACGGTGCGCGCGCTCAAGATGCACGGCGGCCGCCCCAAGAAGCAGCTCGACGTAGAGGACGTGGACGCGGTGCGTCGCGGGCTCGGCAACCTCGAGGCCCACATCGACAACATCGGTCGCTTTGGGGTGCCGGCCGTCATCGCGGTCAACAAGTTCGCCAACGACTCCGATGCGGAGATCGCGGTGGTGCTCGACCGCTGCAGAGAGCTCGGCGTGCGCTGCGAGGTGACCGACCACTTCGCCCGAGGCGGCGAGGGGGCCGAGGCGCTGGCGCGGGCGGTCGTCGACATCGCCAGCGGCGACACGGAGCCCTTCGAGCCGCTCTACTCCTGGTCGCAGCCCGTACCCCAGAAGGTGGAGGCGGTGGCGCAGCAGGTCTACGGGGCCGACGGTGTGCGCTGGACGCCGGCGGCCAAGAAGGACCTGGCGGTGATCGAGCGGCTCGGCTTCGGGGCCCTGCCCGTGTGCATCGCCAAGACCCAGTCTTCGCTCTCCGACAACCCGCGGCTGCGAGGTCGGCCGACGCACTTCGAGGTCACGGTGCGCCGCGTTCACATCAACGCCGGCGCCGGCTTTCTCGTCGTCATGACCGGTGACATCCTCCGGATGCCCGGCCTGCCGCGGGTGCCTCAGGCGGAGCGCATCGACGTCGTGGACGGCGAGGTCGTTGGGATGGCCTGACGTGCTGCGCGACCTTCGACGCAAGGTCCGGGCGCGACGCCTGGCCGCCCGGGAGGCCCGCGCGTCACAGCCTGCGGCGGGCTCGACGCAGGCCGCGCCGTCCGGCGTGGAGCC
>JAUIAC010000246.1 GCA_030425545.1 bacterium | reverse complement strand
CCCGCCTTCTGTAGCACGCTGCCCAGCTCACAGAGCCCGCGCGTCAGCACGTGCTCTGCGTCCTGCAAGCTGCGGTCCCGGAACAGCCCCAGCTCCTGCTGGATGGCGCGCCGCGCCTCGTCGTCGGTCAACGCGCCGATGGCGAAGAGGCGCAGCCGCTCGAACACGCCGGCCTGCGCCCGGCTCCAGGCTGCGAGCACGTCCACCGACCACGCGGCCAGCTCGGGCTCGAGGGCCATGCGCGCGGCGAGGCGCACAGGCACGCGGCGACGCCGGTTGTCGGGCCGGGCCCACCAGCGGCGTCGCAGCCGCAGCGAGAGCTTGCGGGCGCGGGTCACGGCGTTGTCGCGCGGCCCGGCGTAGAGGTCGGCGGCCGAGAGCGGCGCGGCGATCTCGACGGGCAGGTTGCGCAGCCGCGCGCGCATGTCGTCGAAGGTGCGGCGTGAGATCTCGGCGAAGCGGGTCACTGAGTCGCCGTGGGCCTGCTGGGTCCACGCCCGCAACGCGGCGGTGTCGTCCCCGCCGGGGAGCGCGCTGCAGGCCGACCGGGTCGTCGCGCGGGCCCAGGGCGCCCACTGCTCGTCGGCGACGCGCCAGGCCACCGCCATCAGGTCGTCGTGCAGGTTCCGCAGCAGCGCGACCAGCTCCGGATCGTCGAGCTCCGTGCACACGGTGGCGATCTGCCGCGCGCGGTCTTCCCGTCCGCTGGGGTGGATCCCGGCGGGCGGCTCGGCCGGCGCGACCACGTCCGCCTCCACGGCTTCCACGCTGCCGGCGGCGGGCGGGCTGGACACCTCGGGCGCAGCCGCGTCGCCCACGGTGGTGAGCGCCCGACGCAGCGTGACCGGCCCCAGGAGCAGGTGCAGGGCCACGACCCCGATGCCCGTGGCCTGGATGGGCTCGGCCAGCTCCGGCAGGCGCTGCGCGGCGACGCCCACCAGCCCGAGGGTGACCCCCGCCTGGGGCAGGTACGCCCACACCGCCTGCTTTTGAATCTCAGCCGACTCCCCGCCCATGCGACCACCGAAGCGCGCCGCCACGGCGAAGGCCGCCCAGCGCGCGCCAGCCAGCACGACGGCCAGCGGCAGGATCTGCCAGGTCACCCCCAGGTCGATGCCGGCCCCAGCGATGGTGAAGAACACGACGAAGATGGGCAGCGCCACCATCTCCAGCGGCTTCATCAGCTCGTGCTCGTACTCCGAGAGGTTGCGCACCACGAAGCCCGCGACGATGAAGACCAGCAGGAGCTCGAGGTGCAGCGCCGTCGCCAGCTCGGAGACCACCAGGATCATCGCCGCGACGAAGATGAGCATCTCGACGTGGACATAGCGGATGTAGGCGATCAGCAGGCCGCCGAGGATGGCGCCAGCGAGCACCGACGCGCCGATCTCCTTGGCCACGTGTACGAGCACGTCGATGTCGAAGTCGGCGTCCGGCGCGATGAGGCTCCGCCCGATGGCGAGCGCGATGGCCATGGCCACCACCACCACCACGTCCTTGGCCACCGCAGCCCCGAGCACCAGATCCGACAGGCGGCCCTTGGCGCGCAGCTCCGTCATCACCGCGAGCACGATGGCCGGCGACGTGCCGATGGCCAGGGCGCTGAAGATGAGCGCGAGCGCCCCGGTGCCTCCCGACACGTTGATCTCGAGGGGCGAGAACACCGCCTGCATGGCCACAAAGGCGCCGCCGACGAAGAGCAGGCTCAGCCCCACCTTGAGCGCGATGGTCGCCGTGAGGGTGCGCCAGAGTCGACGGATCTGTCCGATGTCGAGCTCGAGCCCGGCCGTGGTCGCGATGAGCCCTAGCGCCAGCGTGTTGAACATGCGCATGTCCGCCACCACGGGCGCGGACAGGATGTCGGCCACCGAGGGGCCCAGGAGCACGCCCGCCAGGATGTAGCCGGTCACCCGCGGGAGCCCGAAGCTGCTGCCGACCTCCGCGATGGTGAAGGCCGCGAGCACCACGAAGCCGATGGCCGCCAACGTGAGCGGATCCCCCGCCCCGATGGGGTCGACCTTGAGCGCGTTCAACCCGAGCATGACCATCAGGAGCACGCCGAGCACAAAGAGTCGCCTCATCGCCGCCAGACCTCCGGCGTGAGGATCGCGAGGAGCACGAAGATCTCCAGGCGACCCGCGATCATGCAGAAGCTCAGCAGCAGCTTGCCTACGGGTGGCACGAACTCGAAGTTCATCGTCGGACCGACCTTGGCCAGCCCAGGGCCGATGCTCGACAGGCACGCGACCACCGAGCTCATGGCGCTCACCAGATCGAGGCCGAGCAGCACCATCACGGCTGACGAGAGGCCGAAGATCAGGAAGTAGCAGGCGACGAAGACCAGGATGCTGTGGACCACGGCGGGGTTGAGCGCCGAGCGGCCCAGGCGCACCGAGATGATGGCCTGCGGCTGCACCACGAGGCGCAGCTCCCGGGCCGCGAGCTTGAAGAGCGCGTAGACCCGGCTGACCTTGAGTCCCCCGGCGGTGGATCCGGCGCAGCCGCCGACAAACATCGCGAGAAAGAGCAGAAAGCGCGCGAAATCCGGGTATTTGTCGAAGTCTTCGGTCATGAAGCCCGTCGACGTGGTGACCGCCAGGGTCTGGAAGGAGGCGAAGCGCACGGCCGTCAGGGCGTCGTCGTGTCGCTCCTGGGTGCTGACGAAGACCACCCCGATGATGAGGAGGTTCAGCAGGAGGTAGAAGCGGACCTCGTAGTTGCTCCACACCGCCTGGGCCCGGCCGCGGACCACCTCGTAGTAGAGGCCGAAGTTGAGGCCCGCGATGAGCATGAAGACGATGATGATCCAGTCGATGGCGGCGCTCTTGTAGTGGCCGACGCTGGCCCCGCGCGTGGAGAAGCCGCCGGTGCCCAGGGTCGAGAACGCGTGGCAGATGGCGTCGAAGACGGGCATGCCGGCGAGGAAGAGCAGGGCGGCGCACAAGGCGGTGAGCCCGCCGTAGATCCACCACAGGGCCAGCGCCGTCTGCTTGATCTTGGGGCGCAGTCCGCTGGTGATGGGGCCTGCGACCTCGCTGCGGAACAGGTGCTTCGCCCCGACCCCGAGCGTGGGGAAGATGGCGACGAAGAGCACGACGATGCCCATGCCGCCGATCCAGTGGCTCAGGCAGCGCCACAGGTTGGTCGCCCGGCTGAGATGGTCGATGTCGGCGATGACGGTCGCGCCGGTGGTGGTGAAGCCGCTGACCGCCTCGAACACCGCCGACGCCGGGTGCGCGATGGAGCCCTCGATGACAAAGGGCATGGCGCCGAAGATGCCGAGCAGCAGCCAACACAGGGAGACCACGCCGATGGCGTCCTTGCGGTGGACCGTGTCTGGCGCGCGCCGGCCGAGCAGGCTGAGCCCCGTGGCGGTGAGCACGACCACCACCAGGCTCACGCCGTAGCCCAGCACCGTCCGACCCTCGCCGTCCCAGACGGCCAGGCCGACGGGGGCGAGCATCAGGGTCGCGACGAGCGCGAGGATGCGAGCCGTGAGGCGGGCGACGGTCCTGGGGTTCATTCGCCCCCTCGACCGGCGCGTCGGATCTGCTTCTCGACCTGGGCTGCCCCGCTGGGCGGCGCCGCGACGACGAGGTGGTCGTAGGCTTCGAGCGCCAACCCTGCGAGCGGCGGGTGGCAGCGCAGCCCGCGGATCACGGCGACGGGGACCGCGTCTGGCGGCAGAGCCAGGTCGGCGAGGCGCACGTCGCCGCGGATGCCGCCTGGCAGCTGGTGCTCATAGAGCCCGTGGGTGCAGACCGGCAGCTCGTCGTGGGCGAGGGCGCCGCGCGGCGGCAGCAACCACTTGACCATGCGCAGGATCTGCTCGTGGCTCCCCGCCGTGCCGTGGATGCCCAGGTGGGAGTAGACGTCGGTGTAGCCAGGGCGATGGACGAGCGAAAAAGTCCAGGCAACACCGAGATCTGCGGCCATGAGCGACGCCATGAGGTTCACCTCGTCGGCGCGGGTCACCGAGAGCATGAAGTCGGCGGTGTCGATCTGCTCGTCGCGGAGCACGGCGATGTTGGTGCCGTCGCCGTGGATGATGTTGACCTTGGGCAGCGCCTCCGCGAGCACGTGGCAGCGCTCGATGTCGAGCTCGATGACCTGAACCCGCCCCTCGCTCTGCACCAGCGCACCGGCGAGCTGGGAGCCGACGTCGCCGCCGCCGACGATGACCACGCGCCGGTTGTGCCGCGCGCCGGTGACGGCCTTGATCGCGTCGCCCATGGCGGCCGGTGAGCCCGCGAGCAGGACGTGGTCGTCCACCTCGAGCCGGGCGACGTCCTCCGGCGGGCGCAGCACCATGTCGCGCACCACGCCAGCGACCCAGGCGTTGTCGTCCAGCTTGACCTGGGACGCGGACTGCCCGAGCACCGGCGTGCCCTCTGCCACACGGACCTGCGCGATCTGCACGGTGTCACCGGCGAAGTGGCCGACGTACTCGGCGTCGACCCTGCGGACCTGGCGTAGGAGCTCCGTGCTCACCAGCCGCGAGGCGCAGAGCACGGCGCTGATGCCGAGCACGTCGGCCTCCACGCCGCCCTGGGTGCGGTAGAAGCTGGGATCGTCGACCCGGGCCACGGTGCGCTGGGCGCCGAGGCTCGCCGCCAGGGCGGCGCTGACCACGTTGGCGTCGTCGGAGCTGGTCAGCGCGAGCGTGATGTCGGCCTTCGACACGTCTGCGCTCTGCAGCGTCGACCAGTGGGTGGCGTCACCGTAGAGCGTGAGCACGTCGGCCTGCTCTTCGACGCGATCGAGCGCCGCCGCGACGCGGTCGATGACGATGACCTCCGCGCCCTCAGCGCTGAGCGCGCGCGCCAGATAGGTGCCGACGTCGCCGGCGCCGATGATGACCACCCTCATGCGTGCACCTCGTCGTTGGGGTGGGCGGGCCCGAGGCCGCCCGGGTCGTGGGGCGCCGGCCTAGCATGGCCCTCACCGTGGCCCGCGTCGTCGTCCAGACCCGCGTCGCTCGGCGTGTCGGTGTCGTCCACCAGCGAGGAGACGTCGAGCTCGCCCGAGAGCGCGGCGGTGTCGGTGACCTCGCCGGCGTCCAGCAGCACGGCGGTCAGCGCCCGCACGCTCCACACGTCGCCCAGCAGCGTCCCGGCCAGGATCGTCGTCAGCACCAGCGGCGCCTCGGCGGGAAAGCGGAGCGAGAAGCTCACGCCGATGGCCACCGCCAGCGCGCCCTGGGCCAGCAGACCGTGCCCGAGCCGATGAGCGACCACCGGCTGCTCCATGGCGGTGCGCGCGACCAGGGGGACCACCAGCCGCAGCGCGGCGTATCGCACGGCCACGAAGGCCACCGGCATGAGCCAGTGCCAGCCTGTGACCGGGGTCCACAGGGCGCCCGCGAAGATCATGACCATGACGTAGACGGGGTGCTGCAGCCGCGCGACCTCGCCGCAGAGCAGCCCAGCGTGGCCCGACGCGAGCGCTACGGTCAGGCCAAAGAGCAGGTTCACGAAGAGCGGCGAGATGCCCAGGGCCGAGCCGATGCCGGCGGCGAAGAACACCGCGCCCACGCTGGCGAGGAACATGCGCATGGGGTCGCGCTCGCGGCCGATGAAGAGCGTGAAGAGCGCCCCGCACAGGCCGCCCACGCCGATGGCCGCGACCGCCCACTCGGTGAGCCCCATGCCAAAGCGGGCGGCCTCGCCCTCGCTGCGGACCGCCGCCAGGGTCAAGCCCAACACGAGCACCGCGAAGATCTCGCCCGTGGCGCTGACCGTCTGCAGAAAGTCCCAGACCGGCCCGCTGGCCCGGTGGAGTCGCCCGGTCGACTCGACGATGGCGCTGCTCGACACGGCCGCCGCCGCGCCGAGGGCCAGGGCGAGCCACAGCTGCGCGCCGGAGGCGCGGAGCTCGAAGCGCCAGCCCCACAGGTCGAAGAGGGTCTGCTCCAGGACCACGTCTTGCGCGGGGACCGGGTCGCCCAACCAGTACATCAGGCCGAGGGTGCACAGCCCCACGGTGCCAAGCACGGCCGCGGCCACGAGGGTGCCGGCCACCACCGCGTCCGCTCGGCGGATCGTGCGGCGGGCGCGCACCCCGACGATGAACCCGGTCAGCCCGAGCAGCAGGCTGATCAGCGGGGTGAGCTGGCGCAGGTACTCGGCCGTGATGAGGCGCGGCGCGATCTGCGGCCCGATGAGCACGCCGACCACGAGATACTCGACCCCCGAGAACGCGCCGAAGCGCGACGCGGCGCGCGTCAGCAGATGGCTGGCGCCGAACGCGAAGATCACCATGGCGACGAGCAGCAACGTGACGCTCATGCTCTCCACACCTCCGCAGCCACGCTGCGTCTCTCGCCGCTCACCGGGCGCGCGAGGCGGTGAAGCCTAGCACGGGCCTCCAACGGACAACACGCGGCGAAAAGGGGCGCACGCGACGCACCGGACATGGTGAAGAGCGCGAAGTTCTACGTCACGGGATGAGCAGGACCTTGCCGAAGTTCTTACGGTCATGGATCATCCGGTGTGCCTCGGCCGCCTCCGCAAAGGGCACCTTGGCGTGCACCACCGGGCGAATCACCCCCTCGGACCACAGGTCGACGATCTGCCGCATCCACACGCCGGCCCGGGCACGCTCGTGCCACATGTGGCCCATGTTGACGCCCATGACGCCCTTGTTCTCGTTCATCAGGGTGATCGGGTTGATCTTCAGCCAGGGCACCGCCGACATGTTGCGCATCAACGAGAGCACGGAGCGCCGCTGACCGGTGGCGTTGGACGACATGCCAAAGCAGACGAGCCGGCCTCCAGCACGCAGCAAATTCAACCCCTTGGACCAGGAGGCGCCACCTACTGGATCGAGGATGAGATCGAAGCCTTCGTCCTTCTCCAGCACGGCCTGGAAGTCCTCGGTGCGATAGTCGACGAGCTGGTGATAGCCGCGCTTGCGCAAGAAGTCGTGCTTGGCCGCGGAGGCCGTGCCCACGGCGGTCGCGCCCCGCCACAGGAGCAGGTCGAGGGCCATCAACCCCACGCCGCCGCCGGCGGAGTGCACCAGCACCCGGTCGCCGGCCCGCACGCGCCCCATGACCTCGAGCATCATCCACGCGGTCAACCCAGTGACCGGCAGCGACGCCGCTGTGACCAGGTCGAGGCCGTCCGGCACGCGGGTGAGCTGGTCCGCGTCGAGCACCAGGCTGGAGCTGTACCCGCCGAAACGGGAGAGCGCGAGTACACGGTCGCCCACGGCCCAGTCTGTGACGTCGTCCGCCACCGCGTCGACGACGCCCGACACCTCGTAGCCCACGACCGACGGCAGGGGGGGCGCGTCGGGGTAGATGCCCATGCGGGCCATGAGGTCGGCGAAGTTCACGCCCGCCGCTGCGACATGCACGCGCACCTGGCCGGGCCCGACCTCAGGATCGGGCGCCTCGCGCAGCTCGAGCACGTCGGGGTCACCAAGCTTCGGAATCCAGATCTGGCGCATGGGAAGGCTCCTGCAGGTCGCGGCTGCCAGGAGGATAGGACGCCCGGGACACGAGGCCACCCGTCCGGCGACAAACTGCCGGGGGTCGCGCAGGAAAGTCTGCGGCGGCGCGCGTCCGGGTCAGTAGCCCTTGAGCCGCAGCATCTTCACCAGCCAGCGGAACATCTTCTTGTGGTCAAAGGGGTTGAGCAGCCCCGGCTTGTCGCCGAGCAGCTGGCCGACCTCGTCCATGTGATCCGCGGGGACGCAGCCCAGGAAGGTGCCCCACTTGGCGTCTTCGACCCGCACCAGGCCGTCGTTGGGCTTGGGCTTGAGCAGGGAGCCGTCGATGGCCGCCTCGATGAGGGCGAAGAGCGGGTCGATGGGGTCAGTGTTGTATTGCAGCTTGACGATGAAGTCGTGCCCCTCGTCCGGCTTGCAGTCCTTGAGCGCGAGGGCGTGGTCGCTGCGTCCGGTGAGCGAGTAGTAGGCCACGCCGGGCGCGTCGGTGTACTTGGCGTTGAAGGCCTTGGTCACCTCCTTGCTGAACTGCTTGACCGCCGTGCTGACGCTGCTCTCCTTGCCGTCCTTGGTGTAGAGGGGCGCGCCGATGACCTTGGCGAGCGCGTCGATGATGCCTTGCGCCGCCGGATAGGGGACCAGCTTCAGCGCGATGTCGGACACCGGGCTGCCGTGATGTGGCGTCGCGATGGTGATGACGCTGGCCACCAGCTGCGGCGCGTTGTGGGCGACCACCCGCGCGTCGAGCCCCCCCTGCGAGTGGCCGATGAGGTTGACCTTGGCGTGGCCGGTCTTGGCGAGGATGGCCTCGACGGCGGCCTGCAGCTCCTTGGCGCGGCTCTCCGAGCTGTTGAACGGGTCGACGGCGGGCGTGTAGACGTGCGGCTCGCCGGTCTTGGCGAGGTCGGCTTTGACGCCGTGGAAGTAGGTCGCGAAGTCGAGCCCAGCGAACTTGTCGGCGCCGAAGAAGCCGTGGGCGAGCACGACCGGGTAGGGCGGGCCCAGCTTGGCGCTCGCCGGGCCCGTGTCGGACGTGGCAGAGCTGTCGGGCGTGGCAGAGCTGTCGGGCGTGGCAGAGCTGTCGGGCGTGGCAGAGCTGTCGGGTGCTGCGGAGCTGTCCGCCGCGGCGTCGCCCTCAGCGGTGTCTCCGCCCAGCCCGTCACCAGGGCCCACGTCGGCCGACGCGTCGGCCGACGTGGGCCCACTGGCGTCTGCTGTCGCGCCATCCCC
>JAUIAC010000245.1 GCA_030425545.1 bacterium | reverse complement strand
CGAGCTTGCCGTCGCCACAGCTGTCCGCCAGCGTGCGCCACACCGCGCCGTCGCAGTAGCGCAGCGACTTGGACTTGGCGTCGAAGTACATCGTGCCCATGTTCGCCGCCGTACAGGCCAGCGGGGCGGCGTTCTGGGGCTGCAGCTGCAGGGCGCTGCTCGCCGACACCTTCTTCGTCGACAGGGTCTGCACCTGCACGCTCCAGTCCAACAGCGCGCCGTCGGTCTTCTTCGACGTGTCGCACAGGGCGGCGTTGCCGGGCGCCTGCGGCACGCAGAAGGCGGTGTCGGTCACGACCAGCGTCCACAAGCCCTTGGGGTTCTTGCCGACATAGGCGCCGAGGTCGCCCTTGGTGGGCTTGGCGTCTTTCGGCCACGCCTTGTTCAACGACTTCTCGTCGGTCTTGCCGCAGGGGTCGCACAGGGTGACCCCGGTCTTCTTGTCGTCGGGCGGCAGCACCACCACGCGCACCTTGGCCAGGTCGCTGTTCGACAGCTTCACCGCGACGTTGAGCTGCTGCGCGACGCCCCAGTCGGGCACCGTGAGGGTGCTGGTGGCGTCCGAGCCGGTGTTGTCCGGGATCGCCTTGCTGGCGCCAGCCGCAGCGACGTCGTCGAACTGGTTCGACAGCAGCCCGTTGCTCACCGTGGCCAGGCTGCCGCCCCCGCCCACGCACACCAGCGAGCCGTCCGCGGCCACGCCCTGGACCACCTGCCCCGGCTTGCACGACGCCGCCGGCAGCATCACGCCCGTGAGCTTGCTGCCGTCTCCCACGAAGGCCGTCGCGGTGACGGTGGCCGCCACCAGGTCACCGGTGAAGGTGCCGTTCTTCGCCTTCAGGCTGTTGCCTGCGAGGTCGACGTCGCCGTCGAACTTCATCTCCTTGGCGGAGACGCACCCGGTGCAGGCGAGGTCCGACGCCGGCCCCCCCTTGCTCCCTGAGCCGGCGTAGTTGAAGCCGACGCTCCCTGCCGTCACGGCGCCCTTGCCCAGGTGCCCGGCCTCGACACAGCCCGTGCACGCGAGCCGGCTGGCCACGAGGGCATAGGGGGTCGACACGAGGCGGATCGGGGCGAGGGGCGCGCCGGTGTCGACCGTGATCCGCAGCCAGACCTCCTGCATGGTCGCCAGCTGCTTTGGGTCCAAGGCCTTGCTCTGCCCGAGCCGGTAGGCGAAGCGCCCCCCGGTGACCGTGACCTTCACCGGCCCCTCGGTCCACGCCACGTTGAGCGCCTGCTGGGTCGGAAAGAGGGCGAACGTCAGCGCATAGGTGCCGTCGACCACCGGCCCGCCGCCGGCGGTGAGGAGCACGCCCTCGACCTGCGTCTGCATCGGCACGGCGGCGTGTGCATCGGCCGGCGCCAGGCACGCGAGGCCAACGCACACGGCCAGGAGCGCGGCCGACGCGGCGCCGTGCCGGAAGCGCTTGGGCATGGGCGCAGCGCGCCCGGTCGTCGTGCAACGTCGTGTGGGGGTGCGCATGGAGCCTCCTGAGCGGCCTACGTGCGGGCGCGCACGTCGGGTCCTGGCAGCGTACGACGGCGGCCGAGCGCGGACCGGGACGCCAGCTGGTTCTGCCTGGGTTCCCGACCATCCTGAGGTGTTGGCGCGCGTCCCGTCCAGCCCGAAGGCTCGGACGCGGCAGGGCGAGGCCGCGCTACTTCGCGACGCGGGCGGTGAAGCCGATGACCCCGCCCGCGGGCATGATCAGCTGAAAGGCGACGCGCCGGCCGTCGACGTCCACGGCGCTCGACGTGTTGTGCTCGAACGAGGCGATGCGGTCGCCAAACTCCAGGCTCAGCCTGCGCGCGGGCACCGAGCCGACGACGATCTTGCCGGTGTAGACGCCGTCCTTGTAGACCACGTCGCTGATCTGCGCGCCCTGTCGCCCACGCCAGAAGTCCCCCAGCTCAGCCACGGACTCCACCCGCATCCCCAGGGCCTTGGCCTCACGGATCGCCCAGCGCACCGAGGCCACCTTTCGCTCGAGGTTGGTCGCCGGCACGTCGGGACCGATCCCCAGCGACGGATGCACCAGGAGGGTCGCCCAGCCCCCATTTCCGGCGTTGCCCCGGAGGTTGCGCTTCCAGCGGGCCTGAAACTCCGGCCAGGTGGTCGGGCTCAGCTCCCGGCGGGTGAAGGCCCCCGCGGCGTCGACGCTCCCCATGCCGTCCTCGAGCCCGAGTGGCAGCACCCACATCTCACTGACATCGCTGAGCTCTTCGATGCTGAAGTAGCGATATCGCGGCAGGTCCACGGGCAGGTTCACGCGCAGGTCTCCGACCGCGAGGCTGGAGTCGTAGCGGACGCCGCTGAGCGACAACACGTGATATTGGTTGGGGTTTGGGTTGAGGTAGGGCGTGCGCCACGAGTCCAGACGCGTGCCCGGCGGCACCGCTTGCCGCAGGAGCGTCAGGTTGACGGCGACCTCGCCGCACACGGTCGGCGCGGCGGTGTCGTAGGTCACGGGCCCGACCGAGCAGTCCCCCTTGGGAAACTCCCCCCAGAGCAGGTGCTGCACCGAGTGGCCGCCCGCCGGACACATGTTGAGCTGGCACAGGCGCTTGACCATGGCCGGGTTGTAGTAGTCCCGGACGTAGTCGGTGGTGACGAAGTAGGCGCCGCGCACGCCCTCGACGCGCTCCATCTCCGCCATCTGGACCGCGCCAGCTTCGCCCCAGGAGCCGGCGTTGTTCGCGTCGGGCGCGTCCACGTCGTGGCTGGGCAGGAAGACCGCAGACTCCGTGCCTGGGACCGTGTGCTTGACCACGTAGTGACCCGACTGCGACTCACGCCAGGCGCCCTTGATCAGCTGGACGGCGACGTCGAGCCCGGGGTCGAAGCAGTTCACGTAGCACCGCGAGCGCGTGTAGGTGGTGGGGTCGAACCCAAGCGTGTAGACCGCGCCCTGCCCCAAGGTGCGGCGCAGCCAGGTGGCGCCGAGCTGCGCGCCGGGCTTGGCGTGATCCGAGGCCGCCGTGGCGACGACCTCCGTCCCGGGCGCGAGGTCATAGGTGAAGACCTCCACCTGCTGGGCCACATCGGCGCCGTCGTGCGCGAGCAGCACGTCGCGCTCCTCGGGCATGTCGAGCCACAGCGTCGCCGGCCCGCGCCCCGTGAGCCGCACCCGCTCGGTCTCCATGGCCTTGCGCTGGGTCGTGAAGCCGCCCAGCTCGGCGACGGCCTGCCAGCGTGGTGCGAGCGCGGGCACGGAGTTGGCCCCCGGGCCGAGCACCTTGGTCCACACCAGCACGCCCCCCTTGGTGACCCAGGCTTTCAGCGCCTGCAGCTGGGCGTCGTCGACGAAGGTGGGGGTGAGATACCCCGGCATGACCACGAGGCTGTAGCGATCGAGCTCGGTGAAGAAGATCTCCCACTGTCCCTTCTCGGCGCCCTTGACCGGCGTCGGCGAGTCGTAAGGGAGGCCCACCCAGTCGAAGGTCGTGCGCAGGATGCTGACGGCGGGGAGCGCCTCCTCCCACAGGTAGTAGGGCACCGCGATGCGGGCGCGGGCGGGTAGGGTCGCGGCGCCGGGGGGCTCGTCGGTCTCGCCGTCACAGTCGTTGTCCTGGCCGTCGTGGACCTCGGCCACGGCGGGACGCACGTGGCAGCGGCGCTCGCCACCGACGCACGCGGCGAAGCCCTGTCGACACGCCGCGCTTGGGTCCGTGCAGGCGTTGGCAGGGTCCGGCAGCAGCTCGTCCGTCAGCCCGTCGCAGTCGTTGTCCAGGCCGTCGCACCGCGTCTCGATCGGCTCGTAGTCGGGACCGGCACGGTCGATGTCACAGGGTGGCGTGACAGCGTCCTCGCCTCCGCATGCGGCCGTGACGAAGGCCAGCACGAGCAGGGCCGAGCAGCGGAGCGCGTGTCGAGCGAGGCCGTGCGATTGCCGCTCTGGCACTCGCCCTGCCGCCACGCGTACGGGCCTGGGCTCCGCGACCGACCCGGTCCGGCGCTCGGCGCTCGGCGTCATGTCTCGCACGGTCGGGCGCATCTCGCCCTCCTGTGTGCTGGCGTCCGATCTCAGGATAGGCCTGACCTCTGGGCGGCGCAAAACCCTGCAAGGTCCGGCGCGAGGCGACCCGCCCGGTCGGAGCGGTGACGCGCCCGGCTCGGTGTCGTAGCTTCGAGCGATGCCGAAGACCCAGCCAGACCCGCTCGACGACTTCGACCTGGAGCCCTACACCCACGCCGAGATCACCCGACCGGTCTATCACCAGGGCCAGGGTCCGGCGGTGCTGGTGGTGCACGAGATGCCGGGCATCACGCCGGAGGTGGCCGACTTCGGTCGGAGGGTGGCCCGTCGCGGCTTCCACGTGGCCATGCCCTCGCTCTTCGGTGAGCCGGGCAAGCCCATGGGCCACCTGTACACGGCCCGCTCTCTCGTCGACGGCTGCGTGCGGCGCGAGTTTGCGGCCCTCGCGCGCCGCCAGAGCTCGCCGGTCACCGCGTATCTCAGAGCCCTGGCGCGGACGCTCCACGCGACCTGGGGGGGCCCTGGAGTCGGCTTCGTCGGCATGTGCTTCACCGGCAACTTCGGGCTGGCGATGATGGCTGAGCCCGCGGTGCTCGCCCCGGTGCTCAGTCAGCCCTCGCTGCCCCTGGTGGCCTCGCCGTCGCACGCGCGCGCGCTGCACGTGTCCGAGCGCGAGCTGACGATCGCGAAGCGCCGCGCCCGAGAGGAGCGCTGTGGACCGCTGGCGCTCCGCTTCACCGGCGACAAGCTCGTCCCACGCTCGCGCTTTGACGCGTTGCGCGCGGCCTTCGGGGACGACGCCGAGCTGATCGAGATCGACTCCGCTCCCGGCAACCCCCACGGCATCCAGCGCAGGGCCCACTCGGTCTTGACGCTGGACCTGGTCGACGAGGACGGCCACCCCACACAGGCGGCGCTGCTGCGGGTGCTGGAGCTCTTCGACGAGCGCCTGCGGCCGGGCCAGACGCCCCCGTGAGCCTGTCGTCCGGGGCAGAGACGCGGCCTCGGCGCCAGGCCAGCGCGCCGACCGGGCTCAGGGGGGAGCGACCCGGGCGTCGTACCGCCGTCCGAGCCAGGTGAGCGCGTCGGTCAGCCGGTCACGACGCGCCACGGCGCCGGCGGAACTCACGCCCGCCTCGGCCAGCTCTGCCAGCCGGGTGAGCAGCTCGTCCGCCCGGTCACAACGCGCCCGCAGAGACGCGACGTCTTCGTCCACTGGGACGCCGTGGCGGACCTCGTCGTCGACGCGTTCGAGCGTGGCGTCTGCCTGGGCCTCCACGGCAGCCAGACAGCGCTCAAGGCCCCCGTGCTGCTGCTCAGCGAGGGTCGTGTCCAGCTCCGCGCGCCAGGTGGGGAGCCAGCTCGACACGGTCTCGATCGCGTCCTCGTGGGCCTGCGGCAGGTTGGCGTGGCGGATCGCGCGCATGCGGTCGACGACCTCTTGGGCGGACTGGAGCTGACGATCGAGCAAGCCCGGGCGGCGCGCGAGGCGGTGTACGGGCAGCACCTCGTGGGTCCAGCCGTCTTCGACCGTCGCGGCGATGGCGCCCAGCGAGCGCGCTTGGTCCAGCCGTCCGGCGTTCGCGAGTCCGTCGCTGATCTCGCCCTGCTCCTGGACGAGGAACTCGACGAAGCGGGGCAGCGCGCGCGCCTCGTCTTGCAAGGCCGGCGACGCCGTGACGGCGGCGAGGGGGCGCGCTTGACGCAGCAAGGCGACGAGGTCCTGCCTCGCCTCCACCAGGCGACCGAGGTCGCGCGTGGCGCGGTGCTGACCGCCGAAGTGTCGGGCGTAGCGGTGAAGGACCAGCCGCGCGCGCGTGAGCAGCCGCGCGAGGTCATGATCGCTGGGGCTCGCCGCGGCGTGGGCCTCGACCGCCCGCGTGAGCGCCGACTGCCAGCCAGCCAGCCGCTGACGCCCCACCTGCGCCGGCACCGCCGCCTGCCGGTCGCCCGCTGTGACGGCGGCCTCCAGCCGGTCCACCACGTCCCGCGCGCGGTCGACCAGGGGCGTGGCGACGGCGACGCGCGCGAGCAGCGGGGGGCGATCCTCCAAGGTCAGCGCGAGGCCGCGGCTCAGGGTCTCGAGCGCGTCTTGGGGCGGTGCGGTCATGTCACTCCTGGTCGGGGTCGTGGGTCGGCGCCACGGGCGGCTGTGGCGTGTCCCCTGCCACACCGCTGCTCGCGTCGCCAGACCGGCCCGAAGCCCTGCGTTGGTCCAACCGCTGCGTGATCGCGGCGTGCAACATGCGGCGTCGCCGGCGGGTCTTCTCCACAGGCTCGCCGTGGACGTCCACGTCGCCGACGGCGTGCGGTGCGCCGGGATCTCGCTTGCCTGGCCGCGACGCTGGGGGCGGGGGCGGGGGCACGGCGTGCTCCGCGCTTGCCGGCGGGCCCTCCCGCAGCGCCTTGCTGCGGGCGGTGGGCGGCGGGCTGCTCGGCTTCGGCCCCAGCCGCGTCGTGATGACGTCGGACACGCGCCGCGGTTGCCGCCGCGCGCCCTTGCGTGCTGTTGGCCGCGGCGCCCCGCGGCTGGGGGTGGACCGCGCCGTCGCGCCGCCCGGACCGGCGGCGGGCGGCGACGCCGCCGAGCGCTCGGCAGCCGGAGCCGTGTCGCCGCGGCCCAGCGTCCGGGTCTCGCCTCCGGTCCGCACCAGCGCGGCCCGGGGCAGGCGCAGCGACTTGAGGGCGGCCCGCATGGCCGCGGCGGACGAGAAGCGACCCTCAGGGTGCTTCGCCAGGGCCTGCTCGACGATAGAGGCGAGCCCCGGATGCACAGGCTCCGGCGCCTCATCTGCGACGCTGGGCACGGGCGCGGTGACATGCATCATCATGGTCAGGAGGGCGCTGGAGTCGTCCCGGTAGGGGACCCGACCGGTCAGGCACTCGAAGAGCACGACGCCGAGGGCGTACAGGTCGCTGCGCCCGTCGAGCTCAAACCCCTGCGCCTGCTCAGGGCTCATGTGCGTCGGCGTGCCGATCGCCTGGCCTGCGCGGGTCATCTCGCTGCCCGCCTGCCGCGCGACGCCGAAGTCGATGACCTTGACCACGTCTGCCCGGTCCGCGAGCCGGTGGAGAAAGATGTTGCCCGGCTTCAGGTCGCGGTGGACAAGCCCGCTCCGGTGCGCCTCGTCGAGGCTCTGCAGCACCTGCGTCGCGATGCGGCGGGTGGCGTGGTCGCCGAGGGTCCGGCCCTCGACAAAGGCGCGGTCCAGACGCTCGCGAAGCGACTCACCGTGGAGCCGCTCCATCACCAGAAAGAGCTGACCGGAGTCGGTCATGCCCCAGTCGAACACGCGCACCGTGTTGCCGTGCACCAGCTCGGCCGTGATCTTGGCCTCTTGGAGGAATCGCGCGGTGTGCAGCGCGTCGCCCTCACCGTAGGAGCGGGTCAAGACCTTCACCGCGACGCTGTGGCCTCGCAGCTCGTCCAACGCGGCGTACACGCGACCAAAACCGCCCTCGCCGATGATGTCAGTGAAGGCGTAGCGGTCGTCGAGCCGTTGACCGACGTCGAGCTCGGGCGCGCTGGTCTCGACGCGCCGAACGTCGGCCAAGGCTGCGCGCAGCTTGTCATCGTCGGTCCGCTTTCCACTCAAGGCGCTGGCCCTCTTCTGTCCCGGCATGGTCGCCCTGAGAGTGGAGCCGCCGTGCGGGCGACGCAAGCGACACGACGTAGGGTCAGCCCGGGTGTGAGGCCGTGACGGGGACGGGTGCCCTCGGGTCGCGACCGGGTCGCATCGGCACGAAGCATCGAGCGCAAGCGCCTGACCTGCCAACGTAAACGGCGGGGTTTGAATCCGCGCGCGGAATTCTGGCAAGGTACCGACCTCAAGCGGCCAAGACACGTGGAGGAGAAGGCATGCGGATGTTCCAGAGAGCGAGTGTTGCGGCGGTCGCCGCGCTGTTGGCGATGGTTGCGACCGACGTCCAGGCGGCGGTCCCGACTTCGACGACGATCGAGGGCGCGCTGACGAGCGCAGGAGGCGGCGCTGCGGCGGACGGCACCTACGACGTCACCTTCAACATCTACGCCGCCAAGGGCGCCACCAAGGCCTCCTGGACCGAAGGCCCCGTCAAGGTCGCCGTCAAGGGCGGGCGCTTCAGCTACGCCCTCGGCACCTCCAAGGCCCTGTCCTCCGCCGCCCTCGCCGGCCTCGCGCAGGCCTGGCTCGGCATCAAGATCGGCGCCGACCCCGAGCTGCCCCGCCAGCGCATGCACGCCGCGCCCTACGCCCTCGTCGCCGACCGCGCCATGAAGCTCGCGTGCACCGGCTGCGTCACCGCCGGCCAGGTGGCCAACGGCGGCATCTCCGCCGCCAAGGTCGGCTTCGCCTACGCCGGCTCCACCACCAAGGGCGGCCCGGCCAAGGACCTCGCCTGCACCGGCTGCGTCTCGGTCAAGGAGCTCAAGTTCGACGCCAACGTCGACCTCGGCGGCTTCAGCCTCAAGGCCAAGAACGGCACCTTCACCGGCAGCCTCACCGCCGGCACCGTCACCGCCACCAGCTTCGCCGGCGACGGCTCCAAGCTCACCGGCATCAAGACCCCCAGCGGCGAGTGCAAGACCGCCGGCGAGGTGGTCAAGGGCATCAACGCCGACGGCAGCCTCAAGTGCGTCAAGGCCATGGACCCCGCCGCCCTGCCCAAGGACGGCCTCAACGAGATCAGCAACGACCTCATCTCCAACCAGTTCGTCGACACCATCG
>JAUIAC010000244.1 GCA_030425545.1 bacterium | reverse complement strand
CGGCGGCTGGCAGGCCGATCTGGCGGCCTATCGGCGGGGGCTTGCGAAGCTAGGAGTGTGTAGCGCATTGGAGCCTCGAGGGGCTTCGCGCGATGACCAAGCCCTGTGGATTCTCAAGTGCGCAGGACTGGCCGTAGCCAATTCAAGCACTTGCAGGAGCCGCAGGGCGACGTGTCAGCGCGATGAAGCCGCCGAGGCGGAATGCGCTACAGGCTCCTTGACGCTGGCGACGAGGTCACTGAGATCTAGGCCAAGCTCAGCTTCGAGGACGGTCACGTAGCTCAGGTCTGCGGGGAAGTCTCGGAACCACGCCACCTTCTCCTCGTCGGTGAACTCGCCGAGGTCAAAGATCTCCCGCAGGCGTCGGACCTGCCGGCACCGAGCTTCGGCGAGCTCGGCCGACGAGAGGCTCAGATAGTCGATGAACGCGTGCGCCTCGGCGTCGTCTTCGCGCCGCGGCTCGTAGACAAAGTCGCCGGCGAGGTAGCCGACGCGCTCGTCGAACCCCCCAGGCGTCTGGAAGAAGCGAGACGCGAAGAAGGACGCTCCGGTGTGCTTGACCTCCTTTGTCCGCTTGAGCTGGTTGTAGCGCTGCAAGACTCCGTACCAGTTCGTGTAACCGTCGTCTGGTGAGCCCTTCAGCGTCGGGTCGAAATGCTCAACCGCCGTGGTGTGCTCTGGCTGAATGCGGATCTCGGAGTAGGCGCAGAACCCTCGCTGCGAGCTGAACAAGGCTTCCCGCAGCGGCCGGTTGTCCCCCTTTTGCCGGTAGGTGGCGCCTTCGAAAGCCGCATGGTCGCCCTTCTCGAAGAACTTCACGCCTGGACCTCCCCGACGAAGCCATAGCGGCGGGCGATGTCGGCGGCCTCCTTCAGCGCGGCCATCCTCTCGTCGCCGCCGCCGCTGCGTGCGGTCCGTCGCAACGCGCGATATCGGCGCCACTGGCGCTGCCCCTCGGGGCCGAGCAGCACCCCCATGCCAAAGTCCTGCTTGAGCACGTCGTTGGGGTCGTCGCCCTTCGGCGCCACGCCCTTGGACGCCGAGACGAAGCCCTCACTGTCCCAGTCGAGGATGACCCGCTGATGCGGCTCGAACTGCGCCGCGACCAGCGGGCTGTGGGTGGCCACAAAGAGCTGCGTGTCGGGTCCGACGATGGCCTCATAGGTGTCGACGAGCCCCAGGAGGAAGTCGGGGAATAGGCTGCTCTCCGGCTCGTCGAGCAAGACGAACGCGCGCTCCGGCTGAGCTCTGCGAAAGAGCAAGTGCAGGTGGCCGACGCGGAAGAGCAGGTTGCGCATACCCGCCGACAGCGCCCGATAGGGCACCTCGTCGCTGCTGTCGCGGCGGCGGATGTAGGCGTGCAAGTTGTCCGAGAGCTGCACCGGCAGCTTGGCGCCGTCGACGTCAAAGGTGAGCCCGGCCGGCAAGAGCAGCGCGTCCCAGAGCTCGGCGAGCCCCGGAAGAATGGGCGGGTAGACCCTCTCGAACTCGTCGAGCAGCTGCGCCTTCGTCTTCTGCAGGTTCTCCTGCTGCGTCTCGAAGGCCTGCCGGTCGTCCTCCCGCTTTCGCAGGAGGTACACCAGCGTTCGCCACATCTCGGTGATGTGGGCATTGGAGATCTCGTGTCGCCACGGAAACTTACGGAACCACGTAGTGACCGCGCTGACGTTTGTCTGCGGCACGCCCTTGATGTCAGGCCCTTCATTCTTCGCGACATCGCCGGGGGCTCGGGAAAAGACGACCAGGTCGTGATTCGGGCGCAGTCGGCGATCGACCAGCTCATGGGCGGAGAGCACGACCGCGTCTTTGCCGGGGAAGGCGTCCATGGGGACTGCGCCGTTGGCCGCTGTGAGCAGCATGCGCACGTCCACGGGCTCCTGCTCATAGCGAGCGGTGCCGCCCCTGCCAGAACCGCCGTGTCGCCAGCAGATGTACTTGGCTCCACCGTGCACGTACTCCACGGCGGCGTTCATGGGCCCTTGGTCTTGCTCGTGGAAGTGCCCCAAGAACTCGTCGAGCACCCGCAACGTCGTTGTCTTTCCCGTGCCGTTGCGGCCGATCAGGCAGATCCGATCCTGTGCGCAGCCCGCCGCATCGGTGAAGTCCAGCGTCGTATGCGCGAACTGCTGAAAGTCACCGAAGTGGAGACGTCTGATCTTGGTTTGGGCCATGGTGTCCATCCGAGGTCATGTGCTGCGACGACGCGCTCTTCCAACGGCCATCCTACCGTGGCGCCGGCCCGGATCCAGCGGAGGCGGCTATGGCTCCAGCACACCGGTCGTCCGGAGCGGAGCTCGGCACGGCCCATGCGGTGGGACGCTACGACCGCCCGATGCCCTTCGTGTCCATGCCAAAGCGCTTCAGCACCTGCCGCGCCACCACCGCCTTGTGGACCTCGTCAGGCCCGTCGTAGATGCGGCTGGCCCGCTCGTGGGCGTACCAGAAGGCCAGCGGCGTGTCGTCGCTCATGCCCAGCGCGCCGTGGGCCTGGATCGCGCGGTCGAGCACCCGCTGCATGACCCCGGCCACGAAGAACTTGATGAGCGACACGTCCTCGCGAAAACGACCGTGGCCTTCGATCTTCCAGGCCGCCTGCAGCACCATCAGCCGGGCGGCCTCGATCTCGGCGCGGCTCTCCGCGATCCACTGCTGCACCGCCTGCTTCGTGCCCAGGGGCCGGCCCGGCGAGAGCTCGCGGGTCGCCGCCCGCTGACACATCAGCTTCAGCGCGCGGTTGCACACGCCGATCCAGCGTGACGCGTGGTGGATGCGCCCCGGCCCCAGCCGCGCCTGCGCCAGCTTGAAGCCGCTGCCGGGCGCTCCGATGAGGTTGGCCGCGGGCACGCGCACGTCGTCCAAGATGACCTCGCCGTGGCTGGCCCAGCCGCTGCCGCTGTGCCCCATGACCGACACGTTGCGCACCAGGTCGTAGCCCTCGGCGTCGGTCGGCACGATGATCATGCTCGCCCGCGCGTAGGGATTCGGGTTGTCCGGGTCGGTGACCGCCATGCAGATGCCGAAGGCCGCGCCGTCGGCCGCGGTGGCGAACCACTTGTGGCCGCGAATGACCCACTCGTCGCCCTCGCGCACGGCGGTCGTGTCCATCCACACCGGATTGGAGCCGGCGCGGTCGGGCTCCGTCATCAAGAAGCAGCTGCGGATGTCGCCCGCCACCAGCGGCGTCAGCCACCGCGCCTGCTGCTCGGCGCTGCCGTGGCTGTGCAGCAGCTCCATGTTGCCCACGTCCGGCGCCTGGAAGTTGAACACGTAGTGCCCCGCGATGGCCTCGCCCAGCACCTCGGAGAGCTGCGCCTGCTCCATCAACGTCAGCCCTGCGCCGCCGAGCGACTCGGGCATGTGCGGCGACCAGAGCCCGGTCTGCCGGGCCTTCTCGCGGGTCGCCGCGAGCTGCTCGGCCATGGCGTCGAAGCCGAGGTTGCGCAGGCTGTGCTCGTGCGGGAGCACCTCGGCGTCGAGAAAGGTGCGAGCCAGCGCGCAGAGCTCCTGGGCGCGCTCGGAGGGGGCGAAGTCCATGGGGTGTCCTGGGTGAGGAGGGGGCTGGCGTCGCTCAGGCGAGCAGGCCGCCGTCGACGGTGACGCCCGCGCCCGTGACATAGGCCGCCGCGTCCGAGGCGAGGTAGAGGAAGGCCGGCGCGATCTCCTCGGGGTCGGCGACGCGACCCTCCGGGATCAAAGGCAAGATGCGGCTCAGCATGGCCGGGTTGTCGGTCAGCGCCGAGGCGAACTTGGTCCGCGTCAGGCCCGGCAGCACCGTGTTCACCCGGATGCCGAGCGACGCACACTCCTTCGCGAAGGCGCGCGAGAGGCTGACCAGCGCCGCCTTGGTGATCGAGTAGATGCCCTGTCCCGCGGCCGGGACCACGCCGTTGACCGAGGCGGTGTTGAGGATGACGCCGCCGCCCTGGTCGCGCATCACCTGCCCTGCCAGCTGACAGAGGTGAAAGGCCCCGCTGAGGTTGACGTCGACGGTCTTGGCCACCGCCTCCGTCGGCGTGTCGAGGATGTGGCCGAAGTAGGGGTTGGTGGCCGCGTTGTTGACCAGGATGTCGACCCGCCCGAGCTGCTTCACGACCGTGGCGACGAAGGCCGCCCGCGCCTCGGCGTCGCCCACATGACACGCCAGGGCCGTCGCCTGCCCGCCCGCGTCGCGGATCGACGCCGCCACCGCCTCGCAGCTCGCCTGCTTGCGGCTCGAGACGACCACGTGCGCCCCCTGGGCCGCGAAGAGCCGCGCCACCGCCTCGCCGATGCCGCGGGTCGCGCCGGTGACCACCGCGACCTTGCCGTCGAGGCGCAGCGAGCGGTCGCTGAGCAGGTCGGCGCGCCGGGCCTCCGCACGCTGGTCTCGCTCGCGCGCGCGGATCACCCGCCAGGCGTGGTCGCTGAGCGCGCGCACCGCCACGCCCAGGCCGGCAAAACGGGGGTTCTTGCTCTGCCCCAGCACGTAGCGCAGGTAGATCTGCTGGGCGATGACCGCGAGGCGAAAGAGGCCGTACACGTAGTACCAGGTGAAGTCTTCGACCTGCCGACCCGAGCGCTCCAGGTAGCGCGCCACCAGCTCCGCGCGGGTGGGCATGCCCGGCACGGTCGACGGCAGCGTGCGGATCACCTGCAGCTCCGGCGGGTCGTCGCGCTGCACCCAGTAGGCCATGGACGCGCCGAGGTCGAGCAGCGGGTCGCCCACGGTGGCCATCTCCCAGTCGATGACCCCGACGATGCGGGTCGGGTCGGCCGCGTCGAGCACCACGTTGTCGAGCTTGAAGTCGTTGTGGATCAACGCCGCGCCGGACTCGGTCGGCTGGTGCCTGTCGAGCCACGCCATGAGCGCCTCGCAGGTCGGCACGTCGTCGGTGCGCGCGGCGCGGTAGCGCTTGCTCCAGCCCGCCACCTGCCGCGCCACGTAGCCGTCGGGCTTGCCCAGGTCGGCCAGGCCGGTGGCCTCGAGGTCGATGGCGTGCAGGTCGGCGTGCAGATCCATGAGGCCGGCCATGAGCCGCTTGGCCTGACCGGGCGTCAGGCGCACCGGCAAGGAGCGGCCCGGGATCGGCCCGTGCAGCCGCTCCATGACGAAGAAGCACGTGCCGATGACCGCCGGGTCGTCGCACACCGCGAAGACCTCCGGCGCGAGCGGGAAGTTGGGCCGAATCGCGGAGAGCACGCGGGCCTCGCGGACCATGTCGTGGGCGGTCTTGGCCTTGACCCCCGGCGGCGCTCGGCGAACCACCAGCTCCAGCGGGCCCGCCTGCGCAGCGTAGGTGAGGTTGCTGTGGCCGGAGTCGAAGGGGACGACCTGCAGGGGGTGGGCCGCCACCTCGGCGCTCAGCGCGGGCGGCAGGTGCTCGAGCAGCCAGGCGCGGAGCGCCGCGGTGTCGATGTCGGCGGCCGGCTGAGCGGGGGCGGCGCGCGGGCCAGCTGAGGTGTGCGGCTCGGACATGGCGGGTTCCCTCCAAGACGCCGGATGGGCCGGCGCCGCCGGAGTCTAGCAGACTGCGGCGCAAATGATTGTCGCGATATTTCAATGGGTTGACGCTCCAGCGGGGAGAGCAGAGAGCGCCCCGAGCCACCCCAGGCCGTGGCGTCCCCGTGGCGCTGGGCTGCGCGCGCCCCCCTGGTTGCCGCGCGGCTCTCCAGGTAGCGTGCGTGCCGGGTTGGCCGACGTGGCCCCGACCCGCGCGCGCCGCAGCCCGACGCCGGCCGCAGCCGCGACGCGAACCCCATCCCCCGCGACCGTCGCCGACGCGGCGGCGACATCCTCCCAGGAGCGCCCGTGTCTGATCCCGTGGACTGGAGCCGCTACGCGTCGCGCCCGCGCCCCTTCTACGGCCTGCCCGTGCGCGACTGGGCGGTGTACCGGGTCTCGCAGCAGGCCTGTCTCGGCCTGTTCAAGGCGGGCCTGCGGCTGCGCACCACAGGCCTCGAGCGGATGCCCAAAGACGGGCCGGTGCTGCTGCTCGCCAACCACGTGTCCATGCTCGACCCCTTCTACGTCGCGGCGGCGCTGCACCGCCCGTCTCGCTTCATGGGCGCGAGCACCGTGCTCGACATGCCGGTGCTCGGCGCCTACCTGAAGGCGGTGGGCGGCTTCCCGAAGATCAAGGACGTCAAGGACCGCGACTCCATGGCGACGCTGCAGAAGCACTACGACGCCGGGCTCGTGGTCACCGTCTTCCCCGAGGGACGCCGCAGCTGGGACGGCCGGCTCACGCCGATCACACCGGGCATCGGCCGGCTGATCGACCGCCTGGGCGCTCGGGTCTTCTACGCGCGGCTCAAGTCGACCTACCTCGTGCACCCGCGCTGGGCGAAGTACCCCCGCTACGTGCCCCTGGAGATCGACTACGACGGCCCCTACACCTACGAGGGGGAGACGGTGGAGGCGATCACCGCGGACGTGATCCGCAAGCTCACCGTCGAGCAGCGGCGGGACCGCTCGCGCCCCGCGCGGGGCTACCGCATGGCCGAGGGGCTCGAGTCGCTGCTCTGGCGCTGCGCGCGCTGCGGGTCCCACGACACCATGCAGGTCCACGCCACCGACCGCGACAGCGTCGCGTGTGGCCGCTGCGACGCGCGCTGGAAGCTGGACGTGGACACGGTGCTGCACGGCATGTCGCCAGACCTGCCGACCTTCGACGTGCCCACCGGCTTCGCAGACCAGTGGCGCGCCCTGGGGGACCCGCCCGTGCTCGACGCCGCAGCCTGGCAGGCCGACGGCACCATCGGGGTGTCCGCGGACATGGAGGTGCTCCTGGTGGCGCGCGGCGGCAAGCAAGCCTCCGTCGGCCGTGGCGAGCTCAGGGTCCATGGCGACGGGCTCGAGCTCATCGGACCGCGGCGCGAGCGGATTTGGACCTGCCCCTTCGACAAGCTGCTCGCGGTGTCCAACGACGTGGCGAACCAGGTCTTCATCCGGCGGGACAACGGCCGACGTGGGGGCGAGCTCTTCCGCCTGCTGCCCCACGGCGAGAGCCCGCTGAAGTGGGGGCTCCTCCTCCAGCGGTGGCGCTGGATGCAGCTGGGGTTGGTCGGCGGCTGAGCCGTCCTGCGCGCTCCGCTGGCCTCAGCGCCCTGGCCGCGAGGCCCTGGGCCGACTCGGACCGGTCCGCGTGGCGCGGGGTCGGCGCTTGCGTGGGGTCGGCCGCGCGCGGCGTGTCGGTGCGGCGCGCGGGGCGGGCTTGGCGATCCCCTCGCCGCCGCGGACCGGTGCCATTCCCAGGGCACCTGCCTTCTGCGGCAGCGGCTTGCCCGCCCGCAGCGCGGCCTCTTCCTCCGGCAGCATCGGCGCGGCGCCCACGTCGCCGTCGGCCCCCATCGCGCCCAGGATCCCGGGCACCGCCGCGGGCTCGAGCACCTTGGGGTGGCGCTCGACGCTGCGGATCTCCATGCGGGCCAAGAAGCCCTTGGTGCTCAGCGCGCCGTCGAGCATCGCCCGGATGTCGCGGGTCGTGGCCGTCACCGTCATCACCGGCCGCCTGCCGACGGTGTTGACGATGGTCACGCGGTCGCGGGCGACGCGTCCCAGCGCCCCGAAGGCCGTGGCCCACACCACCAGCAGCTGGTCTTCGTAGTCGTCCGCTGCGGCGGTCTCGTAGGCGAAGCGCAGCTCGCCGCCCCGCTCCACCAGACCGCCGGAGGTGTCGACGCCCCGCTCGCGCAGCGCCTGCAACGCCCGCGCCTTCGGGGGCTGAGGCTTCGGCAGCGCCGTGGCGCCGCGCGCTTCCCCGGCCGAACCACCGCTCCGCGCCGGCTGGTCCTCGGGGCTCGCGCTCGGCGCGGCCGTCGGCTCGTCCGCCGCCGTCATCGCGTGCACCTTGGCCTTCAGCTGAGACGCCGCCTGGTCGAGCTTGTCCCCACAGCCGCCCAGCGCCAGCAGACCTGACACCAGCGCCGCCCACCGCAGCCCGACACCCCACGCTCGCCGCTCACCCACCATGGCCCCCTCCCCTCGCACGGGCGACCTCACCCCGTGTCATCGCCAAGACATCCGCCGCGTCCCCACCTGCGCTACAGGCAGCAGTCCGCCAGCGGGTCGTTGATGCAGCAGTCCGTCTTGGTGTAGTGCGTCGCGATCTTCTCGCCCGCCCGCATGGCCGCGCCGAAGGTCTTGTCGGTCACCTTGCTCGCGGTCTTGCCGAAGACCGGCAGCCAGCCGAGCACCTTCGACAGCGTCTTGCCCAGGATCGTCCCGCCCTTGAGCACCTTGCCGCGATCCTTGGAGATCTGACCGCTCTTCACCTTGCGGTTGACCCGGTCGATGCTCTCCTTGACCTGCTTGATCTCGTCGACCACCGCCTTGGCCTTGTCGTAGGTCTCCTTGACCTTGTTGGCGACCTGGCCCGCCGCGCCCGCCGCCTTGCCGAGCTTGGACTGCTTCAGCCGGTCGAGCGTGCGTTCGGCCTTCTTGAGCGTGCCGCTCTTGCTCTTGGCCCACTGCCAGCCCTTGTCGCTGACCTTGTCGACCACCGCCTGCTTGGCCTCGTCGAGCTTGCCCTGGACGTCGTCGCCGAGCTGGTTGGCGTCCTTGTCGAGCGCCTTGTTGAACGCCTTTCGATCCTTGGCGTCACGGAGCGTCGCGTCCTCTTTGCGCACCGCCCGGTCGGTCTGCTTGCGGCTGTGGTCGACGTAGTCCCGCACCAGCTTGGTCTTGGCTTCGGGCGACCTGGCGCGCTCCACCTGCT
>JAUIAC010000243.1 GCA_030425545.1 bacterium | reverse complement strand
CCCTACGTCAGCCGATGAGAGTCGCCGACCCAGCGCGCGTCACGTTGCTCTTCGCGGCCGTGGCTGCCGCGCTCGACGTGGCGGGCGTGCTGCTGCCCACGTGGGCGACGAGCGGCGCGCCGACCGGCGTCGGCCACCTGCTCACGTTGCCCGCCACCCCAGCCCCGCTGGTGGGTCACCTCGCGGCGACCGCCGTCCTGGGGAGCGTGTGGTGGGAGCTGCCGCGCCTGCGTGGCCCCGGAACCGTGCTGGTCTTGGTGCTGACCGGCGCGCTCGGGCCGGCCGGCGCGCTCACAGCGCTGCTCGCGGCGTCGGTCGCCTTGCTGGTCCCCGCCCGGCCGATGCACAGCCAGGACGTGGGCGTCGACGAGGAGCCGGAGCCGTGGAGCGAGGTGCTGGCGGAGTCGGGGGAGCTGGAGCCCGCCTCGCTGTGTGACGTCTTCCGACACGGCGCGCTCTCGCAGCGACGCACGGCCGTCGCGCTCATCGGCGCCAACTTCCGGCCCGAGCTGGGTGTCGCGCTGCGCATGGCGCTCGAAGACGAACACAACGCGATCCGCGTCCAGGCCGGCATGGTCATGCAGACGCTCGAGGATCGCTTCGTCAGCGACGAGCGGGCGCACCGGGCGCAAGCGGCGGCGGCCTTCGACTCCCACGGCTTCGGCGACCAGGACGCCATGCGCAAGCTGGCAGAGCTCTACGACCAGTGGGCCTTCGCGGGCCTGCTCGACGAGCGGCGACTGGCGGAGACACGGGGGCGGGCCCTCCATGCCTATCGCCGCCATCTCGAGGCCTTTCCCACGGACCTGCGCGTTATCGCGGCGGTGGGACGGCTCTTCGTGCGGGCGGGCGAGTCGCGTCGCGCTGCGGACTATCTCACCGCCGAGCTGGCCAAGGGCCATGTCAGCGCAGCCATCGCCATGTGGGCGGTCGAAGCCCTGTATCGCGCCGGTCGCTACGACGAGCTGCAGACCACCCTGGAGGCGCACGGCGAGCTGGTGGCCGACCGACTGCCGGAGTCTTCGGTGTTTCGCGGCGTCATCGCGCTGTGGCAGCAGCGCCCCCAGCCCGTGACCCTCAGCGTCATGGACGAGATCACCGCCCGCCACGCCGCCTCGGAGCCCCACGAGCTCGAGGAGCCAGAGGACGAAGACGCCTGGCAGCGAGCCCTGCGACGGGGGCGCTTCGATGCCTGAGTATCCCCCGACGGTCGCCGCCGGCCGACCGGCCGATGTCTGCCTCGTCGTGGAGGGCGCCTATCCCTACGTGCGCGGCGGCGTGTCGTCGTGGGTTCAAGACCTGATCCAGTCGCAGTGTCACCTGCGCTTTCACGTGCTGGTCATCTGCGCGCCGGGGGCGGAGCTCACGCTGCGCTATCCGCTGCCCGACAACGTCTCGGGCCTCAGCCACGTCTTCGTTCAGGAGGTTCAGCTGGGGGCGACGCGCCTGCCCGGGCAGAAGGAGCTGCTCGCGGCGCTGCGGGGCCCGGCGGCTCGGCTGATGGCGGCGGGGGACGCCGACGACCTGCGTCGCCTGCTGGCGTTGATTGGACCGGTGCGGGGGCGCATCGGGCGGCACCTGCTGCTGGACTCTCCCGAGGCCTGGGACGCGTTCAACGAGGTCTACCACGACATGTGCGCTGGGGCGTCGTATCTCAACGCGTTCTGGGCGTGGCGCTCGCTGCTGGCCGGGCTCTACAGCATGGTCCTGTGTCCCCTGCCCGAGGCCTCCGTGTACCACAGCATCTCCACGGGTTACGCGGGTCTGCTCGCCGCGCGGGCGCACCTGGAGACCGGGCGTCCCACCATCGTCACAGAGCACGGCGTGTACACCAACGAGCGCCGTCTCGAGATCCTCGCGGCGCCGTGGCTGGCCATCGACGACACCGCGAGCCTCTCGCTCCACGCCCAGGGCAACCGGGTCAAGGACCTGTGGATCAACACCTTCGTCAGCTACTCGCAGGCCTGCTACCAGTGCTGTCAGGAGATCATCACGCTCTTCGAGGGCAACTTCGCGCTGCAGCTGGAAGACGGCGCGGCCCGGGAGCGGCTGTCGATCATCCCCAACGGCATCGCGCCGGACCGCTTCGCCGACGTGGTCCGCGTCCCGAACCTCGCAGAGGGCGGCGAGCGCCCGCCGAGCGTCGCCCTGGTGGGGCGCGTAGTGCCGATCAAGGACATCAAGACCTTCATCCGCGCGTGCGCGCTGCTCAAGCAGCAGGTCCCCGACGTGCGCTGCTATGTGCTCGGCCCCATGGACGAAGACCCGCCCTACGCTGCCGAGTGCCAGCGTCTGCTCCGCCAGCTGAACCTGCAGGACACGCTCTTCTTCCCCGGCATGGTCGACCTGCGCGAGTGGTTCGGGAAGATCGACGTGCTCGCGCTGACGTCCATCTCCGAGGCGCAGCCGCTGGTCATCCTCGAGGCAGGAGTGGCGGGGGTCCCTTCGGTGGCGACCGACGTGGGCAGCTGCCGCGAGCTGCTGCACGGCCGCAGCGACGAGTCCCCGAAGATCGGCGCAGGTGGCGCGGTGACGCCCATCGGCAACCCGGCGGCGACCGCCAACGCCATCGCCAAGCTGCTGCTCGACGAGCCGGCGCGGGCGGAGGCCGGCGAGAACATGCGCCAACGGGTGATGCAGGGCTACGACAAGGAGCAGCTGCATCGACGCTATGCTGCGCTCTACCACAGCCTGATTCAGGGCGAGGGCACCCGCGCCACGACCACGCCGGCGCTCGACCAGGCAGAGAGGGCATCCTAAGTGGCTGGCATCGGCTTTGCGCTGCGCGATCTCATGCGCCAGGACAGCCTGTGGGCCATCCTGGAGAGCCAGCTGCACGGCGTGGTGGCCGTGGCAGGGCCGTGGTTCTTCACCATCGTCACCATGGCGCTGCCTGGGCTGATGTTCGAAGAGGCGGCCCACGAGGCGGCGACCACCGGCTTCGTCACGCTCCTGCTCTACGTGTTCTCTACCTCGCTGGTGCTCACCGGTCCGCTCACCATCACCCTGACGCGGCACGTGAGCGACGAGCTCTTCGCGCTGCGACGGAACGCCATCGCGACCAGCTTTGTCGGCGCGCTCATCGTCGGCTTCCTCCTGGTGGCACCGGTGGCGGTGACCGGCGTCGTCGTGGTCGACCTGCCCCTCGAGGTCCGGCTGCACGCGGCGGTGGCCCTCGGGCTGGTGACCGTCAACTGGATCGCAGCGCCCATGCTGTCGACGCTGCAGGAGTTTCGCCTGCTGACCCTGTCCTACGCGCTGGGAACGGGCCTGTTCTGGTGGCTGCTGCGGGACCGCACCGGCGCGTCCGAGGCGGAGCTCCTGCTCGCGTTCAACGCCGGCATGGCGGTGACCAACGCGGTGATCTGCGGCCTGGTGCTGCAGGAGTTCAGCGGTGGCGAGGGCCCCCTCTTCGGGGTGTTGGCGGCGGTGCCGCGCTACTGGCAGCTGGCCCTCGGCGGGCTGCTCTACGGCCTGGGGATCTGGGTCGACAAGTGGCTGATGTGGACCGCGCCCGAGCACAGCGTCAGCGTCGGCGGCCTCGCGTCCCACCCCACCTACGACACGGTCGTGTTCCTGGCCTACGTGTCGACGGTGCCGGCGCTGGCGCTCTTCATCATCAAGGCCGAGACGCAGCTGCACGAGCGCTGCGCCCGCTTCTACGGCGCGATTCAGGGCCACGCGCCGCTGAAGCGGCTGGAGAAGACCCGCGCGGCGGTGGTCGCCAGCTTCTTCACCACCGGGCGCGACGTGGCGCTGCTCCAGGGCTGTCTGACCCTGGCCGTGCTCGCCGTGCCGACGCTGATCTTGGACGGCCTCGGCATGCCCCACGCGTCGGTGTTCATGTTCCGCTTCTGCGTCATCGGCGCGGCCTTTCACCTCGGCGCGCTGCTGATCACGGTGGTGCTCTACTACTTCGACTCGCGGCGGACCGTCCTGATCATCAACGGCGTGTTCCTGGTCAGCAACTTCGTGTTCACCGCGCTCTCGCTCAAGCTGGGCATGCGCTGGTACGGCCTGGGCTACTTCCTGGCGGGGGTCGTGACCTTTGGCACGGCGTACGCGCTGCTGAGTCGCACCTTCGACAAGCTGCTCTTCCTCGCCTTCGTGCGACAGAACCCGGCGGTGGTGGAGACGACGCCGCGCCCTGCCCTGGCCGCGATGCACTTCGACGCCAAGACCGCCACCGGGCCTGGCGGCGCCGCCCCCTACGAGGGCTGAGCTCCGGCCCGCGGGTCAACGAGGTGTCAGCTGTGGATTGCGCGGGTCGCGCCGCACGTGCCGCCCGTGCCGCCCGTGCCGCTGCGTCGAGGCGACCGCACCGTGCGCCTACAGGGGCGCGGTGATCTTGGCGACGTAGCGCGCGCGGGGCCGCCCGTGGCGCAGGCCGTCGAGCGACACCTTCAGCCGCGCCCCGCGCCGCAGCAGGCCCGGCGCTGGGGGCCGCTCGAAGCGCAGGTCGAAGGGTTGGCCCTTGTCGGGCCGCGCCGGGTCCTTGCAGGTCACGGGGATGCGCAGGGGCTTGTCTCGCGCGTCTGGGTGCGGCGCCGGCACCGCGACGTCGAAGAGCAGCTCACAGGTCAGCGGCTTGCCCTTGAGCTCGTCGTTGAGCAGCACGTAGCGGCGCAGGTCCGCCTTCTGTGCCGCCGGGGACGCACCGTCGCGGACCACCGCGCGGAAGATCGCGTCGATGTGGGACGCGCGCACGCCGACGACGTCGGCCTCGAACACGGTGCTGCGCACGAGCTGGAGCAGCGAGGCCACCCGGTCCACCGCGAAGAAGAGCCTGAGGTGGACCGGCGGGGCGCGCCGCTGCACACACACGACCCAGGCCCACCGCGCCGAGGTCCCCTTCGGGTGGGTCTCCGCGTCCTGCTGCGGTGGCGGTACGCCCATGCTGGTGCAGCGCAAGCGGGTCCCCACGTACGCCTTGGGGGCCACGAGCACGCGGCGCAGGTCGGCCGGATCCACGGGCATCCCGTCCGCGAGCACCCGCTCGCTCCTGGCCAGCAGCTGGCCCCGCGCGCGACCCTGCGCGGTGAGACGCACGGTGGTGCCGTCGACCACGCGCAGCGCGTCCACCGCCCGCGGGAAGTGGACCAGCACCGGAAAGGGCACGTCTCGCCGGTCGAGGCAGCGCACGCGCCCGAGCGTCCCGACGTCGCTGCCCTTGGGCCGCGGCTGGCCCTTGCGTGGGTCTGTCTCGCGGATCTGCTTCGCCTCCGCCACCCCGCGCCCCAGGAGCTCGACCGGACCGGCGCTGACACAGTCGAGTCGCTGACCCTGAATCGGCTGCAGCCACGCCGCGAAGAGGTCCGGGAGGCCGCGCAGCCGGGCCACGGGCCGCCGCGCGCCGGCGTCGACGCGCAGGTAGCGGGCCTGCGGCGCGCCAGTGGGCGACGCGCCCATGATCTGTACGATGACCTCAGCGCCACGGCCGATGGCAGGCAGCGCGCCGACCGTGTCCGGGTTGAAGCCGATCTCCAGCAGGTGACTTCCGCCGGTGCGGCCGCGGCAGTAGGCGCGGACGCGCTCGTGGGTCATGCCCGCGCCAAAGGCCCTCGGGAGTCGGTCGGGCAGCGCGACCGCGTCCACGACGCAGCGCAGCAGCCGGCCCTTGATGCCGTCGATGGCGGTGGCGAGCTGGCCGCCGTCCAGCACCTGCCGCGCCGCGGCCGGCGGGATCGGCACCGACGGGATGGGGCCACGCCCGGCCCAGCCGACGCGGCGGGCGTCGGAGTGGGTCGCCGGCAGCGACGCGGCGTGGGCCAGGTCGTCCTCGTCGTCGTCCAGGGTCGGCCCGTGGCCGAGGGGCGCGGCGGCGCCGTGCCGATGCGGGTCGTCCGCCGCGGCGTGCTCCGCGTGGTCGGCGTTGGGGTCCGGTTCAGCGCCCAGCCGCGAGTCGCCGAGCGGCAGCTTGGCCGCCGCCGGCGCGCCGGCCACAGCGCCCTGTCGGGCCACGTTCACCATCGCGTGGCGCGCCGTCGTCGGGTCCGCCGCGTGGGGATCCCCGCTGCTGGCCACCACCAACACGATCACCACCACAAGCGCAGCGGCGCCCGCGATCAGGGTGGTCGGGAGGCTGGTTTGCGACTCGGTCATGGCCCTCGCGCGCGCAGCTCCGGTGGTGGTCAGAGACCGCGCGGGCGCACGCGATCATAATGCCTGGCTCCCTCATGGGCGACCTCCAAGCGGCGAGCCCCACACCTGTTCACGACTCGAGACCCCGCTCAGAGCAGGGGCCCTGTGCAGCGCGCGCCCGCTCAGGCCTGCGCTCACGCCCTACATCGCCAGAATCTGGCCCCCTTCTCGACAGGGTCCGGCGTCGCGCAAGATCCGTGGTCGATGCGCGTGGCCGGCGATCGCGACGTCGACGCAGCGCGTGGCGACCCGACGCGGGGCCGGGAGACGCCCGCCCAACCACGTCACCCTGGGGCGGCGCACGCGCGATGGAAGACGAGCGACCTGCGCGCGATGTGTGCCACACTGCGGCGCCCGGTCCGATCCTCGCCGCCGACGCGCCCAGGTGGCGCACCTGGCCCACGCACGCCCCCTGGGAGGAAGCATGATTCGCCTCGCGTTCCTGGCGCTCTCCGCGTCCAGCGTCATCGTCATCGCTGCGCTGGCGCAACTGACCCCCTACGCCTGGTGGGCGCTGCTGGTCGTCGCGCCGCTCATCGGGCTCGGTCTGGTGGACATGACCCAGCGAGAGCACGCCATTCGCCGCAACTTTCCCCTGGTGGGGCACGGCCGCTACATCCTGGAGGCCATTCGGCCCGAGATCATGCAGTACTTCATCGAGCAGAACCACGACGGCCGCCCGGTCAACCGTGAGCTCCGCTCCCTGGTCTACCAGCGGGCCAAGGGCGAGCTCGACACCCTGCCCTTCGGCACGCAGCGCGACGTCTACGAGCCCGGCTACGAGTGGATGGACCACTCCCTCAACGCCCACCTGGTGGCGCACGACTTCGTCCCGCCGCGGGTGCGTATCGGCGGGCCCCACTGCACGCAGCCCTACGACGCGTCCGTGCTCAACATCTCCGCCATGAGCTACGGCTCGCTCTCGAGCCGGGCCGTGCTGGCGCTCAACGGCGGCGCGCGCGAGGGCGGCTTCTTCCACAACACGGGCGAGGGCGGCGTGAGCCCCTACCACCTGGAGCCCGGCGGCGACCTGTGCTGGCAGATCGGCACCGGCTACTTCGGCTGCCGTGCCGCGGACGGCGGCTTCGACCCGGAGAGCTTTCGAGCCAAGGCGACCCTGCCGCAGATCAAGCTGATCGAGGTGAAGCTCAGCCAGGGCGCCAAGCCGGGACACGGGGGCATCTTGCCGGCCGGCAAGGTCACCGAGGAGATCAGCCAGATCCGCGGTGTGCCCATGGGCCAGGACGTGCTCTCTCCCCCGGGGCACCGCGCGTTCAACACTCCGGTGGGCCTGCTCGAGTTCTGCCACCAGCTGCGCACGCTCTCCGGCGGAAAGCCGGTCGGGTTCAAGCTCTGCGTGGGCCACCACCACGAGTTTCTCGCCATCTGCAAGGCCATGGTCGACACCGGGCTGACACCAGACTTCATCGCCGTGGATGGGGGCGAGGGGGGCACGGGCGCGGCGCCGCTGGAGTTCTCCAACCGGGTCGGCGCGCCGCTCACGGACGGGCTCATCTTCGTGCACAACGCCCTCACCGGCTTCGGTCTCCGCGGCGACATCAAGATCATCGCGTCCGGCAAGATCCTCTCCGGCTTTCACATCGCGCAGCGGCTCGCCCTCGGGGCAGACCTGTGCAACTCGGCGCGGGGCATGATGTTCGCGCTCGGCTGCATCCAGGCGCTCCGCTGCAACTCGAACCACTGCCCCACCGGCGTGGCGACGCAGGACCCCGGCCTCGTCGTGGGCCTGGACGTCGCCCACAAGACCGCGCGAACCGCCCAGTATCACAAGGAGACCGTGCTCGCGTTCTACGAGTTGATCGGCGCCGCGGGGCTCCATGATCCCGACGATCTGCGGCCACACCACGTCCACCGACGCATCAACCGCCACGTGGTCCGCGACTACAGCCAGCTCTACGACTGGCTGACCCCTGGGGAGCTGCTGGGCGACGACGTGCCGCAGGCCTGGCGTCCAGCCCTCGCCCGCGCCCAGGCCGGGAGCTTCACCGCGGCCGCGTAGTGTGGTCCGGCGCGCAGCCGCAGCGGGCGCACGAGAGGGTGCCGGCTAGCGCAAGAGGGCGAGGGCTGCCGCGCAGAGCACGCCGTAGACCCCCATGCGAAAACGCTCGGGCGACAAGCGCGCGTGGAGGCGCTCGCCCAACCACACCCCAGCCCACACCGCAGGCGCCGCCAGGGCCACCCGCAGCGCCGTGGCGCCGTCGTAGCGCCCCTGGGCGACCATGGCCAAGACCAGCACGCCGTTGAGCGTCGCCCACACCGTCACGAGGGTCGCGCGAAAGGCCGCCGCAGACAGGTTGGCGCGCTCGAGCGCGAGCACCAGCACAGGTCCCCCGGTGCCGAACATGCCCTGCACCACGCCCGCCGTGGCGACCGCGGCGACGCGGGCGGACATCGGCCACGGCGCGGGCGCCCTGCCGCGCCGCGCGAGGCCCAAGGCCACAGCGAGGAGCACCACGGCGCCGAGCACGCGCCGCAGGGTCGTCGCGGGCAGCTCCCCGGCGACGACGAAGCCGAAGGCAGCGCCTGCCGCCATCACCGGCAGCAC
>JAUIAC010000242.1 GCA_030425545.1 bacterium | reverse complement strand
CGCTCGTAGAGGCGCCGCGCCGGCGCGTTCGTCGCGTGGACCTGCAGGCTGAGCTTGCGCAGGGCGTCGTCGCCCGCCGCCCAATCGAGCGCGTGCGCGAGCAGGGCCGCCCCAACCCCCCGTCGCCAGTGGCTCCGCCGCACCGCCATGCCCGTCTGGCCGACATGGCGCGACCGGGCCAGCGCCCCCGCCACCACGGTGCACATGCCCACCACGCGGTCGTCGTCCCACGCCAGCAGGAGCACACACCCTGGATGGCGGGCGAAAGAGCCGATCAGCCCGACCTCTTCTTTGACCGTGCCCTCGGTGTCTTCGGGCCCCTGCAGCAAGAACTCCGTCTCATGGAGCACCGCCTGCTTGAAGTCGAGCAGCGCCTCGGCGTCCTTCACGCGCGCCTCGAGCACCCTGGGGCGATGGCGGCTCAATAGAGCGTCTCCCGGCGACGGCGACGCCGCTTGCCGATCCGCGCCTGAAGCGTGCGAAGCGCCATCTCGGCGGCGTCCTGCACGCCCGCGTCTTCGGTGAGGATGTGCACCCGCGTGAACAGCCGCGCGGCCTCTTCCAGCGCGCCAGCGGACTGCGCGGCGCGCGCTGTCCGGACCAAGAGCACCGCCGCCTCGTCGGGCTGCCCCCCCATCTCCAGGTGATAGGCCATGGCCAAGGCCTCTTCGAGGTCCGTCCGCGCGTGCTCCGCCATCCACGCGGCGGTCTGCCGGTGGAAGGCCCGGCGCCGCTGCGGCGGCTGCAGGTCGTAGGCCACGCGCCAGCGCAGGGACGACGTCAGCCGGTACTCGATCTCCCGCGGATAGCGGCTGCTCGCGTTGCGACTGACAAAGCCACGCTGCTCCAACACGGTCAGCGCACGACCGACGTCGCCAGACACCATGCGCCGCAGCGCGCCCGCCCAGAACACGCGGCCGATGACCACCGCGGTCGACAGCACCTCGCGCGCGGCCTCCGGCAGGGTCTCGAGCAAGAGACGCACCGCCGCGTCCATGTCGCCCTGGGTCAGCTCGGGCAGGCGCGCGCGTTTGATCCGCCACTCCGCGCTCTCGAACACCATGGCCTTGCGCTGCGCCAGCACGGCGATGAGCTCTGCGGCGAGAAAGGGGTTGCCCGCGGCGTGACTGCGGATCCACGAGAGCAGCTTGCGGTTGACCGGCGCGGCCAGCAGCTCTCGCACCAGCTGGTCTTGGGCGAGATCGTTGAGCGGGCCGAGGTTGAGCTGCTCGTCGAAGTTCAGCGGTGCGTCGTCGGGCACGGCGCGTCGGACCGTCCCGGGCCGCGGCTGGTCGTCGCGCCCGAGCGCGCTCGCGGAGGCCACCACCAGCACCGGCGCGCCACGCACGAGCTGAAGGAGATCACGAAAGAAGTCGCGGCTGGCGCTGTCCATGAACTGGGCGTTGCGGATCAACATCAGCACCGGTGCGCTGACCGCGAGCCGCTGAAAATAGGTCGCCAGCGCGTGCGTCAGAGCGATGCGCCCGGCCTCCGAGAGCTCGCGGTGCAGGGTCGTACGGGCCGGGTCGTCGAGGTCGAACGCGGGGAGCGCCGCGATGGTGTCCGCGACCTGCCACGCCTCCTGCTGCTCACGCTCGCCGAGCCGGCGCTGCCCGAAGCGAGAGAAGGCCTGCGAGACCATGCGGCGCACCTTCGACCGCACGACCTCGGCGGAGTCTTCGGCCAGCACCGCCGCGCGCAGCCGAATCATCTCCACCACGACGGCGTAGGGCAGGTCGCGACGCAGCGGCGCGCAGGTCACCTCCAGGAGCAGATAGAGCCGCGTCGGATGGGCCTTCACCTGCGCGCGGAAGGCGTCCAGCAACATGTTCTTGCCCATGCCCGGCGCGCCCGCGACGAGACAGGTCACAGGCCTGGAGCGCACCTCGATGTCGTCCAGCAGCGACCACAGGCGCGCCAGCTCGACCTGACGCCCGATCAGCGGAAAGTCGCTGGTCCACGGGTCACACAGCAGGAGCAGGTCGTGGGGCTGCTCGCGCAGATAGAAGGTCTCCTGGGCGTCGCGGTAGCCCTCGATGCGGGCGATGAGCACGTAGGGCCCCACCGGCAGCTCGACGTCCACGAGCGGCGTGCGACCCAGCTCGTAGCGCGGGGACAGCGGCGCGCCGTCGCGGTACTCGGAGAAGGGCACGGCGTACACCGTCGCCCCAGCCGGCTGACTGCGGACGTGGATCCTGCCGACGCGGCGGTCGCGCAGAGGTGCGCCGCCCAGCTCGAGATCGTGGGCGAGCCGAGCGAAGAAGAGCTTGGTCGCGCTGTCTTCCTCCGCCTCCGCCTCGTCGTGCCGCTCCCAGTACAAGGCCACCAGGGTGCGGCGGGCGTCGGCGTGACCGTTGGACTCGATCGCGTCGCGCAACAGCTCCGTGACCGTGCCGAAGGCGTGGGCGTAGAGCACGTCGAGGACCTGCAGCCTGTGTCGTAGCTCGTCGAGCTGCTGCTTGCTGTCCTGCTCGTCCCAGGGCCGGACCATGCGGCCCAGGTGGTGGACCTCTTGCTGGAGGAAGGCGCGGTCGGTCTGCATCTTGCGGTAGCGGTCCAGCTCGTCGATGGCGCGGTCGTAGCAGTCCTGCGCCCGCACGCGCCGTCGCTCGCGCTCCATCTCACCGGCGAGGAAGGACTCCAGGGCCCGCCACACCTCGCGCATGCTCTGGGGCCGATCTTCCGGCGCCTTGGCGAGCATGTGCATGACCAGCCCGTCGAGCTCCGGTGGCACCACGCGGTCACGCGCCACCTTGGAGGGCGGCAGCGGAGTCAGGTTCTTGGTGGCCTCGAGCTGCTGCTGGCTGGTCTCGCCGGCGAAGGGACGCCGCAGCGCGAGCACCTCGTACAACATGACACCGAGGCTGTAGATGTCGGAGCGGTGATCGGTGCGACTGTCGAGCCCACCCGCCTGCTCCGGACTCATGTAGGCCGGCGTACCCACGACGAGCCCCTCGGCGCCCTCCGGCCGCGTGCCCCCCATGCGCTTGGCGATGCCCCAGTCCATCAGCTGGACCTCGCCGAACTCGCCGAGCAGCACGTTCTCGGGCTTGAGGTCGCGGTGCACCACGCCCGCGCTGTGCGCGTACTCGAGGCCCTGGGCCATCTTCAGGAAGATGCCGGCGAGGTGCCGCACCGTGTAGCGCGAACGGGCCTGGGCGTCGCCGATCTCGAGGAGCTCGATGACGTCGCTGAGCGACATGTGCGCCACGAGCTTCATCGTGTAGTACGCCGCGCCGTCGGGCCGGGTCCCCAGCTCATGGACGGGGATGATGCTCGGGTGCTCGAGGCCGCCGATGATCCGGGCCTCACGGCGCAGCGCCATGACGTGCTCGGGGCTGTCCTTGTTCTCGGTGTGGACCAGCTTCATGGCCACGTCGCGGCCGAGCCAGCGGTCGGTCATGCGCAAGACGCGACCCATGCCGCCGCGCCCCAGCTCGTCGACCTCGGCGTAGCGGCCCGGGTGCTCGGTGATCCCGTCGAGCTCGAGGTGATCGTCCAGCTCGAAGACCGACGCGGAGGTCAGGTTTCGGAGCGCGTCGGCCTCGGTGTCGTCAAAGCGAGTCGAGACGCTGTCTCCGCGGGGGCGGTCGGGGTCGACGAGGCGGGTGGCGTCCTCCGAGCCGGTCTCACGCGCGGTGTCGAGCCGGGCGGCGGCGGTGGGCGGCTCCGGCGCGGGCTGAACAGAGGGTGGCGTCTGCTGCGCGTCGAGTCGGTCGCGCTGCGCGAGGGCCTGCTGGATGTCCGCGGCCGAGACGCTGCCGGTCGTGCGGAACCGCTGCATCTTGGTGATCGCCGTGGGGCGCTCAGGCCGTGGCGGCGGCGCAGGCTCGGACGAAGGCGGCGGGATGTCAGGCGGCTGGTCGGTCACGTTGGGCTCCGGAGGGCGCCGAGGGTACCAACGCGGGGCGGGGGGCCCAAGGGGGCGGCCGGGGTCGGGCCCGGCCAAGCTGCACGCCGCCGCGCGCCGCTGCTCAGGCCAACCGAGCCGCGGCGACGCGGCCGGCCTCGATTTGAGCGCTCCACGGGGCCTGTCGGTGCGCTACGCTAGCGATCGACCGAGACCCGAACCCGGACCCGTGGCACCATGATCTCCAACCTTCGCCAACTGCCAGGCCCCCGAGGACGCGCCGCTCCGGCCGTCGCGCTCACCCTGCTCGCAGCCTGCGGCGCGCTCGCGCCGGACGGGCCGATCCCCGCCACGCCGCCGCCCAACAGCATGCGCACGTGCGCCGCCGACACGGACTGCGCCGTCTACCAGGCCGGCTGCTGTGATCACTGCAACGGCGGCACCGTGTTCTCCGTCAACCAGGCCTCCCTCGCGGCCGCGCAGCGGGACCACGTCGCGACCTGCCCGGCCGAGCTCGCCTGCACCCTCATGGGCTGCGCGAACCGCGTCCCCGTCTGCGCCAAGCAGGCCGACGGCTCCAGCCTCTGCGACCACATCGCCGACCCCAGCAGCGGGCCCCCGTGCAGCGCGCTCGCCGAGGCTGCCTGCGCCTCGCGCCCCGACTGCGCGGCCATGACCTACACCACGCCGCTCGAGTCGTGCGGCAACGTCGCAGATCCCACGCCCCAGTTCGGCGGCTGCGTCGCGGGCGGCCCCCGCACCTGTACCGCCGCCGAGACCTGCGCCGTGCAGGAGGCCTCTGGCACCAAGGGCGTCTTCCCCAGCGGATGCCTCCCAGCCGGCTGGCAAGCCGCAGACACCAGCGTCTGCTGTCCCTGAGTCGGGCCCGTCAGCCGACGTCGCCCCAGCCCGCCATGAACGCGCGCACGTCCGCGGTGCTCGTCTCAAAGTCCAGGAGCGCGTTGGTGAGCGGGTTGCTCCACAAGGCCGCGGTCCGCTGCCCGGCCTCCTTGGCCAGGTCGGGCTGCGCCAGGATCATCGCCAGCAGGATCACGTTCGTGGGCACCATGGCCACCGGCGCCACCCGCAACGAGCAGCCCGGCTCCAGCAGCCGCCGCACCACCTCATGGGTCCCGCGTCCCTGACTGTTGAGAAACACCTGCATCGCGTAGACCGGGTTGAACAGGTAGGCCAGCCAGGCGCGCCAGCCCCAGTTGTCGACCTCGTCGCGCGCCAGCTCCTCGGGCATGTGGACATGCAGCTCGGCGTTGAGCTCCCTCAGCCGCTCCTGCAGCGTCTGCTCCATGGCCTGCGCCTCCTCGGCGGCGCGGCCGATCTGCTCGACCGCCTCTCGCTCGGCCACGACGTCGGTGTTCGCGGCGTTCAAGATCCGCGTCATCACCGGCCCAAAGCGCCCGTGAGACTTCGCCCAGCTGAGCCCACCTGAGGTCTCGGCGAGGGCGTCCTCCACCGCCTCTTCGGCCGCCTCGAGCGACCCGACCCCGACCGCTGCCGCCACCTTGTGCCCCAGCTTCGCGGCAGCGCCCGTCACCAGCTTCGTGACATCTTCAACGGCGTCCTCAGCCCGCTCGATCAAGCCCTTGGGCGCGAGGGAGGTGAGCGCGTGCAACACAGGCGCAGGGTGCCGGCGCGACGCGTCGTCTCCGTCCGAGGTGCCCGTCGTGTCCTCGTCCGTGTCGTGCGGCGTCGCCAGGTTGGAGATGGCGCTCGAGCCGTCGTCGCCACCGAAGGAGATCACCCGCGTGGAGGCGTCGACGCCCTCTCCGTGTCGCGCCCAAGCCAGGGCCACCGCGGCGGGGTTGTTCACGAACATCGCCCCGTCGGCGTGCGACTGCCAACCCGGCAGCAGCAGCGGAAAGGCCGTCGACCGCATCACCGCGTCGACCACGCGGACATGGGGTTCAGCGTCCGGCCCGAAGTTCGTGTGCACGTGCGGCGCCCAGGGCGTGTTGGTCCTCGAGGCCACCAACACGACCTTGTGGGACAGCTGAGCCAGGGTCGTGGCCTTGCCCAACACCTCCGGCCGCTCGAGGAACTTGACCAGATCATCGTCCAGCACCATGGCGCCCTTGCCCGTGATCAGCCGGCCGTACCCGTCAGAGTCGGGGGTCAGGAGCATCAGCAGCTCATTGCTCGCCTCCACCAACGCCTCCGCCGTCTTGTGCACGTCCGCGGCCGACGGGGACACCGGCAGATGCTTCGCCAGCCACGCCGCTGCGAAGGCCCCAGCCGAGGTCCCGGCGAAGAGGTCGGCCTGCATCAGCAGCGCCGGGTGCTCCCGGGCGATGTCCCGCAGACACCGGACCCAGGACCCGGACGCGGGCCCACCGTCCATGCTCACGATGCGTCGAATGGTCATGGCTCCCTCCTTATGGCGCGACAATAGGCACTTTTTGGTTGAAATCGGAGACCACGACTGAACAAACTTGCAATCTGATCGCAGGTCACTGAACATCCGTACAGCATCCGAGCTGGCCCGCCAGATCCGGATGATCCACGCGTCCCCTCCCGTCTCCGTAGGCTCGATGAAGCCCGGCAGCGACTGGACGGAGCCCCACGACAAGGTCGAGCTCGAAGCGATGATCTTCTACAAAAACAAAACGTTCAACACATAGGACACATTCTGTCTCATCGTGGTCAGAGAGTCTCTTCACGGCGGAAGACCCGCGACTCCTGAGCCCCAGCGCATCTGAACACCAGCGCACCTGAACACCAGCGCACCTGAACGACCGAACGACTGAACGACTGAACAACCGAACCATCCACAGCAGACACACGACGAGGAGCACACCATGGCACGCAGCAAGACCCCAAAGGCCGCCAGCAACAGCCAGATCACCGACAGCGACGCCAAGAAGCGGGCGATCACCACCGCCCTGTCGACCATCGAGCGCAGCTTCGGCAAGGGCGCCCTGGTGCGGCTGGGCGACAGCGAGTCCCTGTTCCGGGACATCGAGGTCATCTCCACCGGCTGCCTGGGCATCGACATGGCCCTCGGCGTCGGCGGTGTGCCGCGCGGCCGCATCGTCGAGGTCTACGGGCCGGAGTCGAGCGGTAAGACCACGCTGACCCTGCACCTCATCGCGGAGGCCCAGAAGCTCGGCGGCATCGCGGCCTTCATCGACGCGGAGCACGCCCTCGATGTGTCCTACGCGCGGGCGCTCGGCATCAAGACCGACGAGCTGCTGGTGAGTCAGCCCGACACCGGTGAGCAGGCCCTCGAGATCACCGACACCCTGGTGCGCTCGGGCGCCGTGGACATCATCGTCATCGACTCGGTGGCGGCCCTGGTGCCAAAGGCCGAGATCGAGGGTGCCATGGGCGACTCGATCGTCGGCGTGCAGGCCCGCCTCATGAGCCAGGCGCTGCGCAAGCTGACGGCGAGCATCTCCAAGAGCCAGTGCACGGTGGTCTTCATCAACCAGCTGCGCATGAAGATCGGCGTCATGTTCGGCAGCCCGGAGACCACGAGTGGCGGCAACGCGCTGAAGTTCTACGCCTCGCAGCGCATCGACGTGCGGCGCATCGGCGCCATCAAGAGCGGTGATGAGGTCATCGGCAACCGCACCCGCATCAAGGTGGTGAAGAACAAGGTCGCTCCGCCCTTCAAGAAGATCGAGTTCGACATCCTCTACGGCGAGGGCATCTGCTCGATCGGTGACCTCATCGACCAGGGTGTCGAGCTCGGCGTCATCGAGAAGACCGGGGCCTGGTACAGCTACTCCGGCGAGCGCCTGGGACAGGGCCGCGAGAAGGTGCGCAACCTGCTCAAGGAAGAGGAAGAGCTGCGCAAGCGCATCGACGACCAGGTGCGCGCCATGGTCTTCGGCACCGACGAAGAGGCCGAAGAGGCCAGCGTGGTCGCCCCCATGGCCGAGGGCTGAGTCCCGCGCTCGTGAGCGCCCAGGCCTCGCCCCGGGCGCATCGTCACACGGGCCTAGCAGACTGCGGCGAAATTGATTGTCGCCGCAATCTGCTAGCTTTTCTGTCTCTTGGGGGAGCAAGCCCCCTGAGGCGCAGCCGAAGGAAACGGGCGCGCTAGATGCTGAATTGCCTGGTCGCGACAGCGAACTGGCACGACACCTACGAGCGCCCCCAGCCACGGCAAGCCGTGGCTTCCCCTTCCCAGCAGACTGACCGGCGTGGCCGCAAGAACGGAGAAAAGGTGCAGTCTGCTAGGGGCCCACAGGTTGCGCTCCCCCGCCCGGGGGCGCGACGTTGGCCAGACGCGGGCGACCGGCACCCTGCCCGGTCGCCCGCGTCGCGTTGTGGCACCCTGGCGGCACCCCTGGCTGCGCCCCTCGCTGCACCCCTCGCTGCAGCCCTCGCCGCGGCCCGCGGTTTTGGGGGCCGCTCGGGGCCCGAGCCACCCAGCCCCCTGCCTGGAGCGCCCATGACAGCTCCTCCGAACCGCGTCGAGCTCCTGCGCACCCCGCAGCTGCTCCTGGACCTGGGTCGTGTGCGGCGCAACGCCGCCGCCATGAGCCAACGCGCCCTGGCTGCGGGCGTGGCGCTGCGGCCCCACGCCAAGACCGCCAAGTGCCTGGAGGTCCTGCACCTCGCCCACGGCGCGTCGTACGGCCCGCTCACCGTGTCGACCCTCGCGGAGGCGCGCTTCTTCGCGCGCGGCGGCTTCCGTGACCTGTTCTGGGCGGTGTCCCCGGCGTGGTCCCGGCTCGCCGAGGCGGCGGCGTTGGCCGCGGCGGGCGTCCGACTCATCTGTGCGTGTGACCACCCGGCGACCGCCACACGCATCGCCGAGGCCGGGGTCGCAGCGGGGGTCTCGCTCCCGGTGCGCATCGAGATCGACTGCGGCTACGGGCGGGCTGGGCTCTC
>JAUIAC010000241.1 GCA_030425545.1 bacterium | reverse complement strand
CCTGAGTCGCGCAGACCCCGGTCTCCAGCGCGCCGCTTGCGCCGCCGCCACCTCCCCTTCCAGAGGCCGGTTGAATCCGCCCTGCCCAGGTCTACATTGCCACCGGACCCACGCGCCGACACCGGCGTCGAAGCGAGGCTGGCATGCACTTCAAGCACGTACTGGTGACGACGGATCTCTCGGACGCGGCCACCCGCGCCTTCCCCTTCGCGGCGCGGCTCGCCCGCGGGCCAGGCGCCAAGGTGACCCTGCTCCACATCGTCGAGACCACGCGCGCCATCCCCCACGGCGCGCCCTTCGCCCCGCCGATGCCGCAGCCCGGCGTTCAGGGCATCGTCGACGACTGCAAGGCCGGGCTCGCCGCGCAGGCAGCCACGCTCGCTGCGCTGCTCGACGGCGACGACGCGAGCGTCGACAGCGCCGTGGTGGTGGCCGCCGATGTCGCCCCGGCGGTCGACGCCGAAGCCACGGACCGCGGCTGCGACGTGGTGGTCATCAGCACCCACGGGCGCTCTGGACTCCGACGTCTGGTGCTGGGCAGCGTCGCCGAGGCCGTGTTGCGGCACGCGCAGGTGCCGGTGCTGTGCATCCCCCCCACGCCCGAGTAGGGCCGCGCCCCACGGAGCCGCCGCGCCGGGTGTAGGAGCGTTGGCTGCAGATGCTGTACGGTGGCCCCCCGCGGCGTGCGTCGCGGAGTGGAGTCCCGTCGCATGGTCCAGTCTGCCCAAGCCCCCCACCAGCCCGGCTCGGAGCCACCCCGCCGCGTCCGACAGGCGGGCCTCCTGCTCCACCCCACGTCCCTGCCCGGCGGGCACGGCATCGGCGACCTCGGCGGTGAAGCCACGCGCCTGCTGGACTGGATGGCGCGCGCCCACGTCAGCCTGTGGCAGGTGCTCCCCTTGGGGCCGGTCGGCGCCGACGGATCCCCCTACAGCTCTTGGTCCGCCTACGCGGGCAACCCCCTCTTGGTCGACCTCCACGGCCTGGTCGCAGACGGGCTGCTCGACGCGAGCGACCTCCCCGCCCGCTCCCCAGCGCCGTCGTCACGGGTCGACTTTGCGGCGTGCATCGCGCAGAAGCTGCCGCTGGTCTCCCGGGCCGCCGAGCGGCTGCTCGCGGCCACCGATCACGCCCTCCAGCCTGCGCTCGCGGCCTTTCGCGCTGGCAACCCGTGGGTGGAGGACGTCGCGCTCTTCGCCACCGTGCGCCGGCAGCAGCCTGTTGACCCCCGCACTGGGTCACCCGCGCCCTGGTGGTCCTGGCCGGCTCCTGTGCGGGACCGAGACCCGACGGCGCTGGCCGCGCTGCGCGCCGCGAGCCGGCGCGACATCGACCGTCACGTCGCCGTCGAGTTCCTCGTCGAGCGACAGTGGCAGGCGTTGCGGGAGCGTGCCCACGCCCGGGGCATTCAGATCTTCGGCGACATGCCCATCTACGTGGGGGGCGACAGCGCCGACGTGTGGGCAGGGCGGGGCCGCTTTCAACTCGACCCCTCGGGCGCCCCAACCGCGGTCGCCGGCGTGCCGCCAGACGCGTTCAGCGCCGACGGACAGCTGTGGGGCAACCCGCTCTATGACTGGGACGCGCACGCCAACGAGGGCTTCAGCTGGTGGATCGCGCGGATGCGGCGCGCCTTCGCGCAGTGTGACGTCGTGCGCGTGGACCACTTTCGTGCGTTCGCCGCGTACTGGTCGGTGGCCGCGGACGCCGAGAGCGCCCGCGGTGGTCGCTGGCGTCCTGGGCCCGGCGCGACGCTCTTTTCGGCTGTCACCGACGCGCTGGGCGCGGTGGACATCGTCGCTGAAGACCTCGGCACCATCGACGCCGACGTGCGCAGGCTCATGGCCACCGCTGGCCTGCCGGGCATGGAGGTCCTCCAGTTTGCCTTCGACGGCGACCGGCACAACGGCTACCTGCCGCACCATCACCGGCGCGCTTCGGTGGTCTACGTCGGCACCCATGACAACGACACGGCCTTGGGGTGGTGGCGCGCTGCAGGCGAAGACGTGCGCCACCGGGTCCGGACCTATCTCGGCGTCGACGGCCACGACATCGTCTGGGATCTGATCCGCCTCGCGCTCTCGTCTGTGGCCAGCCGCGCCGTGGTGACCGCGCAGGACGTGCTCGCCCTCGACGGGGCTGCACGCATGAACGTGCCCGGCCTCGCCCGTGGCAACTGGGGCTGGCGGCTCGGGGAGCGCCAGCTCCAGGACCACCACGCCGACCGGCTGCGTTCGCTGGTCGAGACCTACGGCCGCGGGCCGGATCGGGGGCAGACGTGAGCCAGTCGTCGCTCGGCTGGCTCGCTCCAGGGGCCGTCGCCGCGCGCCTTCAGGGGCGGCGTCCGCGGGTCATCCCGCGGCTGGTCGCGCCCAAGCGCGCGGCCGTGGCGGTGGTGCTGCGGTGGGGCGACGTGGGCCCCGAGGTCCTGCTCATGCAGCGCGTGGAGCGCCAGGGCGACCGCTGGAGCGGTCAGGTCTCGTTCCCCGGCGGCAAGGCCGAGCCAGAGGACGGCGACCTGCTCGACACCGCCCTGCGCGAGATGCGCGAGGAGGTGGGGCTCGACCTGCCGCGCGCTGCGGCGTTGGGGCGCAGTGACGACCAGGTGGCCATGGCGCGGGGCAAGGTCCTGTCCATGGCGGTGACCCCCCACGTGCTCCGTTGCGACGGACCCCGGCCCGAGCTCGCGCTGGGCCCCGAGGCGGCGGCCGGGTTCTGGCTGCCGCTCGCGCCGGTGGTCTCGGGTGAGCTGGACGGCACCTACGTGTGGCGCATGGGCGCGCTGCGCAAGGAGCTGCCCTGCTGGCACTACCAGGGCCGCACGGTGTGGGGGCTGACCCACGCGATGCTGTCCCGGTTCATCGACATCGCTCGGCCGGGCCGCTGAGCGTCGCGCCGAGGCGGCGTGTCGGCCCTGGCGCTCGCCGGATCACGCCCCTTCCGGCTCCGGCGTGGTCTCATGGAAGGTGCCGAAGTCCAACACGATGGCGCCGTCGTCCCGGGTGTGCATGACGTCCACGTAGCGGTGCCCCCAGCGGACGTCGTCGAAGTGGTAGGCGTGGCGCGCGTGTACGGTCTGCATGTAGGTGCCGTCGTGCCCGGTGAGCGTGGCGATCAGCATCATCTGGTCCGCCTCGAAGTCGGCGGCGGTCAAGCCGTAGAGCGGGCTGTCTTCGTCGAGCAGGTGCATCACGGTCCAGCTCATGGTGAAGACAGGGGACTGGCTCCGCACCAGCTTCAGGTCGTGGAGGCGGCGCATGGCGTGGCCCTCGACGGACACCTCCGAGCGCAGCAGCGACACCCGCACCGACGCCTCGACCACGTCGTTGCCGCGACGGTTGGCGACCCGGAACATCAGCGCTGGCTGGCCCTGCCAGCGGGTGACCACAGCCGCCGCGGCGAAGAGCACGTTGGCCCGTGGCCGCGAGAACTTGGCGAAGATGATCCCGGTGGTCAGCGCCACCTCGAGCATGCTCACCAAGGCCTCGGCGCTGACCACCGTGTGCGCCCACTCGGTCTTGGGCGCCATGGTGCCGTAGCCGATGGTCGACAGCGTCTGCACGCTGAAGTGAAAGGCGTCGCGAAAGCTCCCCGGCGTCGCCCCGGTGACGCAGTCGCCGCCCAACACAAAGAGCGCGGCGAACGCCAGGTTGGTGAGCAGCCAACCGCCGCAGAGCAGGCCGATGAGCTGCCACCACGAGCCGTCGAGCAGCCGAACGTAGATGTCAGACCACGCCCGGTCGTCCCCGCCGATGCGGATCGCGCGCCCGAAGCGGACGCGGGTCTCCGGTCGCGGGATCACGCCTTGCCGCGTCGCGTCGCGCGGCGGCGACTGTGCCTGCGATTTCTGCCTTGCCACCTGCTCGCTCATGGCCCGCAGCGTCCGTCACCGCAGCGCGGAGAGCAACCGCAGATGTGCGGCGTGTGCGCGCGGGCATCGCGCCCCGGGTCGGCGTTCAGGGCAGATTCTCACGGGCGGGTTCGCTTGCGACGGGGGCGTGCCTCCCGTAGCGTATTGCACGTGTTTACATACACACGTACGCGTGCCGGCTGCTTCTGGGCTGCTCGCGGAGGACCTTCGACCATGACTGGACCGCACTTTGGGGCCCGCGCCCTGTGCTTGACCCTCGCGCTTGCGCTGACCCCCCTCGTGGGCTGCGGCACCGAGGACGGCGTTGAGCCCAACGACAGCATCACCGGCGACAGCGGCGTCGACGACAGCGGCGTGGTGGACTCCGGGCCCGCGGACACCGGGGCGACCGACGCGGCCGACGCGGGTGGCGGTGGCGGCGACGCGGCGGGCACCAAGGACGCGGCGACCGACGTCAAGGGAGACAGCGCGGGCGGGGACGGCGGCACGACGACGCCCGACGCAGGGACGAAGAAGGACGAGTGCAACGGCGTCGACGACGACAACGACGGCCTGACCGACGAAGACGCGTGCGACGACGGTGACCTGTGCACGAAGGACAAGTGCGACGGTCAGAACAAGCAGTGCACGTGGGAGAAGATCGGCGAGGGCGAGCCCTGTGACGACGGCAACGCCTGCACGCAGAAAGAGAAGTGCACCGGCGGGCAGTGCGTCAGCGGCGAGCAGACCAAGTGCGACGACGGCGACCCCTGCACCGACGACCTGTGCAACGCCAGCATCGGCGTGTGCGAGCACCCGGCGAAGAAGGACGGCGGCGCGTGTGACGACGGCGAGCCCTGCTCCGACAAGGACACCTGCCAGAGCGGCAAGTGCGTCGCGGGCGGGAGCAAGGTGTGCGACGACGGCAACCCGTGCACCAAGGACGCGTGCCAGCCCTCCGTGGGATGCACCGTGACCCACGACGACGGCGCCGGCTGCGACGACGGCGACGTCTGCACGAAGAACGACGCCTGCTCCGGCGGCAAGTGCGCCGGCGAGCTGCCCAAGGACTGCGCAGCGGCCGACGCCTGTGAGGTGGCCACCTGCGATCCCAAGACCGGCGGCTGCAAGAAGACCTCCAAGCCGGACGGCACCAGCTGCAACGACGGCGACCTGTGCATCACCGGCCAGGTCTGCACCGGTGGCAAGTGCAGCGCCGGCAAGGGCACCACCTGCCCGCCTGGCACGCCCTGCGCGCCCAATACGTGTGACCCCAAGACGGGGCAGTGCAACGCGGTCAAGCTCGGCGACGGCGACAAGTGCGACGACGGCAACGCGTGCACCAAGCAGGAGACCTGTCAGGCCGGTCAGTGCATCGACATCGGCGCGCTGTGCAACGACAACAACCCATGCACCACGGACACCTGCGACAAGGCCAAGGGCTGCCAGCACGCCCCGGTTACGGGCGCCTGCGAAGACGGCAACGCCTGCACGGAGAAAGAGGCCTGCAAGGACGGCAAGTGCCAGGGCGCGGTGGCCAAGGACTGCGACGACGGCACCGGCTGCACCGTGGACACCTGCAACAAGGCGGACGGCTCCTGCGCCCACGACGCCAAGCCGCAGGAAGGCAAGCCCTGCAACGACGACGGCAGCGTGTGCACGGCCAACGAGAGCTGCAAGGCCGGCAAGTGCCAGGGCGGCACCGCCAAGACCTGCACCGACAACAAGCCGTGCACGGCGGACGTGTGCGACCCCAAGACCGGCGCCTGCACCTTCCCGCCGGCCAAGACCGGCACCGCGTGCGACGACGGGAGCTTCTGCACCTTCTCCGACGCCTGCGACGAGAAGGGCAAGTGCACGGGCAAGACCTTCCCCTGCAACGACAAGAACCCCTGCACCACCGACGCCTGCATCCCGCAGACCGGGCAGTGCAACTTCGTCCCCAAGAAGGCTGGCGACCTCTGCGACGACGGCGACCTGTGCACCACGGGGGACGCGTGCTCCAAGGCGGGCAAGTGCGAGGCGGGCAAGACCAAGAGCTGCGACGACGGCAACGCCTGCACCAACGACAGCTGCAACGCCGGGACCGGCAAGTGCGTCAACGCCGCCAACAGCGCGTCGTGCAATGACGGCAGCGTGTGCACGGTGGGCGACGCGTGCATCGGCGGCAGCTGCAAGTCCGGCGCGGACGGATCGGTCAGCCTCTGGGCCGGCAACGGCTCGAGCGGCTACACCAACGGCGCCTGGAACGTCGCCCGCTTCGGCGAGCCCCGCGGCATGGCCGCAGACGGCAAGGGCGGCTTCTATGTCGCGGACCGCACCTACCACCGCATCCGCTACATCAGCCCCACCCGCCAGGTGAGCACAGCGGCCGGCACCGGCAGCGCCAGCTACAAGAACGGGTCGGCGCTGTCGGCCTACTTCCGCTACCCCTCCGGCGTCGCGTACCACAAGGCCTCGTCGACCCTGTACATCGCCGACTCGTACAACCACTGCATCCGCGCGCTGCAGGGCGGACAGGTCAGCCACTACGTCGGCAAGTGCGGCAGCTCGTCGAGCTACTACGGCTACGCGGAGGGCTCGTCGACCACGGCGCGCTTCTACTACCCGGAGGACGTCGCCGTGGCCGAGGACGGCACGCTCTACGTCGCCGATCGCGCCAACCAGGTGATCCGCGCCATCAACGGTGGCAACGCGACGCTCTTCGCTGGCGGGCCCAAGTCTTCGGGCTACAAAGACGGGCAGGGCAGCGCGGCGCGCTTCTACAACCCCTACGGCATCGACGTGGGTCCCAACGGCGTGGTCTTCGTGGCCGACACGAGCAACGGTCGCATCCGCGCGATTCAGCCGACCGGCATGGTCACCACAGTCGCGGGTGGCGGCCCTGGCTTCGCGGACGGCTACAAGACCGCGGCGCGCTTCAACTCGCCCTTCGACGTCACCTGGGCCAAGGGCGGCCTGCTCTACGTGGCAGACAGCTCCAACCACCGGATTCGCAAGGTCCTGCTCAACGGCACGGTGACCACCTACTCCGGCTCGGGCACGGCCTCGTACCTCGACGGCAAGGCGTCCACCGCGCGCTTCTACTACCCGCGCTCGCTCGTCGCCGACAGCAAGGGCGACCTCTACGTCAGCGACACCAGCAACCGGCGCATCCGCAAGGTCACCTCGGGCGTGCTCCAGTGTGGCGACGACAACCCCTGCACGCTCGACAAGTGCGACGCCAAGCTCGGCTGCAAGAACACGGTCATCGCGGCCGGCTCGCTCTGCGAAGACGGCGGCCAGTGCGTCACGGGCGGCAAGTGCGACAAGTCCGGCCAGTGCGTCGGGGGCACGCCCAAGTGCAAGGACGGGGGCCCCTGCGTCACCACCACCTGTGACTCGCTGAGCGGCACCTGCGTGTTCAAGGCCGACGGCACGGCGTGCAACGACGGCGACGTCTGCACCGAGGGCGAGGCCTGCATCTTGGGCAAGTGCGACGCCACCACGTTCAAGGTCGAGACCTTCACCGGTAACGGCTCGTCGACGGTCAAGGACGGCATCGGCACCGCGGCCAGCCACTACTACCCGCGCGGCATGGGCACGGACTCGCTGGGCAACGTCTACGTCGCCGACTACAGCGGCCACCGCATCCGCAAGATCACGCCGACCAAGTCGGTGACGACCCTGGCCGGCAGCGGCAGCAGCGGCTTCCAGAACGGCTCGGCCAACACCGCGCGCTTCTACTACCCGTGCGACGCCGCGTGGGGGCCCGACGGCAGCGTCTTTGTGGCGGACCGCAACAACCACCGCATCCGCAAGATCGACGCGAGCGGCAACGTCACCACCCACGCCGGGTCGGGGTCGGCCAGCTTCACCGACGGGCCGGCGGCCACGGCGCGCTTCTACTACCCGGAGTCGCTCGACGTGGACAAGAACGGCGTGGTCTTTGTGGCGGACAGCTACAACAACCGCATCCGCAAGATCTCGACCAACGGCGTCGTCTCCACCTTCGTCGGCAGCGGCTCGTCGAGCTACAAGGAGGGCACCGGGACGGGCGCATATGTCTACCGTCCCACGGGCGTGGCGGTCGGCCACGACGGCACGGTCTACTTCACGTCGTACTACCACCACATGGTCCGCAAGGCGACGCCGGCCGGACAGACCAGCCTGCTCGCGGGCACCACGTCCAACGGCTACGCCGACGGCTTCGGCTCGAGCGCGCGCTTCTACTACCCAGCTGACCTCGCGGTGAACGCCAAGGGCACCGTCTTTGTGGCCGACCGCGCCAACCAGCGCATCCGCGCCATCGACAGCTCGGGCAAGGTCACGACGCTCGCGGGCAACGGCACCGCCAAGTGGCAGGACGGCAAGGCCTCCGCAGCCAGCTTCTACAACCCCTACGGCGTGACCACCTTCGGCGAGCGCGTCTACGTGGGCGACAGCAACAGCTACCGCGTGCGCGTGGTCAAGCCGCCGAAGAAGGACTGCGACGACGGCAACCCCTGCACCACCGACAGCTGCGACGCCAAGACCGGCGCCTGCAAGCACGCCGCCATCGCCAACTGCTGCTCGCCGATGCCCTACTACGAGGCCTTCACCAAGAGCGCCGTGGCGAGCAAGATGAGCTTCTTCACCTGCACGCCCGACAAGTTCAACATCGAGCTCAAGGGCTGCAAGGCCGAGTCGGACGGCGTCGGCCCGAAGAAGGGCTGGCAGGTGTCGACCGACTCTTTCCTGTCGCGCTCGGCGCCGGGCGCCCTCTACTACGGCGACGGGGTCGGCGGGAACTACAACTGGGGTCCCAACGCGGGCAAGGTGATCACGGAGTCCATGGACGTGCCGGCAGGCAAGAAGTCCAAGCTGGTGTTCTGGGTCTACTTCGACACCGAGGC
>JAUIAC010000240.1 GCA_030425545.1 bacterium | reverse complement strand
CGAGGACCCTGAGGGCTCGGCTGCGGCTGCCCGTGGACGCGACGCGGGCGTGGCCGCCCACGCAGCGCCCTCCCTCGACGCGCGCTCGGATGACGCATCGGTCGCCGACGCGTCGGCCCGTGACGCGTCGTCCGCCGACTCGGCGACGGTCGCCGCAGCGCCGACGCCGGCGGAGCCCGCCCCGGAGCCGGCCCCTGAGGCTGCCGACAGCCCGCCCGACACCCCACCCGACAGCCCACCCAACACCGCCCCGGCCGACGCAGCGCCCGAGGGCGACGTCGAGCCGCCGCCCACGCCCAAGGCCAAGGCGCCGCCGGCGCCGAAGCCGGCCGCTGCGGGTAGCCGCGCCGCCGCGCTCGCGCTCAAGCGCATGCCGCGCGTCTCCCTGTGGCGCGGCGAGCCCCTGCCCAGCGGCGTGGCCAGGCGCTGCAATCGTTACGGCGACATCGAGCTCACCGCCACCCTGCGCGGCCGACCCGTCACCCGAGTGGTGGTGTGTGGCCTGTTCAAGAAGGCCGGCTCGCAGCCCAAGGCGCCGCTGATGCGCCGCTCCGTGTGCGTGAAGGGCCCGGCTCGGTGCCGGTCGGTCCAAGGGACGCCCCGCAAGCTCCTGCCGCACGCCATCTGCACGCCGAAGTCCGGGCGCGCCTACCCCTTGCGGAAGGCCACAGCCATCTGGAAGGCCGGGTATCGCTGGGGCCCGCAGGTCTCGGCTGCCTATCACGCCAAGTGCGGCAAGCAACAAGCCTCGTACGCCATCGCGCTGCTGCAGCTGAAGGAGTGACCCGCTCGGAGCCGCGGTGCGCCCCAGCGCGCCTCGGCTCGCCATTCTCGGCGCGCTCCGTTCATGCTACCAGTGCGGCGTATTGCGCCCCCTGCCGGGGCACCCCCACGCCGCTCCCCCTTCTCAGCGAGGACCCAGCGATGACCACGACGCCTCCCGACGCCGTCACCGGCGCCACGACCGACTCCGCCAGCGCGCCCGCCGCGCCCAGCCCCGTCGACGCAGGGCACAGCCACCACGGCCACCATCATCACGGCGACCCGGGACACGTGCACGGCCCGAACTGCAACCACGACCACCACCACCACCACGCGCCGGTGCGCAAGATCCAGCGGCCGGGCCGCAACGAGCCCTGCCACTGCGGCAGCGGCCGGAAGTACAAGAAGTGCTGTCTGGCGACTGACGGGGACTGATCCCGCACGCGTCCCGCTCCGTTGGGGGGGCGTTCAGCACGACGTTGAATTCACGTTCGAACCTCTACCCTACGAGCGGCTCGACCTCGGCGAGGAGCCCCTCGAGCGCGGCTGTCGACAGCGTCAGCCCAGCGGCCGCGCGCAGCCCGACCAGGCGAGCCAGCAGGTTCACCGCCCCGCCCAAGTCGGCGTCGTGCGCGAGCACCTCGCCAAACGCAAACGCCATGGCCACCGACAGCGCTGGCGCGGTGTCTCGCCCCAGCTTGGCCGCCATGGTCGCGACGAGGGCCTCTGCCATGAGCCGCAGCGCCTCCTCGCCGCACTGGGCCGCCACCAGCGCCTCCGCCGCGCGGAGCTTGTGCGCGGCCCGCGCGCGGAGCGCGGCGCCTGGCGCGGGTGCTGGCGGCGCAGCGGGGGCCGCCAGGGGCGTCTCTGCCGGTTCGTCCGAGCTGCGGGTGCTGCCTCCAGCCAGCGCCGCCTCAGGGCGCAGGCCGAGCGCCAGGAGCGCCCTCCAGCTGCCGCTGTCGACCACGGCCACCGGCACGTCGAGCTCTGCGTCCGTCGCGCGCAGCTCCGCCAGGGCGCGGTCCACGCTGGCGCGAAGCGCCTCGTCCGCGCGGTCGACCAGCGCCACCAGGCCTGTCCCGACCACCTCCATGCGCTGCAGCCTGGCGCCCGCCACCGCCTGCACCCGGGCGACGACGGCCGCCACCGTCTTCGGCGCTGCGCCCACGGGCGCCGGCTCGGGCTCGGGGAGGTCCAGCGTGGGATCGTCGCCGGCAGCGGTCGCCGCCGGCGTCGCTTCGTTCGCGTCGCCGGTCGAGTCGAGCGACGCCCCTGCGACCAGCTCGGGCGGGGCGACGTCCCCGCCGAGGCGTGTCGGGCTCGGTGTGAGCGCGTCGTCCTGGGCCATGGACTCCGACAGCCGCTTGAGCTCGGCCCCCACCGCGTCCGCCGCGTCGGCCCCCTCCCCCGCCACCACCGCGTCGAAGAGGGCCTGCTTGCGGCCCAGGTTGGCCAGCACCCGGCTCTCGTAGCTGTCGGCGGCCACCACGGCGACACACAGGCAGGCGCGCTCTTGCCCGAGCCGATGGATGCGCCCGTTCCGCTGCGCCAGCACCGCGGGGTTGAAGGGCAGCTCCAGATGCACCAGGGCGCTGGCAGCCTGCAGGTTCAGCCCCGTGGCGCCGGCGTCGGTGGAGAAGAAGACCCCCACGGTCGGGTCGGTCTCGAAGCGCCGGATCAAGCGGCCGCGTCGTCGGGTGGGCACGCCGCCGTGCAGCCGCACGCAGCCGACGCCGTCTTCGCGCAGGGTGGCCTCCGCCAGCGCCGTCATGCGCTCGAACTGCGAGAACACCACCACCTTCCGCCCCTCGCCCAACCACAGCTGCGCCACCAGCTCCCTCAGCGCGTCCAGCTTGGGCGAGGTGAGCGTGACCTTGTCGATGAGCCCCGCGGCGTTGCAGGCCATGCGGGTCTGCTGAATCGCCGACATCAGCCGGTTGCGCTCGCTCGGCGTCAGGGGACGCTTCTCCTGCTTGGCCAGCTCCGTGATCGCGCGCATGGCCGCCACGCCGCTGTCATGCAGCGCGGTCTGCTTGTCGTCCAGGACCACCTGGTGCAACGCCAGCTCTCGGTCTGGGAGCTGGTCGGCCACGACCTCGCGGGTGCGACGCAGCATCACGCGGCGGAGCTTGCGACGCAGCCCGGCCAGGTCCCGGTGGGCGATGACCCGGCCGAAGCGGTCGGACACCACGTGGTCGGCCAGGAAGCGCCACAGCGGCCCCAGCACCGTCGGGTCGACCACCTGCAGCAGGCTGTACAGGTCGGCGGCGCGGTTCTCCAGCGGGGTGCCGGTAAGCACGAAGGCGAAGGGCGCGCGCAGGGTCTTGACCGCGGTGGCGGTCTTCGTCTTCCAGTTGCGGATCCGCTGCGCCTCGTCGAGCACCAGCAGGTCGGGCTGCAGGCGCTCCTGCAGCTGAGCGGCCTCGCGCAGCACCAGCTCGTAGTTCACCACCGTGACGGGCGCCTGCGCGTCATACTGCGCCCAGCGCTCCTGCGGTCCACCGTCGACCACCGCCACACGCAGGCCGCTGTGGCGCTGAATCTCGGCCGCCCACTGGTGCTTGAGGCTCGCGGGGCACACCACCAGCGCGCGCTGCACCTCCCCCGCGTCCATCAGCGCGCGCATCGCGGCGATGGCCTGGACGGTCTTGCCCAGCCCCATGTCGTCGGCCAGGAGGGCGCGCCCCTTCCCAGCGAGGAAGGCCGCGCCTTCGACCTGGTAGGGGTGCAGGCGCGTCTTCATGCCCGGCTGTTCGGGACCGTAGAGCCTGACCGTCGCCGCCACCGCCGCGCGACGGGTGGCCGCCGCGGCCCCAGTGAGGGTGGCCTGCGCCCAGCGCTGCGCCGCCGCCGTGACCAGCAGCTCCGGCACGCGCCGCTCGGCCAGGCTCGCCACCCGGGCCGCCAGGGCGAGCGGCATCCCCGGCTTGCGCAGCGGCCGCACGAGCGCCCTCACCAGGGGCGGCACCGCTCCCTGCAGGTGCAGCGCAGGACGAGGCTCCCCCGACCAGTCCAGCCAGACCACGGCGCGCGCGGGCGCCGCGGGCGCCTGGCCGGCGACGCGCGTCTTGACGGCCTCGATGTGCTTGCAGGTCCCCAGCTCGTTGCCGGCAAAGTCTGGGCACGTACAGCTGTTGACCCGCTGGGTCAGGCTCGCGAGCTCGACGCGCCAGACATGCCCGGAGCCCCCTTGGCGCAGGGTCCGCGCGGCCCAGCTGCCGAAGCCGACGACGCCGCTGAGGGGGCGCGTCCGCACCTCCGAGCGGCCTCTCCCCTCGCGCGCAGCGACCGCCTCCTCCCGCGCGGACCCGCGCCCGATGTCCGCCTGCCGGCGCTGCCAGGCCACCAAGATGGCGACGCCGTGGCTGCAGAAGCCCGGCCAGGGCCAGTCGCAGGGGCAGACACAGCGGAGCGCCCCCCCGGGCTCCGCGACCACCTCCACCTCGTGGCAGACGTTGTCGCCCGCGTCCACCGTGCCCAGGAGCGTCATCGCGAGGGCGGGCGGGCTCGTCGCCCCACCCTCGTCCGCGAGGTGAGTCTCGGTCCCGAGCATCGTCACGCTGTCGCTCGCGACCAGCGCCACGCCCTCTGCCACCACGCTCTCCGCGGCGAGCTGGGCCAGGTCCTCCGCGGTGCAAACGAACGGGTCGCTGCGTCCGCCCGGTCCGCTCGGCTCTGAGGGATCTGCCTTCCGGCCGCGCTCCGTCCTGCCCTGCGTCGCCCCACCGCCCGGCTCCCGCGCCGCGCGATCCGCTGTCACTGTCTGGCTCATCCCGACCTCCCCATGCAGCTGCGCGCTGCCTGCAGAGGTGTTGTCGGGCACGAATAAGACAGAAAGTGACCTATTCAGCAGGAACTTGGACCAGAAGACTGAACAAAATAACAGCGGTCCGCGCTAGCAGACTGCGCCATTTCTCCGTTTTTGAGGCCACGCTGGTCAGTCTGCTGGGAAGGGGAAGCCACGGCTTGCCGTGGCTGGGGGCGCTCGTAGCCCCCCCAAGAGACAGAAAAGCTAGCAGATTGCGGCGACATTCATTTGCGCCGCAGTCTGCTAGTCGCCGACGCCCTGCACGCCCAGGTCTCGAGCCATCGCGCGCAGACAGCCGAGCACCCGCGCCTTGTACGCCCGGACGATGCGGGTGTCCGTCCCCCGCGCAGCGCTGCGCAGGTGCCCCTCGGTGCTGTGGCCCACAAAGCCCGTGGCGCAGATGACCACGTCGTAGCGGCCCCCCTCGATGGCCTCGCACGCCGCGTCGGTGCGCCGCGGGGTCGCCACCGCGCTCGCGATCTCCATGTCGAGCAGCGTCTCCAGCTCTTTCCGCACGTCGTGGTCGACGCGGTTCGACACGATCAACCCCCGCCAACCCGCCGTCTTCGCGCGCAGCGCCGTCGCCATCGCCTCGTGCGGAGGCGCCCCGGTGGGCGTGTCGGGCTGCCGCAGGTCGCTCTCCAGCGTGGCGCGCACCGTCGCGGCGTCTCCCTGGGGCTTCTTGAGGTGCCCCTGCAGCTTCGACAGCTTGCGCCGAAGCGCGCGATCCTCGGGCGCCAGGACCTTCGGATCCAGCCGCAGCAGCAGCTTGGTGTGGGGCGCCGCGAGGGCAGCGAGCCGCGCTCGGCTCAAGGTCTCCGGCGGGAGGGCCAGCGCAGCGACCAGCCAGTCTGCCAGCGCGTCCTCGGCGGGGCGCTCGCCGAGCGCGTCGAGGCGATGGAGGACTTTGCGGAGCTGCCGCCGTCGTTGCTTGGCGTGTGGGTCGACGCCCAGCGCCTCGGCCCAGGTGGTGTTGGGGCGAAAGCCGGGATCCAAGAGCCGCGACAGGCGACGCGGTGGCTTGGGGTGGTGGAAGGCGAGCCAGCGAAGACGGCCCATGAGCAGCGCCCAGTCCCGGGGCTTCGACACGTCGTCGCGAATCCAGCGCAGGCGCGTCGCGGCGTCGCTCAGCTTGTCCCATTGGTCGCCCTGCAGACTCAGCCGGTCGCGCTCCACCCGCCACTCCAGCTGCGTCGACCCCACCGGCCCCAGCACGCGCTCGACGTCCTGTCGCGCGAGCCCGAGCTGGCTGTCAGCGTCGTTGGCGTGCGGGTTGAGCTTGCGCTCGTCCAGCCAGTCGAGGGGGCCGTCGGCCGCGGGGACCGTCGCCTCGTTCGCCAGCAGCAGCTCGGCCTGCTCCGCCACCTGCCACCACGACGCGACCGGCCCCACGCCGAGGTCCGCGCCGATGTCGCTCGGCAGCGCGTTGGTCCGCAGCGTGTTGACGTTTCCCGGCCACCACTGCTTGCAGAGGGTGCTGAACTGACTGGCCAGCGTGCTCACGCGCCGGTGGGCCTCGCCGCCCGGCTGCGCGCTCTCCACGGCGCGGGCGCGCGCCATCCAGGCCGTGATCTGGACCCGCTGACGCCCCTGCGGAGCCACCGCCAGCTCGTCCAGGTCTTCCCGGATCTCGCGGCACAGGCTCTGCAGCGCAGCCTCGGCGGCGGCCTCGTCCTGTGGTGCGTCGGGCCAGGTCTGTTCGGTAGTCTGAGCAGGGACCTTCCAGAGGTCGTCAGGTATCGAATCAGCAGAAGCACCGGCGCTGAGACCTGGCTCCACTGGCGCCGCGACCGCCGCTTCAAGCGGCTCCTCCCGCTCCGGACCTGGCTCGACAGCCGAGGCGTCGACGGCCTGGTCGTCGCCTCTCCCGTCGAGGCTGTCGGCTGCTGCCCCGTGGACCCCGGCGTCCGTCCCGCCACGCTCTGGGGCATGCGGCGCCGTAGCCAGGGCGTCCGTTGAGACGGGCTCCGTCAGCTGGGCAGCCGCCGCGCTGGGCGCAGGTGGCTCCTCCGCCCGCGTCGGTGCTGCCACCGGCTCGGCCTCCGGGACGGTCGCCGTCTCCGTGCCGGCCGTGGCTGTGAGGCTGCGGCTCTCGGCCTCCCGAGGGAGGGCCGCTCGGGCGAGGGCTGCGTCCAGCAGCCGCCAGCCCAGGTGGCTGGGTAGCGCTTGGGCGAGCGCGTCGTCCAGGGCGTCGTGCTCGTCGACGCCGCGGCCCTGCCACCGCTCGGACTCGCGGCGCAGATAGAGCACGTAGCCCGCGTCGACCGGGGTGGTCTGCACGCTGTAGCCCGCCGTCTCGACCAACGCCCGAAGCAGCTGCCGTCGCTGATGACCCATGAGAGACCTCGCTAGATGTGATGGACACCGTAGACGGTGCCAAGCCCCGGGGTCTGACGCCACCCGGTCAGAAAAAAGGGCCCTCGGCGCTCGGGCTCAACTGGAGCTGGACCGCCCCTCGTCGTCGTCCGCCTCGCCAGGTGTCGCGTCCCGGTCCGCCGCCGCCGCAGGCTTCAACCGGGCGATGGTGCCGAAGCGGCCGCTTCGGCCTGGAGCTGGCCGCCGCGGCGAAGGCGGGGCGCCTTGCCAGCGGGCCTTGGGGGCGGCCGAGACTCGGGCGCGCGGCTCCGTCCGTGCGATGGCTGGCCGCCGCGCCGGGGCTTGACGGGGCGTTCGTTGAGCGCTCCGAGTGAGCTCCGCGTCGCTGGTCTTACGAGATCGTGCGACCTGGCCAGTGGGCACCACGGTCGCCACAGCGCTGCCGGCAGGGCGGGCGAGCGCGCGCTGCAGCGGGCAGCCTTCGTCGCGCTCCTCGCCGCTGCGATAGCGCCGGAGCAGCGCGCGGGACGCCTTGGCCAGCTCCTTGCGGACCTCGCGTCGTCGCCCCTTCTCTCTCGCGATGTGGCGGTGATCGTAGTCGGTGGTCTGGTGTCGGAGCCAGGCCATGACCGCGGCGCGCGCGCGCTCGTCGACCGCGATGCGCTTGGTGCGCGCCACGGTGCCGCTCCCCACCGGCGTCGCGTGGGCCGCGACTCGCTTGGCCAGCTCCTCTTCGACGTCGGCATAGCGGGGGTCGAAGCCCAGGAAGGCGCGAACTTCGGACTCGAACTCCGCCACGTAGCGCGCGTGCTCCGCCTCGCGCCGCCGCTTCGCCGCGGCCTGCCGCTTGGCGTAGGCCGGGTCGGCGCGCTCGACCTCTAGCGCCCGTCGCGCGCCGTCGATGCGGGCCTTGTGGGCCCACACGCCGCGGGAGAAGACCTTGCGGCCCCGCTTCTCGCGCACGGTCCAGGTCGGTCCGCTGGCCTTCACCCGCCGCGTCAGCCCAGCGTCGCCGGGCGGGAGCAGGGCCCAGTCGTTGGGGACCTGCAGCACCTCGCCGTCGTCGCTGCGAACGGTGCCGGGGGCGACCCCTGGGCGGACCTCCAGGGTCTGGGTCTCGGGATGGGTGTTGTCGTCGGGGGGCATGGTCAGGGCTCCGTGGCGTCGGCCAGTGGACGACAGGTCCTGCGCCCTTGCAAGGCCAGCACGCTACCCCGCCTCTGGCTCTCGCTGCGATCAAGCCCAGGCCCACAGAGTCACCTGCGCGTCGCCCCAGCCGCGCCGCAGGCGCACCGGGCCCGGCTGCGGGCCCATGAGCCCCGCATAGCCCTGGGCCCGGCCTGGCCCTGCGCCCCGCCTGCCGCCTCGCCCGAGCAAACCCCCAGTCATCGCGCTCGGGTCCCACGGCAGGCGCCCCGCGCGGTTGGGCTCCGGATCTGGTCCGGCTATGCTGCCGCCATGTCGTCCTCTCCCGCCCCAGCGCCGCCCGCCGCCGGCACCTCGGTTCGCCCCCTCGCGCAGCAGGGGCTCGACGCGGGCCGTCCCTTGGCGCGTTGGCCCGCGCTGCTCGCCGTGCCGAACGCGCCGAGCGCCGGCGAGGAGGACCCGGGCGACCCAGGTCTGGCCCTGGTGAGCGAGGCCCGCGCCGCCGTGCAGGCCGAGCAGCGGGTGGCGGGGCGCGCTCGCCGGCTGGACGTGCTGGCGGTCACCGAGGAGGCCGAGAGCCCCGGCATCTACCGGCTCGACGTGGGCGATGTCACCGAGGCCGACGCGAGCTGGGAGGGGGCGCGCGCCTTCAAGCCCGTGGACCTCGACGAGACCGAGGGGCAGCTCGGGGCGGGTGAGCTCTCGGGCGACGCGGTGAC
>JAUIAC010000239.1 GCA_030425545.1 bacterium | reverse complement strand
CAACCCCTGCGCTGCGGTGGGCGCGTGCGCGTCGGGCAGCTGCAAGACCAAGGCGCTGAGCGACGGCAGCCTGTGCGACGACAGCGACGCGTGCACCAGCGGCGACGTGTGCAAGGGCGGCGCCTGCGCCGGCACGGGCACCGGCTGCGACGACGGCAACCCCTGCACCGCCGACCTGTGCAACGCCAAGAGCGGCAAGTGCTTGAACTCCGACCTGCTCGACGGCGCCCAGTGCGACGACGGCAACCCCTGCACCGCCGTGGGCTCGTGCAAGGGCGGCAAGTGCGAGGCCAAGGCCGCAAACACGGGCGTGCAGTGCGACGACGGCAACCCCTGCACCGTCGACCTGGCGTGCGCGAAGGGCGCCTGCCAGTTCACCGCCAAGCCCGACGGCGCCACCTGCGGCGAGGGTGGCGCCTGCCAGACCTCCGGCGCGTGCGTCGCCGGCAAGTGCACCGCGGGCGACAAGGCGGACGGGGCCGCGTGCGACGACGGCGACGCCTGCACCAAGGGCGACGCCTGCCAGGGCGGCACGTGCGCCGGCGCCGGGCTCGACTGCGACGACGGCAACAGCTGCACGGTCGACGCCTGCGACGCGGCCAAGGGCGCCTGCAAGTACGACGACGCGCCGGCCGGAACGAAGTGCGACGACGGCAACGCCTGCACCGGCGACGACCAGTGCAAGGACGGCAAGTGCAGCGCCACGCCGATCTCGAGCGGCAGCTGCGACGACGACAACCCCTGCACCACCGACGAGCAGTGCAAGGGCGGGGTGTGCCTGTTCACCTCGGTGAAGGACGGCACCAGCTGCAGCGACGGCAGCGCGTGCACCACGGGCGACGCGTGCGCCGGCGGCGCGTGCAAGGCCAAGGCGCTGGCCGACGGCACCCAGTGCGACGACGGCGACGCCTGCACCGGCTCGGACGCGTGCGCCGGCGGGGCGTGCGTGGGCGCGACCACGGACTGCGACGACAACGACCTGTGCACGGCGGACGCGTGCGACCCGAAGACGGGCCTGTGCGTGAACAAGCCCACGGCCGACGGGGTCAAGTGCGACGACGGCAACCCCTGCACCACGGGCGACGCGTGCAGCGGCGGCAAGTGCCTGTTCAAGCCGGTGAGCGACGGCGCTCAGTGCGACGACGGCGACCCCTGCACCAGCGGCTCGGCGTGCAAGCTGGGCAAGTGCGTCGGCGCGCCGGTGAACGAAGGGACGCAGTGCGACGACAACGACGCCTGCACCAAGGGCGACAGCTGCAAGAAGGGCGCGTGCACGGGCGCGGGCGTGGCCTGCGACGACGGCAACAGCTGCACGGTCGACAGCTGCAACAAGGGGGCCTGCGCCTTCGCGCCCCTGGCGGACGGCGCCACCTGCACCGACGACAACGTCTGCACCAGCGGCGACGTGTGCGGCGGCGGCAAGTGCGGCGCCCAGCCGGTGAAGGACGGCGCCAGCTGCGACGACGGCGACCCCTGCACCAGCGGCGACGTGTGCAAGGGCGGCAAGTGCAACCTGGTGGCGGCCAGCGACGGCGACAGCTGCAGCGACGGCGACCCGTGCACGGCCGACGACGCCTGCACCCAGGGCGAGTGCAAGGGCAAGGGCGTGGCCTGCAACGACGGCAACGCCTGCACCACCGACAGCTGCAACCCCAAGGACGGCAAGTGCGCGTACACCAGCCTCGACGGGCCGAAGTGCGACGACGGCAACAGCTGCACCACGCTCGACAGCTGCGCCGTGGGCGCGTGCAAGGGCCAGCCGGTGAGCGACGCCACGCCCTGCGACGACGGCAGCTCGTGCACCACCAAGGACGCCTGCACCAAGGGCGTGTGCGGCGGTAGCCCGGTGGCCTGCGACGACGGCGACGCGTGCACCACCGACAGCTGCGACGCGACCAAGGGCTGCCAGTTCAAGGCCATCGCCGACGGCGCCAAGTGCGACGACGGCAACAAGTGCACCAGCAGCGACGCGTGTGCGGGCGGCGTGTGCAAGGGTAAGACCATCGGCTCGGGCGGCGCCTGCGACGACGGCGACGCGTGCACCAAGGGCGACGTGTGCACCTCGGCCGGCTGCAAGGGCAAGAGCGTCGACTGCGACGACAACAACCCCTGCACCGACGACGCCTGCAGCGCCACCAGCGGCTCCTGCGAGAACACCCCGGTCAAGGGCACCGTGAGCTGCGACGACGGCAACGTGTGCACGCTCAAAGACGTGTGCACCAGCGGCGTGTGCAAGGGCGCCGCGCAGCCCGACGGCGCCAAGTGCGACGACGGCAGCGCCTGCACCAAGGACGACGCCTGCACCAAGGGCAGCTGCGTCGGCGCCCAGCTGACCTGCACCGACGGCAAGGCCTGCACCAACGACAGCTGCGACGCCAAGACCGGCTGCACGTTCAAGCCCCTGAGCGACGGCGTGCAGTGCAACGACGGCAACGCCTGCACCACGGCGGACAGCTGCAAGTCGGGCGCCTGCAAGGGCACGGCCGTGGCGGTGGGCACCGCCTGTGACGACGGCGACAAGTGCACCAAGGACGACACCTGCTCGGTGGTCGGGTGCAAGGGCGGCAAGACCGCGTGTGACGACGGCAAGGCGTGCACGGCCGACACCTGCGACAAGGGCACGGGCGCGTGCAAGTACGCGCCCATCGCCGAGGGCGGCACCTGCGACGACGGCAACGCCTGCACCACGGGCGACAAGTGCACCGGCGGCGCGTGCCAGGCGACCAAGCTGCCCGACGGCGCCAAGTGCGACGACGGCGACAAGTGCACCAGCGGCGACAGCTGCCTGGCGGGCGTGTGCAGCGGCAAGAAGGTGGCCTGCGACGACGGCAACCCCTGCACGGCCGACGTGTGCGACAAGGACCAGGGCTGCGCGGCGGTGGACCTGGCGGACGGCTACGGCTGCACCGACGGCAACGTGTGCACCAGCGGCGACGCCTGCAAGGATGGCAAGTGCCAGTCGGCCACGGTGAAGTGCACCGACGGCGCCGCCTGCACCGAGGACAAGTGCGATCCGAAGACGGGCAAGTGCCTCTTCGTGGACCTGCCCGAGGGCGCCAAGTGCGACGACGGCGACGCCTGCACCGACACCGACACCTGCGGCAAGGGCGTGTGCTCCGGCAAGGGCAAGCAGTGCGACGACAGCAACCCCTGCACCTTCGACGTGTGCGACCCCACCGGCGGCTGCCAGTCGACCACGCTGGCCAACGGCGCGAGCTGCGACGACGGCCAGGCGTGCACCAGCGGCGACGCCTGCAAGGCCGGCAAGTGCGTCGGCGCGCCGGTGCTCTGCGACGACGGCGACAAGTGCACCGACGACCAGTGCGACCTCAAGGTGGGCGTGTGTGTCTACAGCGACACCGCCGTGGCCAAGGGCTGCAATGACAAGGATCCCTGCACGGTGGACACCTGCAGCGCGAGCACGGGCAAGTGTGTCAACACGGCGAGCAAGGACGGCACCAGCTGCGGCGCGGGCCTGGTCTGCCAGGGTGGCGACTGCAAGGTGGCGCCGCTCGGACCGGCGCTCGACGTGGCGGCGGGGGCGAGCTTCAGCTGCGCGGTGGCGGCCGACGGCTCGGTGCGCTGCTGGGGCTACAACCAGTACGGCCAGGTGGGCAACGGCTCGGTGAAGCAGAGCTCGGTGCTGCCGACCGTGGTCAAGGGCATGAGCAAGGCGGTGGCGGTGGAGGCGGGCGACCACTTCGCCTGCGCGCTCAAGAGCGACAAGACGGTGTGGTGCTGGGGGCGCAACAACTACGGCCAGCTCGGCGACGGCACGACCACCGACCGCTCCGGCGCCGGCCAGGTGAAGTTCCTGGGCAACGTGCACCAGCTGAGCCTGGGCCGGTACCACGCCTGCGCTGTGACCGGCGCGGGCGAGGTGGCCTGCTGGGGCTACAACGCCCACGGCCAGCTCGGCGACGGCAAGACCACGCACCTGAAGCTGCCCGAGGTCATCAAGGACTTCAGCGGTGTGGTGGCGGTGGCGGCCGGCGAGCAGCACAGCTGCGCGCTCAAGGGCGACGGCTATGTCTACTGCTGGGGCAACAATGGCTCGGGCAAGCTGGGCAACCAGGTGGCGAGCAGCAAGGTGCCGCGCGTGGTGGAGAAGCTCACCGCGTCGGTGGCGCTGGGCCTGGGCAACAACCACGGCTGCGCGCTCAAGGCCGACGGCCGGGCGTCGTGCTGGGGCTACAACGGCTACGGCCAGCTGGGCGACGGGCTGACCAAGAGCACCTCGTGGCCCTCGGACGTGGTCAGCCTGAAGGACCTCAACCAGGTCGACGGCGGCGCCAACCACACGTGCGGCGTGCAGCAGAGCAACGGCCAGGTGTGGTGCTGGGGCTACAACGGCTACGGCCAGCTCGGCTCGGGCAACACGACCAACTCGGCGACCCCCAAGGCGGTGGCCAACCTGGTGAACGTGGTCGCCGTGAGCACCGGCCATGACCACAGCTGCGCGGTGCGGGCCAATGGCGACGTGTACTGCTGGGGCCGCAACTACTACGGCCAGCTCGGCTACAAGGCGGTCAACGCGGCCAAGTCGAGCCCGGTGGCGGTGAGCCCGGCGCAGGACCTGCAGCCCCTCGGTCAGTCGTGCTCCAAGACGAGCGAGTGCACCGACGACGGCAACCCGTGCACGTCGACCAGCTGCGACGGCACCACGGGCAAGTGCAGCCACACGCCCACCGGCGGCGGCACCAAGTGCTCCGACGGCAACGCCTGCACCTGGGACGACGTGTGTACCGGCGGCAAGTGCACCGGCAACCCGGTGGTGTGCGTCGACGGCAACAACTGCACCGCCAACGCCTGCGCCACCGCGACGGGCAGCTGCGTGGCGGCGCCCCTGCCCGGCAGCGGCACCTGCGGCGGCAGCAAGCTGTGCAGCAAGGGCGTCTGCGCGGCCGAGATCCTGGGCTGGGCGACGCAGATCGACGCCGGCCACAACCACACCTGCGCGACCTTGAAGACCGGCAACGTGGCCTGCTGGGGCTACAACGCCTACGGCCAGTGCGGCAACGGCAAGAGCGGGTCGAACCTGCGCCAGGCCACCTGGGACCTGGTGACCGGGCTGGGCAACGTGGTGGAGGTGCGCGGCGGCGGCACCCACAGCTGCGCGCGCACGGCGGCGGGCACCGTGGAGTGCTGGGGGCGCAACAACTACGGCCAGCTCGGCGACGGCGGCAAGACCACGGCGGTGACGCCGGTGCAGACCAAGCTCATCTCCGACGCGACGCAGCTCGCCCTCGGCGCCAACCACACCTGCGCGCTGCGCAAGACCGGCCGGGTGATGTGCTGGGGCTACAACGGCAACGGCGAGCTCGGCGACGGCACCAAGACCAGCCGCGTGGTGCCGGCGCTGGTGCCGGGGCTCGACCAGGTCATCAGCCTCGAGGCCGGCAGCAACCACACCTGCGCGCTGCGGGTGGACGGCTACGTCTACTGCTGGGGCAGCAACGGCAGCTACCGGCTGGGCAACAGCTGGATGAGCAGCTCGACCGTCCCCGTGATGGTGCAGCAGCTCACCGGCGCGACCACCGTCGACGCCGGTGGGGCGCACGGCTGCACGCTGAAGAAGGACGGCTCGGTCGCCTGCTTCGGCTACAACGGCTACGGCCAGCTGGGCAACGGGCTCAAGACCAACAGCGCCGTGCCGGTGCAGACGCTCAAGCTCAAGGGCGCCAAGGACCTGGCCACGGGCGGCAACCACAGCTGCGCCACGGTGGCGGGCGGCAAGGTGCTGTGCTGGGGCTACAACAGCTACGGCGAGCTCGGCGACGGGACGAAGACCCACCAGGCGGTGCCGGTGGAGGTCAAGGGGCTGAGCAACGTCATCTCGGTGACGGCGGGCAACAACCACACCTGCGCGCTGTGGCCCGAGGGCACCGTGTACTGCTGGGGTTACGCGTACTGGGGTCAGCTCGGCAACGGCTACGTCGGCAGCGCCGGGTTCTCCGGGCCGCTGCAGGTGTTGGCGTCGAACCAGGCGCCGGGCGGGGCCGACCTGTGCAGCCACGACGTGGACTGCGCCGAAGACGGCAACCCCTGCACCGTGGCCTCGTGCGACAAGAACACGGGCAAGTGCAGCCACACGTCGGCGGGTGACGGCATCCAGTGCGACGACGGCGACGGCTGCACCGAGGGCGACGCGTGCAAGGGCGGCGCCTGCGCGGGCGCGCTGCTGACCTGCGACGACGGCAACCCCTGCACGGTGGACGCCTGCAGCAAGCAGACCGGTGCGTGCGTGTTCTCGCCGCTGCCCGGCGGCGCGACCTGCGGCGCCAACAAGGTGTGCAGCAAGGGTGTGTGCGGGTCCAAGTCCATCGGCTGGGCCAAGGAGCTCGACGCGGGCGCCTACCACACCTGCGCGCTGCGCCAGGACGGCAAGGTCAGCTGCTGGGGCGACAACGCCTACGGCCAGCTGGGCAACGGCAACAAGCTCGACAACCCGGTGCCGGTGGAGGTCCAGGGCCTCGACCACGGCATCGACGTCGCCGGCGGCGAGTCCCACAGCTGCGCGGTGAAAGAGGGCGGCTCCGTGTGGTGCTGGGGCCGCAACAACTACGGCCAGCTCGGCGACGGCGGCAAGGCTGACGCGACGTCGGCGGTGCAGGTGAAGTCCCTGGGCGGCGCGATGCAGGTCGACGCGGGCGGGCCGACCACCTGCGCGACCAAGGCCGACGGCACGGTGTGGTGCTGGGGCTACAACGGCTACGGCCAGCTCGGCGACGGCACGACCACCAGCCGCCTGGTGCCGGTGCAGGTGCAGGGCCTGACCGACGCGGTGCAGGTCGAGGTGGGCATCGACCAGGCCTGCGCGCTCAAGAGCGACGGCTATGTGTGGTGTTGGGGCCGCAACAACTACGGCCAGCTCGGCGACACGTCGGTGACCGGGTCGACCCAGCCGGTGCCCGTGCAGCAGCTGATCAAGAGCAACCAGGTCGCGGGCTTCGGCCAGCACGGCTGCGCCCTCGGGGCCGACAAGCGGGTGCGCTGCTGGGGCTACAACGGCCACGGCGAGCTGGGCAACGGGCTCACCGCGTCGAGCAAGTCCGCCGTGGTGGTGCAGACGATTCAGAACCTGAGCGCGGTGGCCACGGGCCGCTACCACAGCTGCGCCGTGGACGACAAAGACCAGGTGTGGTGCTGGGGCTACAACAACTACGCGCAGCTCGGCGACGGCTCGACCACCAACCGCGTCACGCCGGTGAAGGTGCCGGGGCTGGACCACGCCGTGGCGGTGACCGCGGGCGAGCGCCACACGTGCGCGCTGTGGAGCGAGGGCAGCGTGTGGTGCTGGGGCAACGCGGCCCAGGGCCAGGTGGGCTCCGGTCACACCTCCGGCAGCCTCAAGACGCCGGTGCCGGTCAGCGGCAGCAACGCCACGCCCTTCGGCGGCACCAAGTGTACCCTGGACAGCGACTGCGGCGACGACGGCAACGCCTGCACCACGGCCTACTGCGACGCCAACGACGGCACCTGCGCGCACAAGCCGACCTTCGACGGCTACGGCTGCGACGACGGCGACGCCTGCACCCTCAAGGACACCTGCACCAAGGGCAGCTGCGGCGGCAAGGCGGTGGACTGCAACGACGGCAACGCGTGCACCTCCGACACCTGCAGCAGCCTCAGCGGCGGCTGCGTCAACGCGCCGACCCCGGGCGGCGCCATCTGCGGCCAGGGCAAGGTGTGCTCGGCGGGCTCGTGCAACAGCAAGGTGCTCGGCTGGGCCGAGAGCATCGCGAGCGGGCGTCACCACACCTGCGCCAAGCTGCAGAGCGGCACGGCGGCGTGCTGGGGCTACAACAACTACGGCCAGCTCGGCGACGGCACCAAGACGAACTCAGGCTTCCAGCGCGCGGTGAAGGGGCTCTCCGGGGTCACCGACATCGACGCCGGCGACACCCACACCTGCGCGGTGGCGAACGGCCTGGTGTGGTGCTGGGGCCGCAACAACTACGGTCAGCTCGGCGACGGCGGCAAGGCCGACGCGGCCCAGCCGGTGGCGGTCAAGGGCCTCAAGGACGCGGTGGAGGTCGCCCTGGGCGGCAGCCACTCGTGCGCCCGCACCAAGACCGGCGCGGTCTGGTGCTGGGGCTACAACGCCTACGGTCAGGTGGGCGACGACACCACGACCCACCGGTTGATCCCGACCCAGGTCAAGGGCCTGGCGAAGGCCGTGGCCATCGGCGTGGACAACCACCACAGCTGCGCCGTGGGCGCCGACGGCTACGCCCGCTGCTGGGGCTACAGCAACTACGGCCAGCTGGGCAACGGCTTCACCCAGAACCAGCGCACGCCGGTGCTGGTCAAGGGGCTGATCAAGCTGGCGGCGGTGGACGCGGGCGCCTCGTTCACCTGCGGGCTGCACCACGACGGCGTGGCCAGCTGTTGGGGCTACAACGGCCACGGCCAGCTCGGCGACGGGCTGACCAAGACCAGCTACACGGCGCGCTCGGTGCTCAAGGTCACGGGTCTCAAGCAGCTCGCCAGCGGCTGGCTGCACACCTGCGGCGCCAAGACCGACGGCACGGTGTGGTGCTGGGGCTACAACAACTACCGCCAGCTGGGCGACGGCACGACCACCAACGCGGCGGTGCCGGTGCAGGCCAAGGGCGTCAGCAACGCGACCATGGTCGCCACCGGTGAGCACCACAGCTGCGCCCTGCGCGGCGACGGCAGCGTGTGGTGCTGGGGCTACGGCAACTACGGCCAGCTGGGCAACGGCGTGGTGGGCGGCAGCAGCCAGTGGCAGCCGAGCCTGGTGGCCGGCT
>JAUIAC010000238.1 GCA_030425545.1 bacterium | reverse complement strand
CCCACGTTGACGAAGCGGATCTCGGGCGTCTTCTCGAAAGGTTCGAGACCGGACAAGCGCAGCCGGGGCGGCAGCGACGGCGGCGTGCGCGGGGTCAACCCTTCGACCGCCCGCGCGATGGCGCGGATGTGCTCCGGCGTCGTGCCGCAGCAGCCGCCCACCAGGTTGACGAAGCCGGCCTCGGCGAACTCGCGCACGAAGGCGGCGGTCTGCTCTGGGCCCTCGTCGTACTCGCCGAGCTCGTTGGGCAGGCCGGCGTTGGGGTAGCAGCTCACCAGGGTCGGCGCAGCGTTGCTGAGGGCCTCGATGAAGGGCCGCATCTCCTGGCCGCCGAGGGCGCAGTTCAGCCCGATGGCGAGCACCGGGAAGTGGCTGACCGACTGCACGAAGGCCTCGACCGTCTGCCCGGAGAGGGTGCGGCCGGAGAGGTCCGTGATCGTGCCCGAGACCACCACCGGCACGCTGTGACCGCGGGCCCGGAAGAGCTGGTCGATGGCGAAGAGGGCGGCGCGCGCGTTGAGGGTGTCGAACACCGTCTCCACCAGCAGGATGTCGGCGCCGCCGTCGAGCAGCCCGCGCGCCTGCTCGGTGTAGGCGGCGACGACGTCGTCGTAGCTCACGTCGCGGTGGCCGGGGTCGCTCACGTCCGGCGAGAGCGAGGCGGTCTTGTTGGTGGGGCCGATGGAGCCGAGCACGTAGCGGGGCTGGGTGGGGTCCTGGGCGGTCCAGTGCGCGGCGGCGGCGAGGGCGAGCTCGGCGGCGGCCTTGTTGATGGCGTAGGCGTGCGCCTCGAGGGCGTAGTCGGCGAGCGAGAAGGTGTTGGCGTTGAAGGTGTTGGTCTCGATCAGCCACGCGCCGGCGTCGAGGTACATGTCGTGCACCTCGCGCACCACCTCGGGCTTGGTCAGGCAGAGCAGGTCGTTGCAGCCGAAGAGCTCGCCGGGGTGGTCGGCGAACTGGGCGCCTCGGAAGTCCGCGTCGGTGAGCTCCATGCGCTGGAGCATGGTGCCCGTGGCGCCGTCCATGACCACGATTCGGGTCGCGAGCAGGTCACGGAGCGGCGGTCGCGCGGCGAGCGCGGAGGGAGCGTCGAACATGGGCACCTCCGAGGGATGCACGCGCTGGCTGCGTCGCGCTCCCGGACAGGCACGCTTGTAGCCGCGCCACGCGGGGGCAGCAAGCCGCAGGGCCGACTGAGGTAGGCTGGCTGAGGGCAGGCGCGGCGGAGGGACGGCGATGGCGGGGTCAAGACGGTGGCTGTGGCTGGCGGCGGTGGCGGTCTTGGGCTGTGCGGCGCCGGAGCCAGCCGGACCGACGGGAGGAGGAGCCGACACAGTGGCGCCCGACACAGTGGTGCCCGACACGGTGGTGCCCGACACAGTGGTGCCCGACACAGTGGTGCCCGACACGGTGGTGCCCGACACGGTAGCGTCCGACACGTCCGCAGACGCCGCCGCGGACGCCACCGCGCCCATGGTGACCACCGTGGTGGTCCATCACCCCGCCGCGCACACGCTCGGCCTGCGGGGCGACAAGGCGCCGCTCAGCTGGGCGCAGACCACGCTGCCGACGACCCCGTCGCCGCCCGTCGCCCCTGGCGCGACCCAGGTCGCCTTCACCCTCCCGCTGACCGCCGGCGCGCTGCGGGTCAAGGCCGTCCGCACCGCCGGCGGCAAGCTGCAGTGGTCCATCGGCGCCAACCACGTGATCCAGCCCGGCCAGACCCGACATCTCTACCCCTACTTCGAGCCGAAGCACGGCCAGGGTCGTCGCGAGGACTTCGCCTTCGTCGGGCCCGCGGGCAAGGCGCGCACGGTCCGCGTGTTCCTGCCGCCTGGCTACGACGAGAACACGCTGGCCAGCTACCCCCTGCTCGTGCTCTTCGACGGACAGAACATCTTCGACGCCAAGACAGCCACCTTCGGGGTCGCCTGGCAGGTGCAGGACGCCGTGCGCGCGTCGCTGACCGCCGGGGCGCTCACCGAGGTGGTGGTGGCGGCGGTGGATCACGGCGGCGCGGCGCGCGTCTACGAGTACACCCCCTGGGCCGACCCCACCTTCACACCGACCGGCGGCGGCGGCGCCCAGACGCTCGACTGGCTCAGCGACAAGGTCCTGCCCGAGCTGCACAAGCGCTACCGGCTGCACGCGACCCGGCCGGTGATCGGCGGCTCGAGCTTGGGGGGCCTCATGAGCCTCTTCGCCGCCCTCGACCGCCCCAAGGTGTGGCGCGGGGCCATGGCCATGAGCGGCTCCTGGTGGTGGAAGAACAAGGCGACCCAGCCGTGGGCCGTGCAGCAGCTGCCCGCCGCCGTGGCGACCGGCAAGAGCGTCGACGCCCAGCAGAGCCCCGCGCTGCCGCCCGGCGCGGCCTTCATCGGCGGGCCCACGCGCGTGTGGCTCGACGCGGGCACCGTCAACGACGGGTTGGCCAACACCCAGGCGCTGCACGGCGCGCTGCAGGCCACCGGGCTGCTGACGGCCCCCAATCTCGGCCTCTACGTCCACCAGGGTGCCAGCCACACCGAGCTGGCGTGGCAGCAGCGCGTACACCTGCCGCTGCGCTTCTTCTTCGACCCGGGTGACCGGGAGCCGGCCTTCTGAGCGTACCCACGCGGCCACAGGCTGGCCTTCGCCGGGCTGGCGTCGACCTTCGCGGCGGTGGCGGCGGCGCTGGCGTGGCTGCTCGGCGGCGCTTGATCCCTCAGCTGGGCGGCGGCACGTCGCTCCGTGGCACGAACTCGTCCCAGCCGAAGGCGTCGGCGTACTCGCGCCAGGGCCCCTCGCACCGGCGCCGCCAGGTGCAGGTGGCGCACGCTGGCCCGTGGGCCTTGCCCTCGGCGTGGCGCCAGTCGGCGTAGCTCGCGATGGTGACCTGGCTGTCGACCACGGTGGTCTCGGGCATGTAGGCCTCCGACACGAAGCGCTCCAGCCCGCGCATCCAGCACAGGGGCACGGCCTCCGCCATCATCCGCAGCCCCGCTCGCTCGCCGAGCAGCAAGGCCTCGCGCAGGTAGGGGTACACCGCTGCGTAGCGGGGCACCACGGTGTCGAAGCGCTGGGCGGCCGTGCCCAGGGCGTGCACGAAGGCGAACTGGCTCTGCCGCACGCCCAGCGTGACGAAGCCACGGACCATGGCGGGCAGCTGGGCGACGTTCTGCCGCACGATGACGCTGTTGAGCACCACGGGCAGGCCGCGGCTGCGGGCGTGGCGAATCCCGCGCACAGTCTGCTTGAACGCGCCGCGGGCCTGCACCAGCGCGTCGTGGGTGGCGGCGTCTGCGCCGTGGATCGCCGGTGCCAGCTCGGTCACACCCGCGTCGATCAGCGCGTCGACATAGGGCGCGTAGCTCATGCGCCGGCCGTTGGTCTGGACCTGAATCGCGCGGTACCCGAGGTCGCGAGCCACCCGCACCTGGTCCAGCAGGTCGTCCCGCAGGGTGACCTCGCCGCCGGTGAACACCACGGCGTCACAGCGCGCCCGGTGACGCTCGAGCTGGGCGCGCACGTCGTCCGCTGGGCGGCAGGGCTCCGTGTCGCGCTTGTCGCCCTGCACACAGAACACACAGCGGTTGTTGCACTGGAAGCTGAGCTTGAGGTCGAGTCGTGGCATGGCCCCCTCCCGGGAGCTCAGCCTACGCGCCGGCCCCTCCGGCCGCCGTGACCTGGGTCAAGCGTGCGAGTCGTAGACCACGGGGTCGGCGGTGGCCCTCGTCGCCGCGGGCGTCGCCGCCGCGGCGATGGCGTCCAGCCGCGTCCGGAGCGGGGCTACAGCCCAGCGGCTCGGCTCGGCGCCGTCGACGCCGCCGGGCTCGAGCCCCAGGTCGGCCCACACCGCCTCGACCTCGCGCGACAGGTCTCCCCAGCCCGGCGCGTGGGGCGCCACAGCGGCGGCGAGTCGCCCCGCGAGCGCGCGGCTGTCGACCTCGGCGGCGCCCGTGTCCAGCGCGTGTCGCAGCGCGGCCACGGCGTGTCGGCGGACGTCGCGCAGCAGCCCGTGTCGCGCCGACATGGCGACGGCCGCCCGGGTGACCACCGCCAGCGTCAGCGTGCCCGGCACCAGGACGCAGAAGAGGGCGAGGAGCCCCAGCTCCCCGGCAGGCACCGGCAGCTCGCTCGGGGCGAAGAGCAGGGCCAGCGTGAGTCCGACCAGCGTCACCAGCGGGCCACCCGCGAGGCGCGACGCGGCGTCGACCTGGGCGCGGGTCAGGCCAGGCACGTTCACGGGCAGCCGCTCGCGGAGGCCGACGCCGGCTGTCTTCTCGGGGGCGTCGCCCAGGTACTCGGGCCGCCCGCGACCGGTGACGCTGCCGCCGGGGGGCACCGGCGCCGCGCTGGCGGCTCGCGCTGCGTCCCGCGGGAGCAGGGCCACCACGTCGCCCGCTTCGGTCACCTGCAGGTCGCCGTCCAGGCGCGCCACCAGCTGCGCCAGCAGGGTGAGCGCGTCCGCCGACGCGAGGCCCTCGTGCAGCGCGACCTCGAGCGCACCCACGGCGGCGTAGGTGTCACCGGCCGGGCGGCAGCGTGTCAGCACCCGTCGACCCAGGTCGTCGTCGCCAGGGCGCCCCCGCAGCATACGTCCGAGCGCGCGTACCAGGCGCACGGCCAGGTCGTTTGTGGGCACCCAGCGCTCCAGAAACGACGACCGTGCCGCCTGGGCCAGCCAGTCTCCCGGCGCGACTGCGCCCTCGGGCTCGCCAAAGCGCTTGGCGGAGCGCCACAGCCCACGCGCCCACACCCCCACGACCACCAGCCCGCCGACCAGCGCGGCCGCGAGCACGGCCACACACACCAGCAGCACGACCAGGCCACAGCCTTCGGCGCCGGCGTCGACGCCGCCGAGGTCCAGGTCGTCCCACCACCTGCTCTTCGACGTGCTGGGACCTGGCTTTGCCATGGCGGTGCGGGCCGAAGCCGGCCGCTCGTCCGAGGCGGGGCGCCGGGCTGGCGCCATGTGCGGTCGCGTCCCCCACTGCAGCGCACGGATGAACCAGGCCCCGGTCTCCGCGACAGCGAAGATCGCCACCAGGAGCCCGATGCCCAGGATCGCCGCCACCACCTTGGGCCCCTCGCCCTCGGCCTGCCACACCGCGGTCAGCGACACCGCGGCGCTCGCGACGCCCACGAGCACCCACCAGGTGGCGCCCAGGTTGGCGATGACCGCGGCGACAAAGAGCGCGACCCGCTGTGGCCAGCTGTGCCAGCCCCGCACCACGGCGCGCGCCACCGCCTCGCGCGGGAAGTCGTGCAGCAGGCGACCGCGCTCGGTGACCTGCAGACGGCAGGGCAGGCGACCGCGCCAGTCCTCGAGCAAGGCGCGGCTGATCTCCGGCTCCACGCCGAGGCTGGCCGAGAGGGCCGCCGCGTCGACCCCGGTGATCCGCGGACCAGCGTGGGCCCGCAGGAGCAGCCGAACCGCGCGCCGCTCCGCCCGGCGGACCGACGCGTCGAAGCGACGCGCGGCGCTGCCGGTGAGCGCGGGGCGCTCCGGTAGCCCGGGCATGACGCGCGCGCCCTCGCCGGGGACCACCCGAAGCCGTGCGCGCGCCGCCCACGCCGCCGCCACCGCCAGGACGGGGCTCCCCAGCAGCGTCCCGAGCGCGATGGCCAGCAGGGTGTCGGGGGGCATGGGCGCTCCACGGGGACCGCAAGGTCGATGGCGTCGAGGTTGCAGCGAAGACTGAGCGTGTCGGCGTGACTCTCCCTTCTTCCGCTCGAAAAGGAAACGTACCCTGTGGCCGCCGTCCCGTCCGACCGCCCGCGGAGCCCGACCCATGCTGACGTCTCGCACCCACCGCCTCGCCGCCCTGATCCTGCTCTGGGGTTGCGCTGGGGACCCGAGCGCGCAGCCTGCGGGCGTTCAGGACGTCGCGTCGCAGGACGCCGCACCGAGCGACGCGCCCGACGCCGGTACGCCCGACACCGGCACGCCCGACGCCGGCGCTCTCGACGCCGGCGGTCTCGACACCGTGACGCCCGACACCGTGACGCCCGACACCGGCGCCCCAGACACCGTGACGCCCGACACCGTGACGCCCGACACCGGCGCCCCAGACACCGTCACGCCCGACACCGGCGCCCCAGACACCATCACGCCCGACACCGTCACGCCCGACACCGGCACGCCCGACACCGGCACGCCCGACACCGGCACGCCCGACACCGGCACGCCCGACACCGGCACGCCCGACACCGTCACGCCCGACACCGGCGCCCCAGACACCATCACGCCCGACACCCTCGCCCCACCCCCGGTGTGCGGCGACGGCGTCCTCCACCCGTCCACCGAGCAGTGCGACGACGGCGGCAAGGTCCCCGGCGACGGCTGCGACGGCGCCTGCCAGCTGGAGCTCGTCGCCAGCGCCGCATGCGCAGCTCGGCATGCCGCGCTGGCCAAGGGCGTCGCCAGCCTCAACTCGGGTGGCGGCCTAACGGGACCGCTCGTGGTGCACGGCTCCGGCGCCTGCGCCCACGTGGTCGACAAGGAAGACCGCGTCCTCGTCGCGTCGACGACCCAGGGCGCCGGTCGCGTGGTCGCCTTTGGCCACAACTCCTACCTGGGCGACGGCACCCTCACCGGCGGCAACCTCACCTTCGCGCTGCAGGCGGTGTCGTGGCTGGCCCAGAGCAAGCCCAAGGCCACCGTCGGCGTCCTCGGCGCCTACACCAAGCTGAAGGCGGCGCTGCAGGGCCAGGGCTACAGCGTCAAGGCCGTCACCCCCAGCCAGCTCGCCGGGGTCGACGTGCTGGTCACCACCGCCAGCGCGGGCTGGAAGGCCAGCGACGTCAGCGCGCTGGCGGCCTTCGTCAACCAGGGCGGCGGCCTCCTCACCGGCGGACAGGCCTGGTGGTGGGCGAGCCAGAACCCGGGCAAAGAGGTCGCTGAGGCCTTCGCCCCCAACGCGGTCACGGCCGCCGGTGGGCTCACCTGGAGCGCTGACTGGGCCACCCAGGGCGTGGTCCCGGTGAGCCAGACCGCACCGCCGCCCTGGTCCAACGCGCGCGTGGCGCTGCAGCTCGCCAGCCTGCACGCCGCGGGGCAGGCGCAGCTGGCCCTCGCCACACGCGTCGCCCTCGCCCGCTTCGCCGGGGTCGCCGTGCGGGTGCTGCCGCTGAGCGAGGCCGCCTTCTTTCAGGTCGCCCATGGCTTCCGAGCCAAGGTCGGCCCCCTCGTGCCCACGGCCACCAAGCCCGTCGTCGCGGCCTCGCAGCCCCTCTCCGTGCTCGCGCTGCGGGTCGACGAGAAAGACCACCTGACCCTGCCCGCGGCCAAGCTCTACGCCCACCCCGCCGCCGCCGACTTCCCGGGCGCGGTGCCGCCCGACGCGGCCAAGTCCACGGTGACGCTGACGCTGAACGGGACCCACGCCGGGCTGCACCCCGAGTTCACCGCTGGCCAGCCCAAGGCGCCGGCGCGCCGCGCCACGGGGCTCTACGCGCCGCCCGGGGCCGTGGTGACGGTGACGCTCGGGTCCAAGGGGGCGGGCCAGGGCCTCGGGGTCCGCATCGGCGCTCACAGCGACCTGCTGTGGAGCAAGGCCAAGATCGAGCGTCACCCGAACCTCTCCCGCGTGTGGCCGCTGACGGGGGCTACGACCCAGGTCGGGTCGCTCTTCGGCGGGCCCATCTACCTCTCGGTCCCCGTGGGCGCCAAGCTCGGGCCGGTGCAGGTCACCTTTGCTGGCGCCGTCGCCGCGCCGCGCTTCGTGGCGGGAGAGACCACCGCGGCCCAGTGGAAGACCTCCCGTGACGCGCCGGGCCCCTGGGCCGAGCTGGTGGGCAAGCGGGTCGCCTTCACGCTGCCCTCGACGCACGTGCGCAAGCTCGACAACCCCGCAGCTGTGCTCGCCTTCTGGGACAGCGTGCTCGACGAGAGCGCCAAGCTCGCCGCGATCCCCCTGACCCGGCCGCGGCGCGAGCGGATCACCGCCGACCGCCAGATCTCCGCGGGCTACATGCACTCGGGCTACCCGATCATGACCCACCTCGACAGCCCGGCGCAGCTGCTCAACCTGGCGAAGGTCAAGGCCGAGGGGAGCTGGGGCCTGTTCCACGAGATCGGTCACAACCACCAGTGGCGCCCGACGGTGATCCCCAAGGCCGGCGAGGTCACGGTCAACCTGTGGTCGGTGCACAGCTGCGAGAAGCTCACCACGCAGACCGCCGGGTGCCACCCGAACACCGTGGCGGCCAAGGCCAAGCAGCTGGTGCAGGGCTTCATCGCGGGCGGCGCCAAGAACAAGGACTGGTCGCCGTGGGTCGGCCTGCAGATGTACCTGCAGCTCAAAGACAGCTTTGGCTGGGGGGCGTTCAAGCAGGTCTGGCAGGCCTACTACAAGCTCCCGGGCGCGCAGGTGCCCAAGACGGATCAAGCCCGTGTCGACACCTGGTGCGTGCAGATGTCGCAGACCACGGGCAAGCGGCTGGGCTGGTTCTTCAAGCACTGGTCCCTGCCGGTGACGCAGGCCGGCTGTCTGGGCCCGGTGGCGGCGCTGCCCCCGTGGCTCGACGACCCGATGCGGGCGTGGTTTCCCTACCCCGCCGAGGTCAGCGCGCTCCCCCCGTCGCAGGTGGCAGGCGGCGCGGCGACGGCGCGCTTCAACGTCGTCGACCCAGGCGGCAAGGGCGCGACGCTGAGCGTCTTCTACGGCGGCCAAGACGGCGGCGACAAGGCCAGCGCTTGGGGCAAGGAGGTGGCCGTTGGCGCCAGCCAGGCCGGCCAGGGGAGCGTACAGCTCAAGGGCCTCCAGCCGGGCGCGACCGTGTCCTACCGGGTCCGGGTGGTGAACGCGCTGGGCGCGTTCTGGTC